>CANQLY010000093.1 GCA_947624795.1 uncultured Marinospirillum sp.
CCTTGCCTTTGCAGCCTGGCCAAGCCACCCGTGCCGAAGTATTAACCAGCCAGCCTGCGGCCAATGGGCAGGGTTATACCACCAAGCTGCAACTCAGTTCAGGCCAGCAGGTGAATGTAAATTCAAGCCAGCCTTTACCCGCCGCTAGCCAAGTTCACCTAAGCAAAACAGCCCAAGGTGAACTGGAAGTTCGCCCCTTAACCAAAGAAGCCTCGCAAGCCCTAGATCAGCTAAAACAGCCCTTAACCGCAGTACCCAGCAGCACGGTAGCGCCTGCCGCATCAACACCACCTACGCCACCGGCCAGCTTACAAACCCTTTTAAGCAGCGCTGGGGCTTTATTACGCAATGCACTCAGTGGCCCCACCACCTTGCAAACCGAAGGCCGTTCAGTGCTTGCCCAAGGGCAGATTGTAATGGGGCAAGTAAAAGCAAGTGAAGCACTACCCCAAGGGCAGGGGCATCGAATACAAGTGCAACTTGGTAATGGGCAGCAACTGAACTTAATTGCCGACAAACCCATGCCTGAAGGCCAGCAGCTGCAACTGACAGGCCGCTCTGAAAACCAAGTGGAAGCACGGCCTGCACCACAAGCCAGCATTCAACAAACAGCCAACCACCTAATCAGCCAGCTTCCTGCTGTTAAGGTGCAATTACCTCAGGGGCAAACGTTACCCCTGCAAGCAGGCCAAGCCACCCGTGCTGAAGTATTAACAAGCCAGCCAGCGGCTAATGGGCAGGGTTATACCACCAAGCTGCAACTCAGTTCAGGTCAGCAGGTGAATGTAAATTCAAACCAACCTTTACCCGCCGCTAGCCAAGTTCACCTAAGTAAAACAGCCCAAGGTGAACTAGAAATTCGCACCTTAACCAAAGAAGCCTCGCAAGCCCTAGATCAACTTAAACTGCCGCTTACCGCCGTGCCAAGCAACATTAAAACAGTGACGGCTCACCCAAACACCCTGCAAACACTCTTAGCCAGCGCCAGTACTCAGCTACGCTTTGCTTTACCTAGGCAAGCACCTTTAGCTCAAGCAATGCAACAATTAATCCAGCTAGTCAGGCAAATAACACCGGCCAGCGGTTTACCTGCAGCCACAGGCACACCGGCTAATGCCATTAAAGGTGCTGATCAACCTGCCAGTCAACCAGCTAACCCTGCGGCAACGGCTTCAAATAAAACGTTAGTGAACCTAAGCAACCAGTTAACGGCAGCACTTAGCTTAATACCCCAAGGCAATACACCGCCCTCAGCTAAAAGCTTAGAGCAATTCATTCCTTTTAGCGGCTTACTTTTAGAGTCGAATATGCTGCGTGGTATACAAACCAACCCAGCGGGCGGTGATTTAAAGTTATTATTACAACAGGCAAGCGGGCTATTAAGGGAAGGCTTAGCAAATTCAAACAATACGCCACCACAACAACAGCTACTAAAGCAGTTAGCACAACAAGTTCAAAGTGCTGAATCACGCATTCAGGTATTGCAACAAAGCAGCCTACAAGCCACACAAGCCGCTTATGACCGGGGGCAACCGGCACAAATAATACAGCTAGATTTACCCTATTCGGTGCGTGGGGATTGGTTTCAAGCCCAATTAGAAATACGCCATTGGATAGAAGAAAAAGATGCAGAAGCAGCATTAGAAGAAATGGAAAGAAAAACACGCAGCTGGGAAGTGCAGCTAGGCTTTACCTTAGCTAACTGGGGGAAAATTCATACCCTGCTACGCCTTAAAGGTGAAACATTAAAAGCCAGCGTTTGGATAGAAACTGAAACGTCGTTTAAGCCCATTAAAGATCAAGCAGAATTACTTGCCGCACGTTTAAGGCGATTAGGGGCTGATGTTGATGAAGTTGCCTGCTATTTAGGCACACCGCCACCCGTTGCAAAAGCAACGAATAACCAACAAATTATTGATACACGGATTTAATATGCGATTAAATAAAAATAGTTTTGCACGCCCAAAACGTGCAGTGGCTTTACAATACGACGGGCTAGGTGCCCCTCGCCTAACGGCTAAGGGTTGCGCTGAAACAGCAGAAAGAATTATGGCAATAGCAGAGGAGCACGGCATACCTGTTCATGAAGACCCTGAACTGGCTGCCGCTTTAGCTCACTTAGATTTAGGTGATGAAATACCTGAGTTGCTTTATTTAGCGATTGCTGAAGTTTTGGCTTTTGTTTATGACTTAGATACTTTACGCGACAAAACCAACAGCAAAAAAAGCTAACAATAAGCTGCAAATGGGTTAGTTAAGTGCATAACGCTCTTCTTTATAAGGCTCGTCTTTTTTTGTTTTCAATTCAGAGTGAACCAAAGTAATTAACTCAGCTTCAACACGTGCCAAACCACAGTTATTAATCAGGTCTTCTGCTGTTGCGCCCATTTCAACTAAACGCACAGCATAGGCATAAGGAAGACTGCCCGGGTCACGTTGTTCAAATTCCATTTGTCTCTCCATAGTTGAATTGAGGCGTTTTTCTACCTCAACCAAGCGCTGCCCTACACCGATAGCGCCACTGCCCATTGCATGAGTTTCGTTTCTTAATGCTTTAACCAATAAGTGTGTTTCTCTACGCAAATCACCCAGTTTTTTATTTAACTTACGGATATGTGAAAAACACACCAACGAGGTACCCAAACCCAGAGTGGCTAACAAGAATATGACTACCTCAAACCAGCCAATCGTAGGTAAGATCATTAGATAGCCGCCAGTTCAGACCATTCTTCTTCTGACATTAGCTTGTTTAGTTCAACCAAAATAAGTAGCTCGTTGTTCTTATTGCACACACCCTGAATGAACTTGGCGCTTTCTTCATTGCCAACATTGGGTGCAGTTTCAATTTCTGACTGCTTTAGATAAACCACTTCGGCGACTGAATCAACCATAATACCGACGACTTGCTGGTCTGCTTCAATAATCATGATGCGTGTTGAATCACTAACATCGCTTGCTGGCAAACCAAAACGCTGACGTGTGTCTATTACAGTGACTACGTTACCACGCAAGTTAATAATGCCTAATACATAATCAGGTGCACCAGGAACAGGAGCGATTTCTGAATAGCGAAGCACCTCTTGAACCATCATGACATTGATGCCATAAGTTTCTTGTGCAAGGCGAAAAGTTACGTACTGAAGTACCAAATCAGAGGCGCTTTCAGCCTGAAATTTTTGTGGGCTAGACATGGTTCAATCCTTTCGTTCATATTTGGGGAACACCCATTGGCGTTAATGCTAATACACCTAGGATAACAAAAATAGTGCCTAGGTAATCATCTCTTCTTGATACTAAATAGTTTTCTTAATTATTTAATTTTTTAAGGGCTTTTAAATCTGCAGGCTCTAAATCACCATGACCTTCTTTTAGCAAACGGTCAAAAGCAGCAGCATCAATTAAAGCGCACATATACTCTATTACAGTACCGGCTAACCAAGGGCGCTTACCTAAAGATGTACGCCAGCGCACTTGTTCTGGCTGCAAAGAGATGGAGCGATCCACGGCATCGCAAGCCAAACCCCAAGCACTGTTATGAATACGAATAACTAATTTGTAGGGTTCTTGGTCTTTTTTAATTAAAGCCGGTGGCAAAACCCACTGAGCTGTATCAACCATGGATACATTCATTTTGTTATTGCGTAAAATTCCAAGAAACCAATCAGGCTGGCCAAATAATGGGGTTGGCTGCTTCTCAATTTTAATAATACCACCTAGCTCTGCTAACGGCACGGCTAGTGTTAAACCTTTAACTTTAAATAACAAGCATTCAAAACGCTCTTGCGCCCATACAGGACGGCCATCTTTCCAGCCAGGAGGCGAAGGCGGTTGGCCTGCTACTGCCTCTACTGCCTCTACTGCCTCTTCTAGCGTTTCTTTGGCAGCATTTTCAGTGGTTTGTTCAACCAAAGGTGCTACTTCATGCGTGTATTCTTCTTGAAGTTCTTCTGGCCACTCTTGCAGCTCTTCTTCAACTTGCGCTTCTGCTGCTTCAAACGCTTCTGCTTCTTCAAACGCTTCTTCAGCTAGCTGTTCTTCAAGCTGTTCTTCTGCTATTTGCTCTTTAACAGCTTCTTCTAGCTGCTGTTCTTCAACTAGCGATTCTAACTGCGTTTCAGGCTCATCGACTGCTTGTTCTTCAAGTGTTTCAATTTGACTTTTTAAAGCCTGAGCCGTTTCAATTTTCTGTACAACATCAGCCAAAGTTTCTACTAAAGGGTCAGCAATCGGTTCGGCAGTAGGTAAGCTTATATTGGGTAAAATAACTTGAGAATTAGTAAAAGGCTCATCTAGTTTTAAAGGCAGCCCTTGGTTTTCAGCAGGTGACTGTTGCACTTGCCTAAACTGTAGCATTGATTCACTTAGCTGCCTTGCCTGCAACGATTCTTCACGCGGTTCTTCATTAAATCCACCACCTGAAAACGCATCGGCTAACCTAGATGCCTGAGATTCACTGGGTATTTTTAGCGGCTCTATAGACGGTTCTTCTAATAAATCTTCATGCAGCAATGCATCTAAATAATCTTCCATTGCTTGCTGAGGAGTATCGTGCCAATTCATTAGTTACCTTCCTTACCAAGCATACCTTGCTTACGTAACTCGGCTTCTTTTTCTTGTAAGAACTTTAATAATACAGTGTAAGCATGCACCCCACGGCAATCAGGATCAAGCATTGAAGCAGGCATACCCACAACACTTGCATCACGAAACTTAGTGTCAACGGGCACCATTGAATGCCAAATAACCTCGCCGTAAGTATTGCGTAACAAGCGAAGGCTTTGAATAGACGCCTGAGTTCGCCGATCATAGAGCGTAGGCACCACAGTGTAAGGAAGTGCTTGCTTGCGTGCTCGGTTAATCATTTTTAAAGTACGCATCATCCGCTCTAAACCTTTTATGGCTAAGAACTCTGTCTGCACAGGAACAACTAACTGCTCACAAGCGGCTAAGGCATTAATCATTAATAAACCTAAAACCGGCGGACTGTCAATTAACACGTAATCAAAACGATTCCATAACTGAGCCAAAGACTTAGCAACAACTAGCCCCATGCCACCCTTACCACTCATCTGGCGCTCTAACGTTGCCAAAGCTGTTGATGCTGCCATTAACTTTATACGGTCATGACTGGTATCTAGCAACAAACTTGCTGGCAAAGATTCAGGGAGTTGTTTGTGCTGAAAAAGGTCGTAAACACTCTTTTCAATCGTGTCTGGATCGTATTTAAAATAACTGGTTAATGAGCCGTGGGGATCTAAATCAAGCAACAAAACTTGATGACCACGGTCTGCAAGAATGCCACCGAGCGTCACTGCTGTTGTTGTTTTGCCAACACCACCCTTTTGGTTAGCGACTGCCCAGACATGCATACCTGATTTAACTCCTAATTTGCCACCAAAAACTAGGTGACATCACTAATTAACTTATCGGAAACATCAGCAAGGTTAATAATTTCATCAGCTAACCCGGCTTTAGCAATGGCCATTGGCATGCCATAAATAACTGAACTAACTTCATCTTGCGCCCAAACGACAGAGCCTGAGTCTTTGAGTAGGCGAGCGCCTTCCTTACCATCTGAACCCATGCCAGTTAAAATAACACCCAGCACTTTACCTGGGTAAACTTTGGCACCTGAACCAAAAGTCACATCAACACAAGGCTTGTAATTTAAGCGCTCATCACCGTCTAAAATTCTGACGGTGCCACCACCACGTTTATCAATCATCATCTGCTTACCACCTGGAGCAAGCAAAGCCAAACCAGGCCTTAACTGATCACCGTCCTTAGCTTCTCTGACCTCAATTTTACAAAGGCTGTTTAACCTTTCAGCAAAAGCACCTGTAAAAGTAGAGGGCATGTGCTGAATTAACACGATGGGCGCAGGAAAATTAGCAGGCAAATGGGTTAGCACTGTTTGCAATGCCATTGGCCCACCAGTTGAGGTGCCAATCATCAATAAAGAAAAATGACGAGGCTTCGGTTTAGGCTTAGGAGCAGGTGCAAGGTTTGCCTTGGCAGCCGCACGCTCAGCTTGAAGTTGCTGCTGGCTTTTTCTTGCATCTTCACGCCTTGCAGCAATGCGCTCAGTAAGACTTAACCGACCCTCTATTTCAGATGGACTTCTTAGCGGCAAAGCTTTACTTGCAGCACTTTCAGTAGGCCGTGTTGCCAATGCAGAGGCAGATTTTAGTAACTTTGATCTAACTTGCCTGCCACCACTTTTAGCAACGGTCAATACACGCTCACAGAGCGTATAAGCCATTTTTTCTGTATTGCGTGATATATCTTCAAAGTTTTTTGGCAGATAATCAACAGCACCAGCTTCCAAAGCATCCAATGTTACCCTTGCGCCTTCATGGGTTAGCGAGGAAAACATTAATACAGGCGTTGGTTGCTTTGCCATGATTTCACGAACCGCAGAAATACCATCCATAACCGGCATTTCATAATCCATAGTGATGACATCGGGTTTTAGTTCAAGCGTTTTATCAACAGCTTCACGGCCATTAGAAGCAGTTCCTATGACCTTTAAACGTGGGTCTGTTTCTAATAGTTCACACACCCGGCGCCTAAAAAAACCTGAATCATCAACCACCAGAACGGTGATTGGCATTTTTATCTCCCAAACCTATTCATAACCAACTCAGCGACGACCTGTATAATGATTCAACAAGCCCGGAATATCGAGTATTAAAGCTATACGGCCATCACCAGTTATGGTTGCACCAGCTAAACCTGGGGTGCCATGCAGCATAGTCCCCAAGGGCTTAATAACCACTTCTTCCTGACCAATTAAGTCATCAACCACAAAGCCTACCTGCTGATTACCTATAGCAACCACAACTACGTGTGCTTCTTTCATTTCTTCTTTAGAAATCTCGCGTTTAGCAGGATCTCTAACTAACCAACGGCGTAGGTAGAAGAGTGGCAAGGTTCGGTCACGGATAATAATGACCTCATGACCATCTATCTTGTTTGCACGTGATACATCTAACTGGAAAATCTCATTGACGTTAACCAAAGGTAACGCAAAAGTTTGATCTTGCAGCTTAATCATAAGGGTTGGCATTATTGCAAGTGTTAGAGGCACTTTAATAATGATTTTACTACCTTTACCCAACTCTGACCAAACGTTCAATGTACCATTGAGCTGTGAAATCTTTGTTTTTACAACGTCCATACCTACACCGCGACCAGAAACATCGGATGCAACTTCTTTCGTGGTAAGGCCTGCTGCAAAAATTAAGTTAAATGCTTCTTGATCGGTGAGTCGGTCGGCTGCATCTTGATCTAACTGACCCTTTTCTACTGCTTTACGTTTGAGCACTTCAGGGTCCATACCAGCACCATCATCAGCGATGGTTAGCAGAATATGATCACCTTCTTGCTCGGCAGATAGAATGACCTTACCTACACGATCTTTGCCATTTTTTTCACGCACATCTGGCATTTCTATACCATGATCTGCAGAGTTACGAACTAAGTGAACCAAGGGGTCGGCTAGCGCTTCTACTAGGTTTTTATCTAGGTCGGTATCTTCACCGATCATTTCCAGAACCATTTCTTTTTTCATGGAGCGGGATAAATCGCGAATAATTCTTGGGAAGCGACCAAACACCTTTTTAATGGGCTGCATACGCGTTTTCATTACTGAACTTTGCAAGTCAGCAGTAACTACATCTAGGTTACCTACTGCTTTTGCTAGCTCAGCATCGGCACTATCAGAACCTAGACGAACCAAGCGGTTACGCACTAGAACCAACTCGCCCACCATGTTCATAATTTCATCAAGGCGAGAAGTGTCAACACGCACCGTAGTATCAGCCACTTGCTCTTTACGTGCAGGCGCTTTAGCAGCAACCGCAGGAGGTGCTGCCACTGGCTTTGCTGGGGCTGCAGGCTTAGCAGCTGGTTT
>CANQLY010000094.1 GCA_947624795.1 uncultured Marinospirillum sp.
ACCTGAATGCCACTGGGGCGGTAACTCATGTCGGTTATTTCACCCACTGGGTCAGGCAAGGCAGCAACTTGGCGCAAGCCTTCAATCATGGCATCAATGCGGTCAGAATTAAGTTCTAACCTATCTAATAAAGCGGTATCAAGTTGGTGTGCTGCACCTGCTTTCATGTCTTCATCATTGGCTGCTAATAATTCAGCGCGTCGATTATTCAAAGCTTCAGCTGTTGCTAATAAGGCTGCATTTTTTACTTCTGTTGTTGCCTGAGCTAAAAACCGTGAAGCGTCTCTTGCTTGCTTGCCTAAAGATTGCATGTACTCAGCGATATTCATTTGTGTACTCTTCATTTTGTGTCTTTTATGTATTTTCTTTTAATGCCAAGCTAACTAGTGTTTAGTTTTCTTTCATTATACGCAAGCTAAAGACGTTACCCTAGCCCTAGAATTGATTCGGTTGATTTCCTAAAGAGGTAACATTAGGTTACAATACTTTTGCCAAGGGATGGTGAGGTCAGCCAAGTTAGGGCAACTATAAAGTGTAAAAGACCGGGTACGCCGCTTTACGGCGCAAAATATTTACTGAAGGTTGTATTAAGTTATGGGACTATCTGAGTCCATGCGCGCGCTGACTGCGTGTCAATTGCTTGCTTGCGGTTTTTTTGCATTGCTATTCGGCTGGTACAGTTTTCAAGGTGACTTGTTAAGTGCCTTGTTTTACTTCAGTGGTTTTTTAGTGACTAGCTTGTTGCTTTTAAGCGATCAAGGTGGGTCAAAAAATGTGCGCTTTTTTTTAAGTCGCATTTTTTTCACGTGTTATACACTCGCTTCGTTAGTGTTTATTTATTTTACCGATCAACAAAATTCTTTTTTGCACCTGAGTCTTTTTTTAGCCTACCCACTGCTTGCCTTGTCTTTATTGCCTTTTAGGGTGGCATTGGTGTTTGTGTTATTCTTTTCTGCAACCGTTAATTGGTTACTTATGTTGCAATTAAGCGGCGTTTTTCGAGCGGTTTATTTAACTACTTTTTGGCTAGTAACGCTGCTTATAATTTTAAATCATCTGGCTTATTTTAATTACTGTGAAGCATTAAAAAAGCAGTTAAACCGTGATTTAAAAACACAACTGTTAAATAGCCAGCAATTTTTATTTGATTTAAATAAAGAGCAAGAAAGGGCAAGGCGTGAAGCAGTGTATTTGGGTATTATTTATATAAAAAGTAAAGAAAGCTTTACTCTAAAAAACTCAAATTTAATGGCCGCTCAATTCATGCCTTATGAAGGGGTTTATTATTTAAGTGATGACTGCCTTGCAGCTTTACTGCCCTTGGCTACAATTAAAGCACTAAAAGCACGAGAAAAAGCGCTTACCGCCCAGTTCCCAAACTTAACGTTTATAGCCCAATTAGCAAAAGAAGGGCAGCCCCTAGCCGATTATTTGAATCCAGGTATTGGTGGTCAGTTTTTGGAGGTAAAGCAATGAATAGCCCTGTTAGTTACCAAACAAATAGGGCTGCCGCAAGCCTTTACCTAGCTTTAGGTGTGGGTTTAAGTGCTTTGGCGGTGCATTTTTACTTATCGAGTTATTACCAAGCTATTTTACTACCCACATTACTGACCCCCATTTTTTTTGCGCTGGCGCTGTGGCGTTGGCAAGCGGCTAGCCAGTTTAAAAATGACCCTGCTGCTCTACTGGCTTTGTTTATGCTGGGTGTTTTTTTATTATTTCAGCCTGAAACACTCAGTCATATTGACCAGTGGTATTGGTTTGGCCTTTGTTATCCTTTACTTGCCTTTTATTTATTACCAACTAGCGCTTCGTTAGTGTTTAATTTTTTTCTATTGGTGGGCTTTATTTACCTAAGGCTATTTGATCAACCCTTTGATCAAATAGTTATTTTTGTAAGCTATTTTTTGTTATTGATACTCATTGCTTGGATTTATATTCTTCGTAGTAAAATTGAAATAAAAAAGCTAGATAGCTTGATAGGCATTGATAAAGAAACGGGGTTTTTTAATGCCCGCCATTTAAATGAGCGCTTAAATGCGGAGGTTAGCCGGTCTAGGTTAACTAAAAAACCGTTGTCTTTATTATTAGTAGAGTTGCATCAATACCCAGAAATAGAGCAAGAATTAGGGGGAAGGCTGGCTAAAAAGTTTATTTTTGAAGCCAGTACTATTTGTCAAAGTAATTGCCGTACAGGCGATGAGGCTTACCGTTACGATAGGCAAACTTTGTTGTTGCTAACGCCCAATACCACCATTAATGGCTCATTAGTATTAAGAACTCGGCTATACCATAATTTATTGCAGGCACTGGTTTGTGATGTTGGCCCGCTTGATGTCAGCATAACGCCTTTAGAATTGCGAGCAGGCGAGCAGGTTTCTGAGTTTCAAGCCCGCATAGCAAGCAGCTGTTACCACTCGCTAAGCGAGCGAGTGGTCGATGATTTAACGCGTTGATTTCTAATTCCCCGTTAAGCTTACAACTCACCCCATTTAGCTATTAGCTGCTGATCTAACCCTAAATGGTCCATCACTCTGGCAACCACAAAATCAATTAAATCATCAACACTTTTGGGCTGGTGATAAAAGCCTGGGCTGGCAGGCATAATGACTGCGCCCATTTGGGCAAGTTTTAGCATGTGTTCTAGGTGAA
Source organism: uncultured Marinospirillum sp. (assembly GCA_947624795.1). Classification (GTDB taxonomy): domain Bacteria; phylum Pseudomonadota; class Gammaproteobacteria; order Pseudomonadales; family Halomonadaceae; genus Marinospirillum. Next base: position 2,653 of record CANQLY010000094.1, read on the forward strand.
TTTGGTGCAGCGGCATTTCACGGGTCACTAGAATTAGCTGGCGGCGCTCTTTTAGCGCCACATCACCTGCCCGTTCAATCAAATTATTACTAGCACCGGTTGCTAGTGCAGAAAGCGTGCCGCCTGAACAAGGGCAAACCACCATGCTAGAAGCTGCGCCAGAGCCTGAAGCTGCCGGTGCAAACCAGTCTTCACGGCCATAGGCTGTAACTTTTCCAGCTAGGTGGGCATAACGCTCATTCAGCTGCTGGGTTAACTTTTCTGCATTGGCTGGTAGTTTTTCAGGTGTTTCAACTTCTATAACTAGGTGGGCTGCTTTGGAAATAAGCAAATCAACCGCACAGTTTTTTGCAAGTAGGCATTCTAATAAACGCAGGCCATATTGCACGCCTGTAGCGCCGGTAATGGCTAGAGTAACTCTTTTTTGCGGGTTAGTTTGTTGGCCTTCTTGCTGCTTGCTTGTGCTCATTCTTCTGCTGCCCTAGTTGTTAATGCCTGCATAATTTCTTGGTGTAAACCACTAAAGCTGCCATTACTCATAATAACGACCCAATCATTGGGTTTTACTTCGGCAAGCAAGGCCGCTTTAAGTTCGGCTAAATCAGTAAACGATTGGCCTAGGTTTAGCTCGCTAGGCGACCAGCTCATTTTGGGTGACTGGTACCAAAAAACGGCATCGGCCTGTGCAACGCTGTTTGGCAAGGCTGCACGTAAAGTGCCCAGCTGCATGGTGTTTGAACGGGGTTCAATAACGGCAATTAAGCGCCCTTTACACAAGGGGCGTGCACCCTCTAAGGTAGTTGCTATGGCGGTTGGGTGGTGAGCAAAATCATCGTAAACCCTGATGCCTGCCACTTCGCCTAATAATTCCATGCGGCGTTTAACACTTAAAAAGCCATTCAATGCACCAACGGCTTGGCTAGGTTGAACGCCCACATGCATTGCCGCGGCAATGGCTGCTAAAGCGTTGTTAATGTTGTGTTCGCCGGTAAGCGTCCAATTCACTTCGCCTAGGTAGTCACCTTTTAAGTAAACGTCAAAGCGTGACCCTGCCGCATCGTTTTTTACCGCCTGCCAATCGGCGCTGCTGCTGCCTAGGGTTTCACTTTCACTCCAGCAGCCTTGGTTAATAACGGTGTTAAGTGCTGCGTCTGCCGCTGGGTAAATAACCCGGCCATTGGTCGGCAATAAACGCATAAGGTGGTGAAATTGGGTTTGAATGGCGGCAAGGTTAGGGAAAATATCAGCATGGTCAAATTCAAGGTTATTAAGCACTAGGGTACGGGGTGCATAATGAACAAACTTAGAGCGTTTATCAAAAAAAGCCGTGTCGTATTCATCGGCTTCAATCACAAAGAAAATAGAGCTACCTAGCCTTGCTGGCACACCAAAATTGGCTGGCACACCGCCAATTAAAAACCCCGGTGCCATGTCAGCATCCTCTAGTATCCAAGCCAACATGCTGGCGGTGGTGGTTTTTCCGTGAGTGCCTGCCACGGCTAATACCCAGCGTTGTGCTTGGTCTTCTTGGCCACGCAATAAATTATCGTGCAGCCATTGGGGGCCAGAAGTGTAGGCTAGGCTTGAATTTAACAGGGCTTCTACGCACGGCAAACCACGGCGCATCACATTGCCAACTATCACTAAATCAGGTTTAAAATCGGCTGGGTTGTAATCAAAGCCTTCGTGTAGATGAATGCCAGCAGCCAGCAGTTGGTCGCTCATGGGTGGGTAAACTTGCTGGTCTGAACCGCTGACGCTATGCCCCATTTCACTGGCTAAAATTGCTAAAGAACCCATAAAAGTGCCACAAATACCTAAAAAGTGTAAGTGCATAGTTGAACTCATTTTACCCAGTTTAAAAGTAATAAGTTTACCACTGCTTAGGCTGAAAATGTGTTTTCCAGTGCAAGTGATTAGGCATAGGTGCATTAGTTCCGGTAGAATAGCCACTATTTTATAACCATAATTACTAATTATTATTAACCGAGCAGGAGCTTTTCTAACGATGAGCAAGCAAAACGCTTTTTATGCCCAGTCTGGTGGTGTAACAGCTGTAATTAACGCAAGTGCATGTGGTGTTATTGAAACTGCACGCCAGCACAGCGATACCATTGGTACTGTTTATGCTGGCCGTAACGGTATTCTTGGCGCTTTAACGGAAGAGCTGATTGATACTGCCACTTTAGCTGATGAAACCGTTGCCGCTTTGCGTCATACCCCAGGTGGTGCTTTTGGTTCTTGCCGTTATAAATTAAAAGATGTAGAAACGCACCGTGCGCAATACGAGCGTTTAATTGCAATATTTAAGGCACACAACATTGGTTATTTCTTTTATAACGGGGGCAATGATTCTGCTGATACTTGCTTAAAAATTGCTCAGCTTGCTGAATCCATTGGCTACCCACTAAAAGCAATCCACATTCCCAAAACGGTTGATAATGACCTGCCCATTACTGATAACTGCCCAGGTTTTGGTTCGGTTGCTAAATACATAGCCGTTTCTACTAAAGAAGCAGCGATGGACATTCAGTCCATGAGCGCCACTTCAACTAAAGTTTTTATTCTTGAAGTGATGGGTCGCCATGCGGGCTGGATAGCTGGCGCGGGTGGCTTGGCAGGCGAAGGTGAAGGGTCTGCACCGCATTTAATTATCTTCCCTGAAATTCCGTTTGATCGTGCGATTGTGATGGCGCGCATTGATGATTGCGTTAAAAAATACGGCTACTGCGTTATTGTGGTTTCAGAAGGCGCACGTTATTCCGACGGCAGCTTTTTAGCCGATGCCGGCACTACCGACGCTTTTGGCCACAAGCAATTAGGCGGCGTTGCACCGTCTTTGGCCGGTATGGTAAAGCAAGATTTGGGTTATAAATACCACTGGGCAGTGGCAGATTACCTCCAGCGTTCAGCCCGTCACCTAGCTTCTGCAACCGATGTTCAGCAAGCTTATGCCGTGGGTAAAGCGGCGGTTGAATTTGCCCTAGCCGGTAAAACTTCGGTTATGCCTGCCATTATTCGCACCAGCGAAAGCCCTTATGCTTGGGAAATTGGTGAAGCGCCCTTGTCTGAAATTGCCAATGCTGAAAAGTTTATGCCGCGTGATTACATTACGCCCGATGGTTTTGGCATTAGTGAGCTTGGCCGTAACTACTTTATTCCACTGATTCAAGGCGAAGATTACCCTCCTTACAAAGACGGTATGCCTGATTATGTTCAGTTACAGCATAAGCTTGTGGAAAAGAAGTTGGGTGATTTTGAACCCTAGGTTATAGAAAAAAGTAACACCTTAAGAAAAGCAAAAGGCCGCTAAATTAATTTAACGGCCTTTTTTTTACGATTTTTTTATTAAGGTTTTGTTGTTGGTAAGCTTTCTAGCACCACAAAGGCTAAAGCCATTTCTTTTTCGTCGGTAATGGAAAGGTGAATGTTGGTAACGCCCTTGGCGGTGGCAAGTTCTGCTGCTTTACCGCTTAGCTGCATGACAGGTTTACCTAGTGCATCATTACTGACTTCCATGTCTTGCCAGCTTAGACCGTGCCGCAAACCAGTACCTAAGGCTTTCAGTAATGCTTCTTTGGCAGCAAAACGCTTGGCTAAAAATGCAGGTTTACTTGCCGCTTGTTGCATGGCGGCTTGTTCATTGGCCGTTAGTAGGCGGCGTGTAATGGCTGTGGCTCGCCTTTCTAAAATAGCCGCAAAGCGTTCTATTTTTGCAAGGTCGGTACCAATTCCAACCAACATTAGTCGCGAAAGTTAATGTATTGCAGGGGCATTTCTAAGTCGGCACCCCGCAATAACGCCATCACTTCTTGTAGGTCGTCACGCTTTTTACCTGTAACACGCACTTGTTCGCCTTGAATTTGTGCTTGCACTTTTAACTTGGCGTCTTTAATCATTTTAACAATTTTTTTAGCCAGTTCAGTTTCTATGCCTTCACGCAATTTAACGGGCATACGCGCTGTTTTGTTGGCTTCTTCTACTTTGCCTTCTTCCATGCAGGCTGCATCAATGCCTTTACGAATCAGCTCGGCTTGTAGAATTTCTAGCATTTGCTTAACTTGGAATTCTGCTTCAGCATGAAGAATGACTTCATTTTTGCTGGTTAGCTCAAAACGTGCATCCACACCTTTAAAATCAAAGCGGTTACCGACTAGACGGTTAGCCTGATCAACTGCGTTGGTGACTTGGTGTTTATCTAGTTCTGAAACCACATCAAACGATGGCATAAAAACTCCTATTAACTAAAAATATAGAATTATGGTGACTAGTATAACCCTAGTCGCTGCAAAGCTGATAACTTGTTGCAGCTTGCAAGGCTGGGTATTAAGGTAGCGCCTTAAGTTTTTGGAGGAATGGCATGACAGAGCGCAGTTGGTATGTGATTCAGTGCAAGGCGAAAGAATCTTTTCGTGCTGCCGAAAATTTACAGAACCAAGGTTTTGAAGTTTTTCATCCTTCTATAGAAGTTGAAAAAATACGGGCAGGTAAGTTAAAACTAGTGGAAGAACCCCTCTTTCCTTATTATTTATTCATTCAATTAAGCGATGTGGCAGACAATTGGCGGCCGATTCGTTCAACCCGTGGGGTGTTAAAACTGCTGGCTTTTGGCTGTTCGCCAGTAAAAATTCCTACCCGTTTAATAGCCCAGTTAAAACAGCGTATTCAACCAACACCTGAAAAGCTGTTTAAAGTCGGTAATCAGGTGCTGATTGATGAAGGCCCTTTTAAAGGCTTAAAAGCCATTTTTGCCAGTCAGCAGGGCGATGAAAGGGTTATTTTACTTCTAAACTTACTACAACAGCAGCAACGAATAGAAGTCGCTACCCGTGTTGTTCGGCCTCTTTAACGGCTTTGTATAAGGCTTGGTGCATTTTAAGTTCAAGCTTAAGTGATGTTGCTGCCTTAAGTAGGGTGCCGGTAATGTAATCAACTTCGGTTGTTTTACCTGCTTCTATGTCTTGTAGCATGGAAGAGCGATTAGCTGCGGTGGATAAAATAATTTGTTCTACCCGAGATAAAAGCCCGCCTTCAGGTTCAGCAATGCCTAACCGTTTAAACACTTGTAAAACTTCATCACACAGCGCCTCGACTTGCGGCTTATATTCACGGCTAGCCAAGGCACCATTTTCAACACGATTCACCGCAGTGAGTGGGTTAATAATGGCATTCACTGCCAGCTTGTGCCATAAAACAGGGCGGATAGGCTCAGTGATTTCAGCAGTTAAACCGGCAATGGTTAAACGGCTTAC
>CANQLY010000095.1 GCA_947624795.1 uncultured Marinospirillum sp.
CACCCACTATTTAGGCAAAACAGGGGTCGAGCGCTTTTATGAAGACCAGCTGCATGGGCAGGTGGGTTACCGTAAAGTTGAAACCAACGCCCGTGGCCGAGTGATTAAAGTGGTTGAATCTGAGCGCCCCATTCCTGGGGCTGATTTAACGCTGCACCTTGATGCTGAACTGCAGCAGGTGATTTATAAAATATTAGGTAAGCGCCGTGCTGCTGTGGTGGCCATTGAACCTAGCACCGGTGGTATTTTAGCCTTGGTTAGCTCGCCAGGTTATGATCCTAATGTGTTCATTGGCATGTTAGATTCCAGTGATTTTAATAGCCTGCGCCGTGATCCAAAACTTCCTTTATTTGACCGTGCAAGCCGTGGTCAATATGCACCAGGTTCAACCATTAAACCCATGCTAGGCATTGCTGCCCTTGAAAACAATATAGTAACACAAGAATTTGAGCTGACAGACCGTGGCTATTACCAGCTGCCTAATGATGCTCGCTTATACCGCAACTGGCGGCGTGGTGGCCATGGCATAGTGAACTTAGCCCGTTCAATTGAAGTGTCTAATAACACCTTTTTTTATAACCTAGCCTACAACCTAGGCATTGATGAAATGTCTTCGTTTATGCGACGCTTTGGTTTTGGTGAAAACACCGCACTGGATGTAAACAGTGCACGTGAGGGCTTAATGCCTAACCGTGAATGGAAAAAATTAGCCTATAAACAACCCTGGTTTCCTGGTGAAACACTCAGCACTGGCATAGGTCAAGGCTATTGGCTAAGCACCCCTTTGCAACTGGCCACAGCCACAGCAGCACTTGCCAATAAAGGCCGATGGATAACCCCACGCTTATTATCTAGCACTAACCCACAACTAGGTTTGTTAGCTGAAAAAAATATTCAAGCAAAAACCAAGCCCAACATTGTTCTTAAAGACAGTGAAAACTGGGACTATATTTTTGAAGCCATGACACAAGTCATGCATGGCAGCGAAGGAACAGCACGCTTTTCAGGGCGGGGTTCTCACTATAAAATTGCAGGAAAAACAGGCACATCCCAAGTTTATACGTTAAGCCAAGAATCAAACAAAAGTGCAACGGACTTGTCTGAACACCTTAGAGACCATGCTGTTTTTATTGGTTTTGCACCCGTAGAAAACCCACAAATCGCCCTAGCAATCCTTGTTGAACACGCAGGGGGCGGCAGCCAAGTAGCCGCGCCTTTAGCACGAGAAATCTTAGATTTTTACCTTACCCCAGAGCGCCTTGCTTTGAAGGAGAGCGACCTTGCCCCGTGATTTTTTATGGAGCTTACCCGGTGCGCACCGTGATTTACGACGCAAAGAAAGCTTTTTAACCCGCATTCATATTGATGGCTGGTTACTTACTTTTTTATTAATGCTTATGGGCTCAGGGCTTATTATTTTATACAGCGCAACAGGCGGCAACCTAGAAACCACACTCACCCAAGCAAGCCGCTTTGGATTGGCATTGGTTTTTATGCTCTGCATTGCACAGTTAACGCCACGTTTTATGCGGCGCTGGGCGCTGTCTACTTATATTTTAACCTTGCTAATATTGCTGGCTGTTTTAGTGTTAGGCATTGATGCTAAAGGAGCGCAACGCTGGATAACCCTAGGGGGTTTCAGAATTCAACCGTCTGAATTAATGAAGCTTACCCTACCATTAACTTTATCGGCTTACTTGTCACGCTGCCACCTGCCGCCAAGCTGGAAAAACTTACTAATCGCCTTTGTGCTTATGGCGGTTCCCACGTTACTTATTGCCATCCAACCCGACTTAGGCACCTCGATTTTAGTGGCAGGCGCTGGGTTAATTGTGTTGTTTTTAGCGGGTTTAAGCTGGCGTTTAATTGCATCCTTTATTGGCCTTGCTTTGGCTGCACTGCCTGCTTTATGGATGGTGATGCATGATTACCAAAAAAACCGTGTAAAAACTTTTTTAAACCCCGAGCGTGACCCACTAGGCACGGGGTGGAATATTATTCAATCTAAAACAGCCATAGGTTCAGGTGGCTTGTATGGCAAAGGTTGGCTTGAAGGCACTCAATCTAGGCTAGAATTTTTACCTGAACGGCACACCGACTTTATTATTGCAGTTTTAGCAGAAGAAGCCGGATTAGTGGGCGTTATTCTATTATTAACCTTGTATATGCTAATTATTTGGCGTGGCATGTTGATTGCATTGTCAGTGGATGATACTTTCAGCCGCTTATTAGCATCGTCGATTATTTTAACTTTTTTCGTGTACGTATTTGTTAATCTAGGCATGGTCAGCGGTTTACTACCAGTCGTAGGCGTTCCTCTACCCTTAGTTAGCTATGGCGGCACATCAAGCATAACGCTTATGATTAGTTTCGGTATACTTATGTCGATACACACCCACAAAAAAATGATTGTTAAGTAGGCCTCAGAGGTAGAAAAAATGGTTTTACGTATTTTAGTTTTAGTCTTATGTTGTTTACTGCCGTTAAGTCAGTTATTTGCTAGCACCTATGACCCTACTAAGCGTCAAGATGTATCTGATTTTATTGATGAAATGGTCAATGATAAAAAAATGGATCGCACCCATTTAGAAAACTTATTTAAAGAAACCAATAAACGGGATGATATTTTAGAACTCATTGCTCGCCCCGCCGAGCGTGTTTTAGTTTGGCATGAATACAGAAAAATCTTCATTACTCAGCTACGCATTGATGGGGGTAAAAAGTTCTTAACCCAATACGCTGATGCACTGCAACGGGCTGAACAAAAATACGGTGTACCAGCTGAAATTATTACTGCCATTATTGGTGTAGAAACCTATTACGGTGGCAACAAAGGGCGTCACCGTGTCATTGATGCTTTGGCAACGCTAAGCTTTGATTACCCGCCTAGAGCAAAATTCTTTCGTAGCCAGTTAGTTGAATTTTTAAACCTAACTAAAAAAGAAAACTTAAACCCACGTTTACCTATGGGTTCTTATGCCGGCGCTATGGGTTACCCGCAGTTTATTCCCACTAGCTACCGTGATTTTGCAGTGGACTTTGATGGTGATGATTTTGCTGATATTTGGACAAACCCAGTGGATGCCATTGGTTCTGTTGCTAACTATTTTGCAGCCCATGGTTGGAAGAAAGGCCAACCCGTAGTAGAAAAAATTCAAACATTAAAAAATACTGAAAAATTACCTGAATTGCGCCTTAACCGTTTTAATCGAATCAGCATGGCTGATGCTAAAGCGGCAGGTGTGGTGCCAGTGAATAGCAAACTTGCCAATGAACTTAAAACCATTCCTATGGCATTTGCTTTAGAAGAAGGCGAGTTTTACCTTTTAGGTATGCAAAACTTTTACACCATTACACGCTATAACCACAGTCGCATGTATGCATTAGCCGTTCATGAATTGGCAGAGGCCTTGCGGAAATAACCTATGCAAGCTTTACGCAGCATTTCTTATTACCTAATTTACCTACTGCCTTTGCTGGTGTTGGCTGGCTGCTCTGTTGGGAAACAGGGCGGCGTTTATGGTAGCCACACAGGCACCAATCAAAATGATTACACCTTACACGATAAAATAACTAGCTCTGGCCAAGGGCGTTACAGTCAAAAAATAGATAGCCTACCCACTAATCCAACCGATGTTTCAAAAGTTGCAGATGCCGTTCCTAGATCAGAGCCTAAAAGTCGGGGCGGCAATGCTTCAAGTTACGTTGTGTTTGGTCAAACTTATCGGGTACTAAATTCAAGCCGTGGCTTCACCCAAACAGGCACAGCCTCTTGGTATGGTAATAAGTTTCATGGCCACCTAACCTCTAATGGTGAGGTTTATGATATGTATACCATGAGTGCAGCCCATACCCGTCTGCCTTTGCCGACTTATGTAAAAGTCACTAACTTAGACAATAATCGCCAAGTCATTGTTAGGGTCAATGATCGGGGCCCTTTTGTGGGCAATCGCATTATTGATCTTTCCTATGCAGCCGCTTATCGCTTAGATATGGTTAAAACAGGCACAGCTAGGGTTAAAGTTGAAGCCATTGACCCAGTGCAATGGCAAGCGCAGCAGGCTAAGCGCCAACCCCCTTTACTAGCGTCTAACGCATCACAAAACAATGTTTTTTTACAAGTTGCTGCTTTAGGCAATGCCCAAGCAGCTGAACGCTTACAACACCGAGTTCGTAAGCTAACGCAAGCACCTGTTAGGGTCGTATCTGTTCAGGGGAAAAAACCACTTTACCGAGTGCAAGTGGGCCCCCTACAAGGGCATTCAGTGCAAGCAACCATTCAAAAGCTTGAAGCAACTGATTTAGGTCGCCCTTTAATGGTACGCAATTAAATTAAACGCTTTAGTGTTTTCGCTTGATTTAAGGTTTTGTAAAAAATAATTATCAAGAGAGGTTTTATTATTAATGCTTGTTTTTAGCTTTAAAAAATCAGCCAGTTTCTTTAGTGCGCTCACCTTGCTTACCGCACTTTTTATACCCCCTGCAAAAGCGCAGGTTATGATTCCAGCTGCCCCACAGCTAGCAGCAACGGCTTGGATTTTAATGGATGCCCACAGTGGTAAAATTATTACCGAGCACAATGCTGACAAGCGCATTCCACCCGCAAGCTTAACCAAAATGATGACCAGCTACCTGCTAGAATACGAACTTAAACAGGGTAACGTCGCATTAAACGACCAAGTTAGGATTAGTGTTAAAGCATGGCGAACGCCAGGTTCACGCATGTTTATTCGTGAAGGAACCTACGTTTCTATTAGCGATTTATTGCGGGGCGTCATCATTCAATCCGGTAACGATGCCTCGGTTGCTATTGCAGAACACCTAGCAGGCAGTGAAGAAAGCTTTGCCGATATAATGAACCAGCATGCCCATGTTATGGGTATGAATAATACCCAGTTCAGAAACGCAACTGGTTTACCAGAAGAAGGCCATTATTCAAGCGCCCGAGATTTAGCGATGCTTTCACGGGTAAAAATTCTTGACTACCCAGAGCACTACACTATTTATTCTGAAAGGGAATTTACCTATAACAACATTACACAATCTAACCGCAATCGCTTGCTGTGGCGTGATAACACGGTCGATGGCTTAAAAACAGGCCATACCGATGATGCTGGTTATTGTTTGGCAGCTTCTGCTGAACGTGAAGGGATGCGCCTTATTTCAGTGGTTATGGGTGCTCGCAGTGATGAAGGCCGAGCACAAGAAAGCCAGAAACTACTCACCTATGGCTTTAGGTATTTTGAGACCAAGCGCCTTTATGAACAATACCAAGTTTTAAACAAAGCCAAAATTTGGAAAGGCACCATCGACAGCATTCAGCTTGGCCTAACCGAAGACCTGTATGCCACACTACCAAGGGGCCATTTAGGTGACTTGCGAGCAGACATGCAGATTAACCCTAACATTAAAGCACCTATAAGTGCCGGTACTGAATTGGGCACTTTAATTATAATTTTGGGTGATGAAATTATTACCCAAAAGCCTTTAGTAGCGCTTGATAACATACCTAAAGCCGGTTTTTTTAAGAGCCTTTGGCATAGCTTAGTCATGTTTTTTGTTAGCCTTTTTAGTTAAAGGCTGCATAAGTAAATTAAGTTAAACCTGTACTTATTAAACCTGTGCTTTTTAAGCTGCACTCCTAGTTTAAAAAGCGCTATACTTGATTAAATTAGTCAACTTTATGGTGATGCCATGCAAACGACACAAAATACACCGGTTTGTCCTTTAGACAATCCACCCAAAATTGAATTTCCGTGCGACTACCCCATTAAAGTCATGGGGCCTGCTGCGCCAGATTTTAAAGCCTGCATTTTAGATGCATTGGTTGAATCAGACACTACTTTTATACAGGAAACCATTGCAGTAGTAGACAGTAAGAATGGCCGTTTTCAATCGGTGCGTGTCACTATTAAAGCACAAAGTGAAAGCCATCTTTTTTCATTGCACCAATGCCTAAAAGACACAGGCCGAGTACAGTTGGTTCTTTAATGTCGCTAAAAATTAGGTTATTAGGTCATAAGCCTTACCCGCTTGTGTGGCAGCAAATGCAAGACTTTACTAACACACGCGACAAAACAACGGTCGATGAGCTTTGGGTAGTCGAACACGATTCAGTGTTTACCCAAGGCCAAGCAGGCAAAGCAGAGCACCTATTAAACACAGGCAATATACCCGTAGTAAAAGTAGACCGGGGTGGGCAGGTTACTTGGCATGGTCCGGGTCAACTAGTCATTTACCTTTTGTTAGACGTGCGCCGTATTAATTATGGGGTGCGTCATCTAGTTAACCTTATTGAAGAAAGCTTGGTGGAATACCTTGCAAGCTTAAGCATTGCGGCAGAAGCTCGGCCCGATGCCCCCGGCGTGTATATAAAAGAAGGCCAGCAAGCCGGTGCAAAAATTGCAGCCCTTGGCTTAAAAATACGCCGTGGTTGCTGCTTTCATGGCCTAAGCTTTAACCTAACGTGTGATTTAAGTGCCTTTGAGCGCATAAACCCTTGTGGTTATGCAGGAATGCCTGTTACACGCTTAGCAGACTTTGCACCACAGATTACGTTTGAACAGGCACAAGCTGCCTTGTTAAGCATTCTTATTCGCCGTTTAGGCCACACAAACATCATTTATTTAAATGGGCAGGAGCAGGTATGACCGCTAGCACTCAGAAAAAGAAAGTTGTCCAAGGCGAAAAATTACGCGGCGCGGATAAAACTGATCGCATACCGGTAAAAATTATTCCAACCGAAACCCTGCCAAAAAAACCTGACTGGCTTCGGGTAAAAATGCACATTTCACCCGAAGTAACGCGCATTAAAGAAACCTTGCGTAAACATAAACTCAATACTGTTTGTGAAGAAGCTTCTTGTCCTAACCTTGGCGAATGTTTCCACGGTGGCACAGCAACCTTTATGATTATGGGCGATATTTGTACTCGCCGCTGCCCCTTCTGTGATGTTGCCACTGGCCGCCCAAATCCGCTCAATGCTGATGAGCCAAGAGAAATGGCCGAAGCCATTGCAGAAATGAAATTAAAGTACGTGGTTATCACCTCGGTAGACCGTGATGACTTGCGTGACGGTGGCGCAGACCACTTTGCCCAGTGCATTAGCGAACTACGCCAGCGACTGCCTGAGCTTGAAATTGAAGTGCTAGTACCTGACTTTCGTGGCCGTATGGATGTTGCACTTGATATTTTGGAACTCACCCCGCCCGATGTGTTTAACCACAACCTAGAAACTGTGCCTAGCCTGTACCGCAAAGTACGCCCCGGTGCCGATTACCAATGGTCTTTAACCCTTTTAAAGCGCTATAAAGAGCGTTGCCCAGAGGTTAGAACCAAATCAGGTTTAATGTTAGGCGTGGGCGAAACTAACGAAGAAATTCTTGAAGTCATGCGTGATTTACGTGCTCATAACGTAGATATGCTAACCCTAGGCCAATACATGCAGCCTTCTAAAAACCACCTAGCCATTGACCGCTGGGTCACACCGGCTGATTTTGATTGGCTGGCAGAAGAAGGTTATAAAATGGGCTTTAAACACATAGCCTCTGGCCCGCTGGTGCGCTCGTCTTACCATGCCGACAAACAAGCCGGTGGCGAAAAAGTAAGCTGAAGTCATTAATTAACTCAAGAATTTAATAAAACGGGGTCTAAACCCCGTTTTATTTTTTATATACAAGTTATACCTAAATTAATCACTAACCATTTAAGCCTTTCCCTGCACCCTTCTTGGCTATCAGTTCTATTTTGTAGCCATCAGGGTCTTCAACAAAAGCAATTTCTGTACTGCCACCTAGCACCGGGCCAGGTTCACGGGTTATCTTGGCACCGGCAGCACGCAACTTATCACAATGGCTATAAACATCCTCTACCTCAATAGCAATGTGACCATAAGC
>CANQLY010000096.1 GCA_947624795.1 uncultured Marinospirillum sp.
TTAGAAGCGCCCATTGATACAGCAGGTATGCAGGAAACGGCTTTGATTTTAGGTGAGTTTTATCGCCGCCAAGGCAGCTGGAAGTTTCGTTGTGTGGCTCAGGGTTTTGCAGGTGGGTTAGAACCCTTGGCAAAGCATTTTGGCGTTGAAGTGGCAGCAGCTGAGCCACCGGCAGCTTCACCTAAAATTGAAACAGCTAAAACCCAAGCACCCAAAGCCGCTGCCCCTAAAATTAGCTTAAGTAAAATTACGCTAGATAAGAAAAATACATCCATTAGCTTAGAAAAACGTGCCGAAGGCTTTGGTGAAATAAAAGTGAACCTTAAGTGGACTAAAAACACTAAGGGTGGCGGTTTTTTCTCACGTAAAAAAGAAACTGACCTAGACGTGGGTTGCTTGTTTGAAATGCAAGACGGCGAGAAAAGCGCTGTGCAGGCTTTAGGTAACCGGTTTGGTAGTTTTAATACCGATCCTTACATTCACCTAATGGGCGATGACCGCACCGGTGAATCAGACGATGGTGAGTGGTTACGCATTAATGGCAAGCATTGGGATAAGATAAAGCGGGTGCTGGTTTATGCTTTTATTTACGAAGGTGCCCCTAACTGGTCTGAAACGGATGGTGTTATTACAATTTATGCACCCGATCAGCCGCCCATTGAAGTGCGCTTAAATGAAGAGGGTGGGCGTTCTAATATGTGTGCCATTGCCCTTTTAGAAAACGTGGATGGCAATGTTAAAATCAACCGGTTAGTCAAGTTTTATGATGGGCACGAACCCATGGATAGAGCAAACAACTGGGGTATGCGCTGGAAATCTGGTTCTAAGTAAGCTTAATGAGTTTAATTTTATTTAATAGTGAAGGTATAAAAATATGTTGGAATGGCTAAAAACAAACACTGCAAATGCACGAGATAAACTAACGGCTGAGATTACTAAATTTAAAAATAAAGAATTTATGGAAGCTATTGCTAATGCATGTGCATTGGTTGCTGCGGCTGATGGTGATATTAGCTCTGAAGAAAAAGCTAAAATGGCTGGGTTTATTGGCCAATCAGCCGAATTAAAAGTGTTTAAACTAACCGATGTAATTGCTGTATTTAATGATGCTTGTGCTAAGTTTGAGTTTGATTTTGAGATTGGCCAAGCAGAAGCATTAAAAGTTATTAGCAAAATTAAAAGTAAAGAAGATTCAGCGCGCTTGTTGGTTAGGGTTGCGTGTGCAATTGGTGCTTCAGATGGTGATTTTGATGAAGATGAAAAAGCCATTTGCCGTAAAATTTGTCAAGAGCTAGGCCTTTCTCCTGCAGAATTCGACCTTTAAGGAATTAAAATGGAATCTACCTCTTTGGGTTTTCCGCCTTTAACCATTGCTGTTTTTATTATTTTGGCTTTGGGTGCAATGATGATCGATATGTTTAGTCATAAAGACGACCAACCGATCAGTTTAACCAAAGCCTCTATTTGGTCAGTATTTTGGGTATTGTTGTCTTTGGCTTTTGCAGGCTTTTTATACCTGCAACACGGTCCAGACATTGCTAGCTTGTTTATTACCGGTTATGCGCTTGAAAAAGTGTTAAGTGTTGACAACCTTTTTGTCTTTATGGCGATTTTTGCTTGGTTTAAAGTGCCCAATGGCTTGCGTCATCGGGTGCTTTATTGGGGCATTATAGGCGCCATTGTTTTCCGCCTTATTTTTGTTGTAATCGGTAGCAGCTTGTTGTCTTTTGGCCCTTGGGTTGAAGTGGTATTTGCCCTAGTTGTGGCCTGGACTGCTGTTATGATGCTAAGAAGTGGTGGCGAAGAGGAAGAAGAGGAAGATTATTCACAGCACATGGCTTACCGTTTTGCACAAAAACTATTTCCAGTGTGGCCTAAACTGTATGGGCATAACTTCTTTGTAAAGCGTGAAGCACTTGAAGAAGAAATAAAGAAACCCGAGCATGAAGGGCTTAGCCTAGCAGCTAAAGGTGGTTTATTTGCAACGCCGTTATTTCTTTGTTTAGTGGTCATGGAAGTTTCAGATGTGTTGTTTGCATTTGATTCAGTGCCTGCCGTTATTGCTGTAAGTCGTGAACCCTTAATTGTGTATTCAGCCATGCTGTTTGCTATTTTAGGTTTGCGTACTATGTATTTTGTGCTTGAGGCATTGAAAGCCTACCTTGTGCATTTAGAAAAATCGGTGATAGTTTTATTGTTTTTTATAGCGTTTAAGCTGGGATTAAATGCAACTAACCATATTTTTGATCATGGTTATGCCCTTGACCCTAATACAAGTTTAGTTATAGTCTTGGTTGTATTAGCCATAGGTATTGGTGCAAGTGTTTTATTTCCAGAAAAAGAAACGGCTAAAGAAAGCTAGTTATTTATTAATAAAAAGGAGTGGTAAGCATGGCTTTAACTTTACAAAAAGGTGGCAACCTATCGTTATCAAAAACTGACCCCTCTTTAAGTAAGTTAGTGGTCGGTTTAGGTTGGGATCCGCGTGCAACCGATGGTGCAGAATTTGACTTAGATGCCAGTGCATTTATTTTAGGTGCCAATGGTAAAGTGCGTAAAGATGGTGACTTTATTTTTTATAATCAGCTAAAAAGTGCTGATGGCTCCATTGAGCACACAGGCGACAACCGTACCGGTGAAGGCGATGGCGATGATGAACAGCTTAAAGTAGATCTAAGCTTGATTCCTGCTGATGTTGATAAAGTTGTCTTTACCGTTACCATTCACGATGCCGATGACCGTAAGCAAAACTTTGGTCAGGTGGGCGGTGCTTTTATTCGCATCGTTAACGAAGTAAGCGGTGCTGAAGTGGTGCGTTATGACCTAGCAGAAGATGCTTCAACTGAAACTGCCATGATTTTTGCTGAACTGTATCGCAATAATGGTGAGTGGAAATTCCGTGCTGTGGGTGCAGGTTATGCTGGTGGCTTAAAGTCATTGGCTAACGAATATGGCATGAACTTTTAAGGTTGATTTTTAAATTGGTTTTAAAATAAAAGCCGGCGGCTTAAATTCTGCCGGTTTTTTTATTTCAATATTAAGGTGTTTTTGTTAGGGCGCTCTATCTATTTTTATTAATAAGCCTAGGTAGGGACTGTCAATAAAGTGCAATTCATTGCTACGCATTCTGCGGCGCTGGTGCATGTGGCTTGAATCTTTAACTTGATAAATGCCTTCTGTTAAATTTGAGCTATTAGGTAGGGTGCCTGTTTTTAACGTTGGTGCGTTGCTAACTGGCTCAAAAGTATTAAAGAATAAGTCAGTTTCTAAGTGGAGGTAACGTGCCACACTTAATTTTAATTTGCCTTGTAATTCAGGGATGCCATCAAAATAGTCGCCACCTTCAATCAGTAAAGGTACGCTTCTTGGCTCTGCTACTAAACGCATGCGCCAAGCATCATGAAACAATACACGGTAATCATTGCTGTTTTTCAAAGCATAGGCTTCTCTGGTTAATCTTATTTGCTGAGAGCGATAATAAGGACTGGAAGCTCTAATAAGTTTTTTCCAAGCAGGCGTGGTTCCTATTCTTAATGCCCTTTCTTCAACGGGTAAAAAAATGTGTGGCCTACCCGCTATTTCTGTTGCGCCGGTGCCAGGTTGTTGTGCAAAAATAAGGACCTCAATAATGTAATCTCGCTCATTGGAGTTGGACTTTACACCGGCTGCAAATACGCCCGAGGCAGCCCAACTGATTAGTAACAAAACCAATAATCGCATTGTCTTGTATTCCTGTTTTTTAAAAAAAAGTGTGAAGGCAAAGGTTTACTCTAAAGCATCTAAGAGTTTTTCTAGTGCCGTAAAGCATTGGTTTGCACTATTCATTTCAATGTTAAATTTTAAAGACTGGGTTGAATCAAGCTGATAGGTTAATGGTTTTTGCTGCATTAGCTGCACAACTTTAACAGGCTCTACGCTGGTTTGTTTACCAAAATGTAGAACCCCCCTATCTTTACCTGCATCAATTCTTACTATACCCATAGTTTCAGCGCGTTGCTTTAATTCAGTTAGCTGGAATAGGTTTTTAGTAGCTTCTGGTAATAAGCCAAAGCGGTCGATCATTTCCACTTGTAAATCCCTTAACTCTGCAGGGTTGGTGCAGCTTGCAATGCGCTTATATAGCTGCAAGCGAACATTGACGTCGGGTAAGTAATCATTTGGAATTAAGGTGGGTAAATGCAGGCTAATTTCAGTGCCGCGCTGTAAAGGTAGTTCAGCACTGGGTGTTTTACCACTGCGTATGGCTTTTACAGCTTCTTCTAGTAAATCCATGTACAAACTAAACCCTAGGCTTGCAATCTGCCCACTTTGTTCTTCACCTAACAATTCACCTGCCCCGCGAATTTCTAAGTCTTGCGATGCTAGAATAAACCCTGCCCCTAAATCTTCATTCATGGCGATGGCTTCTAAGCGTTTTTCGGCATCTTTAGTGGGGTTTTTACCTTCTGGTGTTAGCAAATAAGCATAGGCTTGGTGATGTGAACGCCCCACTCGCCCTCTTAATTGGTGCAGCTGTGCTAAACCAAATTTATCGGCTCGTTCAATAATAATGGTGTTTGCATTAGGGATGTCGATGCCTGTTTCAATGATGGTTGAGCATAACAAAAGGTTATAACGCTTGTGGTAGAAATCTTGCATTACCTTTTCTAGCTGGCGTTCAGGCATTTGCCCGTGTGCAACACCTAGGCGCACTTCAGGAATAATTTCACGCAGCTTTTCAGCGGCATTTTCAATGGTGCTCACATCGTTGTGTAAGAAATAAACCTGCCCACCTCGCAGCAGTTCACGCAAAATGGCTTCTTTAATAATGGCTTCTTCACGTTGGCGAACAAACGTTTTAACCGATAAGCGCCGTGCCGGTGGGGTTGCAATAATCGATAAATCACGAATGCCTGACATGGCCATATTTAAAGTGCGTGGAATGGGCGTGGCGGTCATAGAAAGCAAGTCAACATTGGCTCGAATTGCCTTTAAGCTTTCTTTTTGACGCACACCAAAGCGGTGTTCTTCATCAATAATAACCAAGCCTAAATCTTGGAATTTAACCGAAGATTGCAGTAATTTATGAGTGCCAATTAAAATATCAACCTTGCCTTCTTCTAAGCGGTTAATGCTTTCTTGCTGTTCTTTGGCAGAACGAAAACGTGATAATAATTCAATGTTAACGGGCCAATCGGCAAAGCGGTTTTTAAAATTATCAAAATGCTGCTGGGCTAAGAGGGTGGTGGGCACTAAAATAGCCACTTGTTTATGGTTATGCACTGCAATAAAAGCGGCACGCATCGCCACTTCAGTTTTACCAAAACCCACATCGCCACACACCACACGGTCCATTGGGCGAATGCGTGCCATGTCGCCTATTACAGCATTAATTGCTAGCTGTTGATCAATTGTTTCTTCAAAAGGAAAGGCAGAAGAAAACTGTTCCCACTCTTCTGCCTCTAAAGTAAAAGCAAAGCCTTTTTGTGCTTCACGGCGTGCATAAATATCCAATAATTCGGCTGCGGTATCACGAATTTTTTCAGCGGCTTTTTTGCGGACTTTGTCCCATTGGTCTGAACCTAAGCGATTTAATGGTGCATTTTCATCGTTGTTACCACTGTAACGGCTAATTTTTTCTAAGGCAGTTACTGGCACATAAAGGCTGGTTTGGTCGGCATACACTAGTTTTAAAAACTCTTGGGTTTGCCCACCTGAAGTTATGATTTCTAACCCCATGTAGCGGCCAACACCGTGTTCGATATGCACAACGGGTGCTAGGAGTGTAAGTTCAGATAAGCTACGAAAAGCTAGCTCTTGGTTAACTGTTGATACTTCACGGCGGCGGCGCTGTAAAATGCGCTCACCAAATAAAACGGATTCAGTAATTAATAGCAGTTGCTGCTGGGGCAAGAATAAGCCCCTGTCTAAAGGTGCAAGCGTTAAGGCAAGCGCTGGGCGCTGGTTTAGAAAATCTTGCCAACAATCGACGTCTTGTGGTACTAGCTTATGGCGGCCTAAAAGCTCCATTAACGCTTCGCGTCGGCCACGTGATTCAACGGTTAATAAAATACTGGCTTGTGGATTAGCAGTAATAAAATCTTGCAAAGCCCCTAAAGGCCGTTTGGCTTTAGCAACTACAGCTAAATCAGGTAGGGGCTGGCTGGGTATTTGTAAATCGCCTGATAACTGATTGCTGGGTGTGCTTGCATAGATTTCAATCCGTGCAAATAAGTTGCGTTTATGGTTTAACGTTTCAAGTGGTAAATACAAGGCATTGGGTGGCAAGCAGGGGTGATGAATGTCGTGGCGTAGGCTTTCATAGCGGCGTTCAATTTCTTGCCAAAAATGGGTGGCTGCTTGTTGAATGGTGTGCGTTTCTTTATTAGCAGCAGCTGTACCTTCAATGCTAAAGCCTTTGTCATTGCTGACTATTTCAGCAACCAATGTATCTTTAGGTAGGTAATCAAACAAGGTGGCCGTGTGGCTAAAAAACAAGGGCAATAAAAATTCTAAGCCAGGTGTCACTAAGCCTTTCAGGGTATCTTGATAAATATCACATTGTGATAGGTCAACATCAAAACGGGTTTGAAACTCGGTACGAAAAATGTTCAAACTGGCTTCATTTAAAACAAATTCATGGGCCGGCAATAAAGAAATGGCCTCGGTTTTTTCTTTAGTTCGCTGCGTTTCCACATTAAAAAAACGCAGTGACTCAATTTCATCATCAAACAGCTCAACACGCAGGGGTTGCTGGCTACCCATCGGGAATAAATCAAGCAAACCGCCTCTGACTGTAAACTCGCCTTGTTCATAAACAGTATCAACGGCACGGTAGCCTGCTTCTTCTAGTTGGCGTCGAAAAGCGTGCAAATCCAATGTTTGGTTTAGCTTTAAATCAATTGCATGGCTTGCAACAAATTCAGCCGGTGGCAGGCGTTGCATTAGCGTGCTTATAGGCACAACCAGCAAACCTTGGCGCTGGTTAGGTAGGCTTAATAAAGTTTTTAAACGTTCTGAAACAATGGTTTGATGGGGTGAGAAGCGGTCATAAGGCAGTACTTCCCAGTCGGGTAAGCTTAATACGGGTAAATTAGCGGGTGCAAAAAAAGCTAACTCATCGGCAAGTAAGCGTGCGCTTGTGGTATTAGGGCACACCACTAATAAAGGAGCGCAGTGTTGTGTAGCAGCTTCAACCAAAGCCATGGCCGCTGCCGCTTCGTGTGTAGTTAACCAGCGCTGTAAAAAGCCTGCTTTAGAAGGGGGTGTGCTGGCTAAAAGTTGACAGCTGTTCACTGCTTTGTTCATGAAGAAGTTAACCTTAAGTTAGCAAAAATTAAATCGCATGATACCAGTCTAGGTCAAGATTAAAAAATGCCTTTAACCCTGCCAAAGTCTAAAGTAAATAAGGCCGGCTCATTTGCCTAACGCTTAGTCAACAAGCATAATGACGCACAAATTATTAACCTGTTTTGTTAATCCTTTTTTTATAAAAAACCAGAGAGGCACCATTTGTGGCTGACAGCAAACTAGATTCTTATTTTGAAGATTGGCAAGAGCGTGAAACTATTGCTGAGGCAATGATCCCGATTATTGGCCGCTTATACCGTAAGTACAATGTTGTGACTTCTATTTTTGGTCGTGCATTGGTTAACCGCTCTGTTATTCGTATTCTTAAAGATCACCGTTTTGTGCGTCAAGTGGAAGGTACCGAACTTGATGTTCGTGATAGCTACCTGCTGGTTGAAACTTTATTGAAGTTAAAGCCTGGCCCTTGCCATGTTGATATTGGCAAGCTTGCTGCCCAGTTTCGTAAAGAAAATGGCACCGATATGGAGGCTTTCTTAAAAGCTGAACTAGGCGATGTATTAGGTAAGCACAAAGAAGCCGATTTGGGTGGCGCA
>CANQLY010000097.1 GCA_947624795.1 uncultured Marinospirillum sp.
ACACATTCCACCATGGCACGAATTAATGAACGTGGTGTAAAATACTGCCCCGCACCTGATTTAGTATCTTCTGCGTTCCGCTCTAAAATACCTTCGTAAATATCGCCCTTAACGTCAGCGCCCATCACCAGCCAGCTGGTACTATCAATCATGTCGATTAAGCGAAACAGCTTGGCAGGATCCTGAATTTTATTTTGTGCCTTGGTGAAAATCTGTCCTAACATGCCTTTGTGCTTGCCCAGTTCGCGTAAAATCTCCACGTATAGCACTTCAAGCTCTGCGCCTTTTTTGCTGGTTAACGCTTGCCAGTTGTATTGCTGAGGAATACCCACATCACGGCTGTAGGGCGGCTTGCTGTACTCATCGGCCATCTTTAAAAAGATCAGGTAAGTCAGCTGTTCTAAATAATCGCCATAGCCCACGCCGTCATCACGCAAGGTAGTGCAAAAACTCCAGACTCTGGAAACGATTGAGGCAGTGTTCATTAATAATCTTCCTTAGCAGCAAGCACCTGCTTGCCTAGTGGGGTTAAACGGTATTTTTGTAAGCGGCTACGTGGCTTGTCGGGAATTGTCATTTCGATTAGCTCAAGTTCTAACCCTTTATTCAAATAATAAAGCCTGAAGTGCTCGGCATGTTTTAGACTCAATTCGTGCATTAACTCCGTGCGCGTCATCTCGCCTTTAAACACGTTCAAAAGTGCTACCAATTCATCTGTGACTTCCGCGGTGACTTCCGCGGTGACTTCCAGGGTAGGTTGTTCACTAGCCAGCTCAAGCTCCGCCAGTTACTCAGCGTATCGACCAAGTAACGAGAAATATACATGCTAATTTCGTGTAATTTACGACTGGATCTTAATTCAAACGAAAGCTGCCCAGTGCGTCCAGTGATATGCCATAACAGCGCTTTATTCAAAATAATCTGAATCAAGCGAGGGTACTTTTAAGGTGCGTGACGTTACGCCCACCTCGGTATCCATCATCAAATTCACTAAACGCTCACCATCAATTAAAACAATACCTTCAACAGATTTCGCAAAATCTAGCGCCTGCGCAGTAAAAGAAGAGGTGGTAATAAACACACCCCGCTTGGCTTTTTGACCCGCTAACGCACCATAAAAAGCTTGTAGTTCTGGACGACCCACCGTGCCTTGCCAGCGTTTTGCCTGTACATAGACTTTTTCTAACCCCAGCTTATCTAAAGAAATAACACCATCAATACCTGCATCACCACTACCGCCAACGCGTTGTAAATCTTGTCGGCTAATGCCGTAGCCCAAACCATGCAACACATCTAAAACAATGACTTCAAAACGACTAGGCGTGACGGCTAGCAACACTTCTAATAATTCGCCTGCGGTGGCTTTTCGCAATGCTTGTAGAGCTTGCTCTAATTGATCATCGGGGCTGGCATTGGCATGTATTTCATCTGTAGCAACCATTTTGCTAGATTTTGACGCTATCGGGGCATCAAGATTGCTGCTAGCAATACGTTGAATTTCAGCCTCGGCAATAGCACTGGAATGCTTACCTGCATAAACTGCGCCTTCATTCGTTAATTGCCACAAACCACGGCGAGGACTAAAAGACAATCCTGCGCGCTTTAGTCGATCATGTGCCCAGCCGCAACGGTTTTTGTAAACCGCTTGCCCACTGCTTAATAACTCTGAGCGCTGCTCTTGCGTTAATTGCAAATAATCCGCAGCCGCATCATGCACTTCAGCAGCGCGTAACCCTTCAGGATATTGCTGCAAAACCCGCAAGATAGGTTCAATAAACTGATCATAAGTAGGAAGTGAGATATTCATAAAAACCTAAGCTATTTGTTTTGTTCGCTACAAGAATTTGCGTACCCAATATAATTAAACGGTAGTGCAGCACAACGGCTGGCTGTTTTCCTCTGCCACACCGACCACTACATAACTCCCACCAAGATTATGAAAATCATTAGCAAAAGCAGACAGCGTATGCATGATGCTTTCAGGGTTCCAGCCTGCTCTATACTCCACGCGCTCGCTTTCGATAGTGCGCTGGTGCAGTAGGTTGGTTAAGTTGATGGGGAGTTTGGCAATAGTCATTCAATCCAGCCATCAAATTTGCCATCTTCAGACTTGGGTGTTGGGTCTGCGGTCATAGCCTTGATACAGGTTGGCAAAGCTACAGCCCCCCCCATCAGTAAAGCATGTTGCCTAGGTAGACCGGCGATGCGAGACACCTCGCGTTTGTCAGCCCACTCACAAGCAGAGGCAATCATACGCAAGTCCTGTTCAGATGTAAGTCGAAAAGAAACCCATGTATTGCACTGTGAAAGCACTGTTGGTGACACTTCAGAAGGTCTTTGTGTGCTAAGCCATAACGACAAGCCAAACTTACGTCCTTCTTTTGCAAGACGCTCATAGGCAAGCGAAGTAGAGCCTGAATCACCATCGGGAACAGATCGTAAATAGTGGTGGGCTTCTTCAAGTACAAGCAAGGTAGAAGGGCTATTTCCTTGTCCCCGGCGAAATAAAACCTGAGAGTACAGCTCTAAGACTGAGCCTAGTATCAATGGCATCAAATCCTGTGGCACCTGCTTTAAATTGACAACATGTACCCGCCATTGCGTATTGGCACTACCAAATATATTTTCTACAAGTTTCTCACTTTCAACCTGCATATCCAGTGCATTGCCATTGATTGGTTGACCGCCCGCGACATCAACTACAGTTCTTAACATTTCATCATCAACCAGTCGGTGAACCCGTGTGATTAATGGTGAAACATTACCGTATGAAAATGCATCTCGCTTGAAAGTATTAGCGCTTCTATCAGGTGAAATACTATGGCTATCTGCTACTAAAGAAGCCAGTGCAGACATGTGTGGCCACTGACTAGAAACTTGAGCTTGCCCTGCTCTTAAAGCATTTATTGCATCATTTGCTGCATTAGCCCCCCCGACCTACAGTCGTCAAATAAGACAGGAATTTGACCATCAATCGATACTCCTCTTTCAACCGTGTGCCAGGTAACATACTTTAAGTTATCAATGGCAAAAGTTAATGCTGGTCGCTGAGTTTTCTCGCTAGGTAACAACAAACGGTTTAATCCTTGCCTACCAAGAGCGTAGTAAGGAATTTTATACCCTTGAGCATCATCTTCTGCTTCGCCAATAACTGTATGCTTATATTCACCCTCAGCTAGCCTGTATTCCATATCGCTCGCAGAAATCGCCTGCTCAGGCTTTCTAAAAGCTCTATCATATTCGCCATTTATATCAAATATCACGATACGAGAATTTGGCATCTCAGCAAGCTGCTGCAGAACTGCTGCTGTAAAGCAACTTTTACCTTGGCCTGAACTACCCAGCACAGCAACATGCTGTGCAAGCAAGCGGTTCAAACCAGTTTTTACAGTATTTCCTGTTTTGTACTCTGTACCAAGCGTAATGGGACCGTCGGGTTCAGGTCCACCTAAAACAATTTTTGATTCGCTTGGAGTCAACGGGTAGGCTTCAGCACCTAAAGGTGGCGATGCTAAATTGTCAGAAATAAACTTTCCAGCTTCGACCCAACCAATCACTATGCCGTGGAGGTGACGTAACGGCTGCCCATTATCACTGAACTTACCATTAATAGGTCGATGAATTTCTTTAGGCTCTGAAAAATTAAGGCCGGAAATTTTAAGTATAAAAAAGCGATAACCACCATCAATAACAAGCAATCCACCAACTTCGCCGACAGGTGTTATACCTTGATAATGACTTGCCATTTGACCACGATGATGATCAAGTAGATTTAATGTTATCAGGCTACCATCAATTTGCACTACATACCCAATAGCGGCTCTACTCAACATTTTTATCACCACTTATCTCTTTTATTCTTTCACGAAACTCTTGCTCTTTTAGATCGTAAAGCATCGGATCAGGAAGAAAACCAACCATATTATTGAAGTAAGCATTTGCGCCACCGCCAATAAAAGTCAGTCGTGGTGAGTTTAAAGCGAGCAATCGCTTCACTTCTGGTTTCAGCTTTGCAAGCTGAGCTTCTTTAGTACCAGTAAACTCAGGTAAAAATGCAACGATTTGTAGCGTCGGATTAAGTAAAGCAGAGCGTAATAAACGATTAATATGGTCGTCACCAAAGGAATAGCCCGTCAAAATAATGCCACTTTGTGGCTTGGCAAGAAAATCTGAAAATCTTCGGAATAGCTCACCAGATAAAAAGCCAACTGTTTGCAAATATTTTGCCGCGCGGGGAAAGACCATTAATGACTCATCAACAGGCTTAGCACCACTAATAATCGCGCTTAACTTTGGCCATGCTTCTGGTGCAGCCAGCTCCCTAAATTCACCGCTAGAGATTTCCCAAGTTAGAGAGCCATGTAATTTTGCTAGATAAATATCATTACAACCAAATCGCGCTTCCCCCTTGGCATTGACATTTCGATAACCCAAGTCGAACGATTGTGGTGAAAAAGTACGGTTATGGATACCAACAAATCCGGTGTGGGTATGAATGCCTACAGACTCAGCGGCCCACTCAATAGCCAAATCATAATTTGTCGTAAAAACCCAAGGACTAGCTTGGCCTGGTTGTCTTGCGCCAACTAAGCGTTGAAGCAATTTTACGTGACAAACCAACTGATCAAATACCGGTGCTTTTTCCCAAGAGCTCTCATTTAAAACAGCTGCATTTACAATGCACTTTAACAGTAAGCTAATATCACTTAGAAAAACCTTAAGATTCCGGCTTGCAGGTTTACGACGAAGCCAGTCAACTTTCGCTATTTCCAAGCGATCTAACAAAACCTCAATATTAGGTAAGTCTCGCTGATTTTCGCCTTCAAAGTTCGAAACAACGGTATCTTCTTGCTCAATAAAACCTTCATTGGCAAAGCGAGAGGCTGAATTACTATGATCACGGATAAAGTTTTTCCATAGCTGCATTACGGTCATTCCACCCGCTGCAACTGATGCGCCAGCCCCCAGTAATACAGCAACATTTTCTAAACGTAACACCGAAGCTAAATGAGCTCTTACGCTCTGCTCATCTAAGGCTGAACCTCCTCTTACGCATACAATACTCATTTGGCTCTCCTTGTCTTACATGACTTTTCTTTATTGGTTAAAGCTTTTTCGACATGAATACGAGCAAGTAGTTCGCTAACAGGTTCGTCACTAAGGTCTTGCTGCACAAGCATTCCTGAAAACGCTTTTTTAAGTATGGATTGGCGGAGGGTTTCAGCTTTTGCAATCTGATCTGCAATATCAAATTCAAGCTTAACAATATTCGATAGCTTTTCTTCGAGTTGGTTAATTATTTCCTGCTGTTCTTCAAGACTACACACAGGGATTAGCATGTTTAAAAAAGCTTTTTGATTAAGGTTTACACCGCTATCGTTAATACCTGACTTTACTTCCTCTAGTATATCTAGGAATACGGGTGAGTTTAGTACTGCTTCTATATATTCTGAATGGCATATGTTGTTTAGTGCTCGAATACGGTACACCTTGTCACAATTCATTAGTTTTTCACGCACTTTTCTAACAAGACAGCAAACTCCAACCCTAACCCTTGGTCCCGCACGAGTTATTAATATATCTCCAACCTTTAATTCATGCTGCTCTTTGGGCAATAAGCTTTTAGGAAGAGCTTTATTTTCTTTATCATTAAAATTGCCATGTTGAATAGCCGTCGTTTTAATAACGCCCCAGTTATCATTGTCGGCAGGAATGCTCTCACATCTCGGACTCCAACCTTGATTAACTCCTGTTATTAATATTCCTAAACGCTGCCACGACCAGCTTAATGGTGTCGTATATGGTTTTTCTTCTTGCGTTGCATCAATGAATACAGTTAATGATTTCGGCTTTGTTGGTTTTCTATTTTCCTTGCCTTTTACTTCCCAGTCTTTTACAGCTTGCTTCCAGTCGTTTAGTTGCTGTTGGTAGCGGGTTTTGCGTTCGGTTTGGATGCGGGCGAGGAGTTGTTCTGGGGTTTCTAGTTTGTCGGCGTTGTCTTTGCGCCATTGCTCGGTGAGTTTGCCTTCAAAGGCGTGTTTGAGTAGGGCTTGGCGGTAGATTTTAAGTTGCTCGCGGGCGGTTTTTAGGGAAACTATGCCGCTGTCGAGTTCTGAAAAAAGCTCTTCGATTTTGACAACAACTTCTTGCTGTTGACTCAAACTAAAAGCTGGAATTTCAAACAATGATATTTGCTTAAAATCAACTCTAGGCCTGTCTCCGGCATTCAAACTATTTGCAAATGCAACAAAATCTGTTGCATTCAGTCGATATGCCAAAAATCTTGTATCTATATTTTCATTTTCAGGAATAACAATAAACTCGGAAGAACAAATTCCATCCTTGTTAGAGCGCCAGACCTTATTAAGATATGGCCTCAATCTCGAATATAAAAGATCCCCTTTATAAAAGCGTTTAGCTGAGCTTTTAAGTCCTGATGCTACTTTAGATCCAAGCTGCTTCATCGTATGAGCTTCTATGTCATCTAAACCAATAAAAGATAGCTCAGGGACATCTATTGGTAGCACTTTTTCATTTCGAGGAGTTGCAACATTAGCCAGTTTCACTGTTTTATTTCTGGATTCATTTTTTTCAGAGCTTTCTCCTGTTATCTCTCCATAAAGTAGAGATAAGCCCTTATCATCAATCATCACGCCACCAGCTCCCGATTCATCACTTCAATAACCCAATCCATTTTATCCCCAAATAATTGATACATTTTTCCTAGCCCGCCTTGTGAGTCAAAGGGTGCCATTTCTAGGTCTTCACGTTCGCAATGAAACGAGCTGGCGATGTGGTCGCGAATAATATGCAACCACGCCATTTGTCGTTCGTTAAACTTTTCGCTGTTGCCTGCGTGGTATTGCATGATCCAGCTTTGAAAGTTTTTGCGCACGGTGGCATCAAACGGCGTAATGCTGCTATCAATGCCACACACGCGGCGAATTAAGGCGACTAAAGCGGTTAGCTCGGCAACGGGCGTGGTGCCTTTATAGCTATCGAGGTGCGCGTAGGCTTGCCACACGCGCAACGGCGCAAATTTGGGGCATTCTTGTTTAATCACATCCAGTAAGGCTTTGATGTGTGAATAAGTGACTTCACTGCGCCGCGCTGGGGTATGAAAATAAATACTTAGTGCATCAATTTTATCGGCTTGCTCGGCTGCTTTTTCCTTTAGGTAGTCGGCAAATTCTTGGGTGAGTACTTTGGCATTTTCTGTGGTGTCGCCTGCCCACTCTGCTTTGATGAGGTCATCTAAATCATCGTGCACGACGGTTTGCTCTTTATCACGGCGAATGCTGTCAATGAGCTCTATCAGTTCGCCATTAAACACTTTGGCCACTTCACCCACCAGCTCGGCTTGGGCTTTATCTCGATGGCTATCGCCGGGGTCGGTGCCTTCGGGCAAACCGGCAAGTTCTAACGCTTTTTGTTCTACGCGGTCGCCGTCGATGGCATTAAACAGTTCGCCAACAATGGCTAATAAAGGTACACCACCTGCTTGTTTGGCTATACGGGCACGCTCTTTGTCATCGAGCTGTTTATCGAGCCGCGCTAAGCGCCCAGCCAGTGATGACACCGTATCGCTGTCGCTCGCGCCCATCATCACGCCCATGGCTAAATCTTTCAGTGCCACGCTGGGTTTAGTAATCAGTGGCCGGCTGGCAGTTTTAATGGATTTAGTAACGCCGATGGCATCGACAATCACATAGTGGGTTTTGGCACTTTTTGCCGATGGGGTTACTTTTTGTAAGCTGTCTTTATCGAGGGTGCGCGTGCCACGCCCTTTCATTTGTTCGAAGTAGTTT
>CANQLY010000098.1 GCA_947624795.1 uncultured Marinospirillum sp.
CGATGAGCTGGCCGCCCACCCAAACCCACGGGTTAGATTAATGGTAGCTCGGCATGGTGAACCTAGTTTTTATGCACTAAAACAACTCAGCGAAGACAAGGAAGCTGCAGTACGTTTAGCCATTGCTAAACGGCCTGATTTAGATGGGCAACTGCAAGGTTGTTTATTTAAAGATAAAGATGCAGGCGTGCAATTAGCAGCTCAACTGTATCAACAAGCGCAACAACCTTTTTTTGCAAGAGCAAGTAGCTGGTAGCTATTTTTTTTAACAAATTCAATGTCGATTGATTGCATGCGACTTTTTGCATCAGGGGTAGCTTTTAAGCTACCCTTTTTTTATTTATTTTTTATGCATTTCATTGTTATTTAACTTATACACTTATGCACATTTGCTGTGGATAAGTTTGTGGATAAGTCGATAACAGTCCGCCCATAGGCCTATTAAAACTAGCCTAGCTACAGATTGGTTAAAAAGGCACCAACGCCAAAAAAGCCAAGTCTTAAAAAACACTAAAAAACCATAAAAAACAGGCTAAGTAATTGTTTTAATTGAATATTAAATAATAAAAACTAAGTCAAGTCTTGACTTATTATGACTGGCCACTATTTCATTTTTCACTGATTTAATTCACCCACTAAGCTGGCTAAAAACAATAAACTTTACTTAATCTTAGCCTGTGGACACTTGACAAAACCAAAAGCTAGCAACGCCTCTGGCAAGCCTAGGTGCAGCCTGCTATTCTGCTGCACATTACTTAATAGGCGAGCATAAATATGACTGGTACTTCAGCAGCAACAACTCTAATTCCTGGCAAAGATGCGCCACTTGAAAGCACTATTGAGCGACTTACAACTCAGTTAAAAAAAATCGGCTTTAATGTAGAAGCCAAATCTTGGTTAAATCCTGTTCCTCACGTTTGGTCGGTTCACCTGCAAGACATGGATTGCCCACAGTTATTTACCAATGGTAAAGGTTCTACTAAAGAAGCGGCGCTTGCCTCGGCTTTAGGTGAGTTTTTTGAACGCCTAAGTACCAACTATTTTTGGGCAGACTTTTGGCTAGGTCCTAAAATTGCTCAAGGTGAGTTTGTTCACTACCCACAAGAACGCTGGTTTGCTGCGGATACCAAAAAACTTCCTAACGATTTATTAGACGAACACTGCTTAGCCATTTATCAGCGTGAAGAAGCCCTAGAACCTGCACGCATGGTGGATATTAATTCAGGCGCTATTAACCGTGGCATTTGTGCGCTACCTTTTGTGCGCCAAAGTGATTTAAAGCCCGTGTGGTTTCCAATTAACCTTGTGGGCAATTTGTTTGTTTCTAATGGCATGGCCGCAGGTAATAACCGCTACGAAGCCTACACCCAAGCCTTATCAGAAATTTTTGAACGTGCCATTAAAGCCCGTATTTTAAGCGAAGGTATGTGCCCTCCACTGATTCCTAAAGCAGTGCTTGCCCGTTACCCTAAAGTTGTTACTGCTATAGAAGCCTTAGAAGCGGCAGGCTTTCATGTGCAAGCCAGAGATGCCTCGATGGGCGGACGCTTCCCAGTCATCAACGTCACCTTGCTTAATCCTAACGATGGCGGCTGCTTTGCTTCTTTTGGCGCACACCCCTTATTTGAAGTGGCACTAGAGCGCACCGTGACTGAACTGCTGCAAGGCCGTGCGTTAGACCAACTCGATGTCTTCCCAGAACCGACTTTAGACTTGTATCAGGTGAGCGAGCCGCACAACCTAGAAACGCACTTTACTGATTCTAGCGGCTTGGTAGGCTGGCATTTAATTGGCGACCGTTTTGATTTTCCTTTTACTGATTGGAACTTCCCCGGTACTAGCGAAGAGCAATTTAATACCCTACTAGACCAGCTGCACGATGAAGGCCGTGAAGTTTACATTATGGATTATCAGCACCTAGGGGTCGATGTGTGCCGCATTCTAGTACCGGGGTTTTCTGAAATTTACCCAGCCGATGATTTATTGTGGGATAACAACAACCAAGGTATTGAACTGCGCGATGCACTTTTAGAGTTGCCTGAACTTGACCGCCCTGATCTTGATGAAGTGGCCGAACTGATTAACGAATCCGGCTTTAGCCAGCAACACCCAGTGGCAGCTTTAATTGGTCTAGTACCCGGTGGTTCAACTTTTTGGAAAGAACTCCGTGTAGGTGAATTACGTGCCATGCTTTGCCTAGCTTTAGGTGAACAAGAAGAAGCGTTAGACTTAATTGAAGGCTTGTTATTATTTGGCCACCTGCATGAACGCCGTGAAGTGCATTACCGTTGCATCAAAGCCTTATTAGAAATCACCTTAGCTGGCCATTTAATTGACCAATACCGTACCGCGCTGAATCTTTATTTTGGTGCTGAACAAGTTGAAGCCGGTGAGCGTTTAATTAATGGTGAAGATACCTTCCAAGGTTTTGCGCCAGCGCCCGGATTAGATGGCCTAGAAGCCCACGAAAAACTAATTGAAGCCTACTTAAAGGTTCAAAAAGCTAAAAAAGACGCTGCATTATGAATTCAACACACCAAGACTTGTTAACCAGCCACTATGCAGATGAGCACCTAGCCACACGTTTGCGTGAAGCGATTATTGCCGAAGGCTTAGATCCTGAACAACTCACCCTAGACGATATAGCGGCAATAGATCAGCTGCACGTGGGGGGAAGGCGTTCTAGTCGGCAACTAGCCGAACAAGCTGGTTTTTTACCCGATCAAAAGGTGCTGGATTTAGGTTGCGGCACAGGTGGCAGTAGCCGCCTGTTAGTCGATGAGCACGGTTTGCAAGTGGTTGGCCTAGACATTACCCAGCCCTTTGTAGACGTTGCCCAGTGGCTAACCCAAGCCACGGGCTTAACCGCCCGCACCCAGTTTGTGTGCGGTGATGCTCAAAACCTACCTTTAGAAGATGCAAGCTTTGATGCAGTTTGGAGCCAGCACACCCTAATGAACTTGCCCGATTTAGCCAAGGGCTTGGCAGAAGTGAATCGGGTACTAAAACCCAGTGGACGCTTGCTGTTACATGAAGTTTTACAAGGCGACAACTGTGAGCCTTTAAGCTTTCCTGTGCCTTGGGCCAATACCGCCAAGACCAGCCATTTAATAACGCCAGCCAAGCTAGAAGAACAACTCACCGCCGCAGGCTTTATTAAAATCAGGCAGCAGGAAGTTACCGAACAAGCGTTAAACTGGCGTAAAAAACACACCGACAAAGAAGCCAGAGGCCAAACCGGTATTTTAACGCCCCAGCTTATTTTTGGACCACGTTTTTTACACATGGGTAAAAACCTAATGGCTAATTTAGCCGCTGGCAAAGTCCGCTTAATAGAAGGTGTTTGGCAAAAAGCTTAACTAAAACTTGCCAGAAATTAAAACCTACCCGAACCCTTGCCCTGAAATTCACCTTGATTATTTCTGCGCCAGCCTAGCATTTGTAAGGCTGGCCGCAGTTGGGCTTGCTCTTCTAACTTAGCCTGGCCACTAAAGCTCCAACGCCGATTAGCTAACTCAGCCTGCCCTTCAAGGTTTATTTGATGCTGGCTATCTTGTTGAGCGGTTAATAACCAAGCTAGGCTTTGTGCTTTAGGGCAAGTGGGCTGCAAGTTGATTTGCCCTAAATTTAACTGCATAGGTTGTAAGGCTTTTAAACCACCCTGCCAGCTGCCAGTTAAGCTTTGGCAGCTGATAGTTTGCCCTTGCAATTTTGCTTGTAAATTAAGCTCACCAGCTAAAATACCTTCTAAAGCCCAAGGTAAACCGTTACTTTTTAACAAGGCTAAATCACCGGCCTTTAAACGAACCGAAAAACTTCCCCAAGGGGTTAAACTGGCTTGTAGCTGCCAAGCTTCATTCTTAGCTAACTGCTCATTACCTAGTTTTAAATTCAACTGTGGCAAAGCTAGTGCTAAACGCCAAATAGGTAAATTCCAGCTAACGTCTTCTAGGCTAATTCCCGGTAAGTTAATACGTTCAGCACTGCCTTTAGCTAAGGTGCCTTCTATTTTTTGCCAAGTCATTTGTGGTTGTTTAGCTTGTGCCGTAGTTTGTGCCACAGTTTGTAACAACAGCCATTCCACCGGCGCTAGGGCAATAAAAGTTACTAAAAACACCCAGCTAAATAACAGCAAAAACAACACGCCTAACAAGAAGGTGCGTAGTTTTTTTATCAAGGAAATACCACTCATAGGGGACGCAGCTCCACTTCTAACTGAATAGGCGCGCCTTGTAGATTTAAAGTTTGCCAATGCCAACCTTTTTCTGCCACCGAATTAAGAAAGCGTTCCACCATGGCTGGGCTAGCAACTTCTGCAGAAATCTTTCTTAAATCCCCTTCTTCCACCAGTTTAACTTGGCGTAAACCTGCACTTGCCGCTAAAGCTAACCACTGGCGCTCTTCTAAAAAAACCACAGGTACAAGACGGCCACTTAATGCTTCTAACCGCTGTAAATCTTGCACTTGTTGCTGCTGATTATTAACCGAGTTTTCACGCCAAGTTTGTAATGGTTGCCATAGCAATAAATAGCCCAGCATCAGGGCAACTATGGGCGCGGCAATTTTTAATAATCTTTGTTCACTGGCTTCCAAGCCTGACCAACGCTGACCTAGCCAAGTGTTATTTAAACGAGCCATCATAGTGATAACTCCCAAGTTGCTTGTTCATCGGTAAATTGCCAGCGCCCAGTTAAACTTTTTAAAGCGGTTTGGTCAGTAGCTTTTACGCCTTGTAATTTAGCCGTTAAACCCTGTTCATTTAACACTAAAGCAGCCACTTGAATATGCTGTTTACTTTGCAGCTGGCTTAACAGTTTTTCCCAAGCATCTAACCTTTGTTGCTGATAATTTAAATGGTTAGTGTAATTATCTAAGCGTCTACCTAACTGCTGAACCTGCTGGCTAATTTCCACTGGGTTAGTCACATTTTTTGGCTTAGCTAACCAACTAAAGGTTTGCTGACTGATTAAAACCACCACTAATAACAACCAAGGCGAAGCCAGAAACCACTGCTTAGGGGTTAGCTGTAATGCTTGCTGCAAGTTTTTAGCAAGTAGATTTTTAATGGGCAGCTTGTTTAACCAAGATTCAGGCCAAAGATTAACCTTGGCAGGAATACCCGTTGCTAACCAAGGCACTAAAGCTTGCTGGGGTAAATCTTTAATATTTATTTGTTGGGCATCGGCAGCTAATAAAGGCGCAGCTTGCTCTGCATTAAGCCAAGCTAAAGGCAGTTTTAAAACACTCTGCTGCTCTGTCTGCCATAACCAAGCTTGCTGCTCATCAACTAACACTAATTGCTCTGGCGCTTGCCATAACTCAGCTAAACACAAGGCTTCTGGAATCCAACGAGCCACACGAATATTTTTATCTGCTAAACGTGCTTGCCACTTTTCAGCTAATAACTTATCTAAACTAGCCACTTGAAGCTTGCGGCCATTTTTTTCTAAAACGACTAGCTCAACAGCTTCAAGCGGCTGGCTTAATTGGTCTTCAAGCAATAAAGCCGCTTCATTAGCTTTTACACCCGGCGGCAAAACCAGGCTATCTAAACGTATGGCAGCAGCATCTAACAACACCAAGGCTGGGCTTGTTTTGCTGAAACTAGCGGCCTGCTCAGCGGTTAAGCTAGAAGCCGGTGCGTTAGGCACCAACCACCAGTATTCATCTTGTGATGAATCAACAGCTAAACGTATCACTAAAAGCGGCTGCTTTAATTTCATTGAATGCTCTCTTTTGTACTCATGGAACCTTAGCCCTAACCGCCCTAACCGCCCCATCCACTGGCCCTATGCGTCGGGCATACACTTGGGTTTTGGCATCGGGGGCTAGGTAAATATCTGACTCAAATACTAGCTGCACATCATTTAATAACATATGAATAGTGACCTGATAAAAGTCACTCACAAACATGAGGCTGCCGCCTACTCGCTGTTTCCAGTTGTTGTCTTGGGGTAGGTTGGCTTCACCTAAATCTTCCCAAAAATCATCGAGGCTTTTATAACCAACAGCAGGGCGGGTATTCCACCAGTTTTTAAGGCTAGCTAGCTGTACCTGCCCTTCAAACAAACCCCATAACAAAGGTAAATCTTCTTCCGCCAAGGTGTTTATATTTAGCCTTAAACGGGTATCGGGTAATACACAAACCCCTTCGGGTAATTGGCGAAAACGCTGGCGGTTTTGCGGCATTAGCCAGTTAACTTCCGACACATCAGCAAAGGGTTGGTTGGCGGCAACTCTAGGTGGGTCGGCTAATAAATACTGGCCGGTTTCCGCACCTTCTGGCAAGGCTTCGTTGTCTTTATCTACCCAGTCACGGGCTAAATCTAAAAACTGGTTTAAATCTAAATCGGCAGTCCAGCTTTGATTTTTATGTACAAGTGGATTTTCTTGTGCGGCATTAATGTATAAACGCCAAGGTAATAATTCTCTGACTTGAATACTGGCTTCTTGGCTAGTCAGGCTGGCGAGATGGTTCAAATTAAAGCAAGTGCGTAAATCTTTAACCTGAATAGTCAGCATACCTTCATCCACTGGATAACTAACCACTTCACCACGAATGGTTGACCACCAGCGGGGTTGTTCACGAATCCGCCCGTCGGTTAACACTTGCCTTGCCAAGGTTTCGGCACCTAATAAATAACCCCAGCCTTGTTGCTGTAAATAACGCCCTTCAATGCGTTCTAAATCTTGGCGACTGGCGGACTGCATTTGGGTAAGTGCCATAGTAACCACCACTAAAATTAGCAGCACCATTAATAATGCTACGCCCTGCTGAGACTTAGCCTTATTCATCGTCATCACCTCTGGAACGGCGACTTCTTAAACGGCGCAAACCTTTGCGGGTATTTTCATTACCTTCTGCCTTAGTGGGCGTTGCTGAACGAATAAAAATCAACTCAGGTAATAAAATTAACCGCTGATAATCTTCGCCACGCCAACTAATCGTTAAGCGTAAGCCTTTGGGAAAAGAACCTTCTAGCGTGTTTTGCCAAGCTTCATCTCGATAAAATGCCCAGCTAATGCCAGTCACCTCGGTTAGCTCATCAACCTGGGTCCATTTTTGCTCATCGGCAGCATCTAATAAACCGCTGGATTGCAAAGCTAAAAGCTGCTCTTCTTCATCCCAACTTAAACGCCATAAACGTAAGCGTGAAGCATAATCTTCTAGCGGTAAAACCCATTGCCCTGCTGCGACCCAGTAAAGTTCTTGGTTATTATTTTGTAGGGTCAGGGGGCTGGAGTTTAAGGGTTGCCCTCTTTCATGGGCTTGCCTAACCACTAGCTGGCTTAACTGCCGGTCGGTACGGCTTAAAAAATCGACTAGCCTTTCAGGGCCATTGGCTCGAATTTCATTGAGCTGAGAACGAGCATCTAACACTTGGCTAACTAACAGGGTTAAAGCCACCGCTAAACTGGCCATAATTGCTAGGGCAACCATCACTTCGATAAGGGTAAAACCCTGTTCTTTACTAGAAAATTGCCTAGCAAACTGGCTAACAGTCTGGCTGTTCATTTATTACCCACAAAACCAGAAACTTGGGTTAATAAATTTTCACGTTTTGCTTCAGCATAAATTTCAATATCTAACCGGCGCATGGTGGGTAAAGGTGTGGCTTGAATGACCACTCGCCAAAAGCAGCTAGTAGCGCCAGCTTTAGCTTCGCCTTCTCGCCGCCCCACTTCTGGCCATTCTTGGCTCAGCATCCATTCCACTAATAAATTATCGGCACATAACTGGCCTAAAGCCCTTTCTTCACTGGCTTGGCGAACATC
>CANQLY010000099.1 GCA_947624795.1 uncultured Marinospirillum sp.
CATGGCGGCAAGCCTGCAAACTTTTTAGATGTTGGTGGCGGTGCTACAAAAGAACGCGTTGCAGAAGCATTTAAAATCATTCTTTCAGATGACAAAGTAAAAGCCGTTTTGGTAAATATCTTTGGTGGCATTGTACGTTGTGACATGATTGCTGAAGGCATTATTGGTGCGGTTGAGCAAGTGGGCGTTCAAGTGCCTGTGGTTGTTCGTCTTGAAGGTAATAATGCCGCCTTAGGTATTAAGCGGTTAGCTGAAAGTGGTTTGAATATTCTTGCTGCTACTAGTTTAACCGATGCTGCCCAGCAAGTTGTTAAAGCCCTGGAGGGTAAATCATGAGTGTGTTAATTAATAAAGACACTAAGGTGATTTGCCAAGGGTTTACTGGCAGCCAAGGTACTTTTCATTCAGAACAAGCCATCGCTTATGGCACAAAAATGGTGGGCGGTGTAACCCCTGGTAAAGGCGGTACCATTCACCTAGGCTTGCCTGTTTTTAATACGGTTAAAGAAGCGGTTGCAGTAACCGCTGCTGAAGCTTCGGTTATTTATGTGCCGGCACCTTTTTGTAAAGATTCCATTTTAGAAGCTGCCAATGCAGGCATTAAGCTTATTATTGTTATTACTGAAGGCATTCCAACGCTTGATATGCTTGATTGTAAGGTGAAGTGTGACCAGTTGGGTGTTGTTTTAATTGGCCCTAACTGCCCCGGGGTTATTACTCCAGGTGAATGCAAAATTGGCATTATGCCAGCGCAAATTCACCTGCCGGGTAAAGTGGGGATTGTGTCACGTTCAGGCACGCTGACTTATGAAGCAGTGAAGCAGACAACTGATGAAGGTTTTGGCCAGTCTACCTGCGTTGGTATTGGTGGCGACCCTATTCCAGGTTCAAGCTTTATCGACATTCTTAAGCTTTTTCAAGAAGACCCACAAACCCAAGCCATTGTAATGATTGGTGAAATTGGTGGTTCTGCTGAAGAAGAAGCGGCTGCTTACATCAAAGCTAACGTAACTAAGCCTGTTGTTGCTTACATTGCAGGCGTGACAGCGCCACCGGGTAAGCGCATGGGGCATGCGGGTGCTATTATTTCAGGTGGCAAGGGTACTGCCGATGAAAAATTTGCTGCATTAGAAGATGCAGGCGTTAAAACTGTGCGTTCTTTGGCTGATATTGGTAGTGCTTTAAAAGAGTTAACCGGCTGGTAGTTTTTAGCTAAAATTGTTTCTGTAACAAGTAAACCGCCTACTTTTTGGAGTAGGCGGTTTTTTTATTCTTTTTCAGCGGTAACAGGGGCAGGTTTTTTAATTAAACGTGCCGCAAAAGATTGTAGGCGAGGCGCACCAATTAAAATAAGTACAAAAGCAACTGGCCAAGCTATATAAAATGCATGCCACCAGCGTGCTAAGAAGTTACCTTCATAGCCAGTGTTTGCTAAGGTTATTACACAAGTCATAATAGTGACCATATAAATAGACATAATAGTAGAAAAAACATAACGTGCATAACGTGCTGGAAAAATCATTTTAAACCCCTTAGTTTATTTAACTTTTGCTTAGTATTTTACCCAATAAAAATTGGGTTTGTACAATCCATTCCCTTTATGTGGTCAATAGCTCTACTTGTGTAAAAAAGCGGATTAAAAAAGTTGTTTGATCCAATGCTTTAGGCAAGCACCCGCCTTATTTTGCCAAAAGACTGGCCTTGAAATATTTTACCTAGGCCCCATTACTTTAAGCATTGAATCAATTCATTAATTTAGATGCTCAGGAGTTCGCTGATAATGAGTCAGGCAAAAAAAGAAACACTCGGTTTTCAAACTGAAGTTAAGCAACTACTGCACTTAATGGTACATGCACTTTATTCTAACCGTGAAATATTTTTACGTGAGCTAATTTCTAACGCCTCGGATGCGTGTGACAAGCTGCGTTTTGAAGCCATTGCCAAGCCTGCACTGTTAGAAGAAGACGCTGATCTAAAAGTAAAAATTAGCTATGACGAACAAGCCAATACTCTAACTTTAGAAGATAACGGCATTGGCATGAACCGCGATGATGTGATTGCTAACTTAGGCACCATTGCGCGTTCTGGTACTGCAGAATTTATTCAACAGCTTAGCGGCGATCAGAAAAAAGATTCAGGCTTAATTGGCCAGTTTGGTGTTGGCTTTTATTCTGCCTTTATTGTGGCCGATGAAGTAACGGTTGAAACACGCAAAGCAGGCGCAAGTGCTGAAGAAGCAGTGCGCTGGACTTCCAAAGGTGATGGCGAATTTACTGTAGAAACCATTAACCAAGCCGACCGTGGTACTAAAATTACCCTAACATTAAAAGAAGATGCCAAGGAATATGCTAACGGCTACCGCTTACGCAATGTTATTCAAAAGTATTCTGACCATATCGGCCTACCTATTCAGCTACAAAAAGACATTGAAGTAGACGGTGAAGAAGCAGGCGCTGCCGAACAAGCAACGGCAGTTGAGTGGGAGACCATTAACAAGGCCAATGCACTTTGGACACGCAGTAAAAATGAAATTAAAACCGAAGAATACCAAGAGTTTTATAAGCACGTTGCCCACGACTTTGAAGACCCTTTAGATTGGAGTCATAACAAGGTTGAAGGTAAGCAGGAATACACCTCGCTTCTGTTTATTCCTAAGCGTGCGCCGTTTGATCTTTATCAGCGTGAAGCACCTCGTGGCTTAAAGCTTTATGTGCAGCGTGTGTTTATTCTTGATAATGCTGAGCAGTTCTTGCCGCTTTACCTGCGCTTTATTAAGGGCGTAGTCGATTCTTCTGACTTACCGCTGAATATTTCGCGTGAAATTTTGCAACAAAACCCACAAATCGACAGCATGAAAACGGCTTTAACCAAGCGTGTACTTAGCTTGTTAGACAAGATGGCTGGCGACCAAGACAAGTACTACGAGTTTTGGAAAGAGTTTGGTCAGGTACTTAAAGAAGGCCCAGGTGAAGACTTTGCTAACCGTGAACGCATTGCTGGCCTGCTGCGCTTTAGCTCGACAGAACAGAGCGAGCAGCGTGTAAGCCTTGCAGATTATGTCAGCCGCATGAAAGAAGGCCAAGACAAGGTTTATTACCTAATCGGTGAAAGCTTGGCGCAGGTTAAATCTAGCCCACACCTTGAAGTCTTCCGCAAGAAAGGCATTGAAGTATTACTCTTAACCGACCGCATTGATGAATGGTTAATGAGCCACTTGAATGAATTTGACGGTAAATCTTTAGTAGACGTAGCCCGTGGCGATTTAGACCTAGGTTCGCTTGACACTGAAGAAGACAAAAAAGCCCAAGAAGAAGCCAGCGAAACCAAGAAAGACCTACTTGAACGCATTAAAAAGTCGTTAGATGAGCGTGTTAGTGAGGTGCGTGTTTCAACCCGCTTAACTGATTCACCGGCTGTGTTGGTTGTAGGTGCTGGTGATTTAGGTTTGCAAATGCGTAAAATTTTAGAAGCTTCAGGTCAGCAGTTGCCTGATAGTAAACCGATTCTAGAAATTAACCCTAATCACCCACTCGTTGAGCGTTTAGAAGCACAAACCCAAGAAGCTAGCTTTACTGATTTAGCCGCTTTACTTTGTGACCAAGCAGCCTTGGCCGCAGGCGAAAGCTTAGAAGACCCAGGCCAGTTTGTACAGCGCCTTAACCGCCTGTTATTAGAACTAACAGCAAGCTAAAACCGCTATAAAACAAAAAAGCTCAGTCCGTTGGCTGAGCTTTTTTGTTGGTTATTCTGGACACTTGGGTATTCAATCGGTAAAGTTCACTAATTAAACATCATAATGATTAGTTAAGATGGAGCGTGCGGTGGATCGCAGAACACTTTTAAAAGCTTTATCCTTGTTAGGGTTTGTTGCCTTAGGTAGTGGTACTGTACTACGTCAAGTAGTAATGACCGATAAATTGCAGAAAAGCTTTGGTATGGGCGCTTTGCAAGGTCAGTGGGCCGCTTCTAATTTGCAGCATGGTATGGAAGATATTTTACCTACCCAATTAAGTGAAGCCTTGTCTGCTGTACACCAACAAGCAGCAGCAGAGGCAGCAGCAACCGGTTCAACCGATGCACAAACACGTACCCGCTATTTTGAAAGCGTGTTTGATGATGACTATTTTTTACCTGAAGAAAAACGTGCCACGATGTTGATGGCCTATCAGCGTTTAGATCGCTTACAGTCTTATGTTGGGCATGGTAATTTTAATCTTTTGTCTTTTGATGAAGCATTAAATTTTGCACGTAATTATTCAGATATTGGTAATTTTACTCAAGCAGAAATGGACTTTCTAGATGAGTTGTACCACATTGATGCGCGCTTGTATGGCTTTTATGGTGACCGTGTTTTAGACACGTTAACTAGCCGCATTGTTAAGGCCGACGTAGAAAGTGTTGGTAAAACAGGCCATTACCTATTTAAAGGTAAGTCGATGGTTTTTTATGATCGGCTACTTAAAGAAGTAGGTGATGATTTAGTTTTAACTTCTGGCGTGCGCAGTATGGTTAAACAGCTGCATCTGTTTTTAGCTAAGGCTGAGCAATCGGCCGGCAATATGTCTAAAGCATCACGTTCTTTAGCACCTCCTGGTTATTCATACCATGCCATTGGTGATTTTGATGTCGGTAAGGTGGGCTTTGGTTACCGTAACTTTAGTGATGACTTTGCTGAAACGGATGTTTATAAGCGTCTACAAGACCTAGGTTTTGTAGAAATACGTTACACCACTGATAATAATTTTGGTGTGCGTTACGAGCCTTGGCATATTCAGGTGAGTTAATTCTTACCTAGATAACAAAAAACTGGCCTTAAAAACCGGTTTTTTGTTTTTTTAGAACTACTTGGAATGAGTAGTTGGTTTTTCAAATCAAAAGGAAGTTTTGTATGCAAGTCCCTTCAGCTAG
The DNA here is from genome assembly GCA_947624795.1 of uncultured Marinospirillum sp. Lineage (GTDB taxonomy): Bacteria > Pseudomonadota > Gammaproteobacteria > Pseudomonadales > Halomonadaceae > Marinospirillum. The sequence goes on from CANQLY010000099.1 coordinate 4,909, forward strand.
ATCACCTAAAGTATTTATTTCACTAATAATTTTGTCTTTGTTAGTTGGTTTGTTTTTTTTAATTAATCATTGGGTTATTAAACCAAACTTAGCCTCACAAAATGTCCCTACTTTTTCTCTTGTGCTTGATGACCCGCTTTATACCTTGCCTAATTACAGTGAAATTACGTCGATACCTGTACGCAAAGATGCTTTTTTTAAATCGTTATTACCCTTAGCACTTTATGAAAATGAGCGCATTAGCTGGCAGCGTGAGCAATTAATCCTTGTTAAAGGGCAATTAAGCCAAGATAAAGCCCTTGCTGCTGAACTGTTAGATTCGGTGACTAAAATTGTTAGTTACTATGGCTTTGAATGGCCTTTAGATGACAAGGGTTGGGATGCTTTAGAGCGCCGAGTGCATCAGGTGCCGGTTGATCTAGTATTGATGCAGGCAGCCAATGAGTCTGCTTGGGGTACATCACGCTTTGCTCGTGAAGGCAATAATTTATTTGGTCAATGGTGCTTTACTAAAGGGTGTGGGTTAGTGCCTGCTGGGCGTGATGCAGGTAAAAGTCATGAAGTGCAAAAATTTACTACCGTGCTAGAAAGTGTGCAATCTTATATGAATAATATCAATACGCACCGTGCTTATAAAGCGTTGCGAGAGCTAAGAGAAAAGCGCTATGAAGCCGGTAAAGAAATAAAAGGGGTTGATTTAGCGCCAGGGTTAATTAGCTATTCTGAACGTCGACAAGCCTACGTTGATGAGCTTATTCAGATGATGAATAGCAATGCCAAGTTTGTTGATCAAGCCATGCAGGACGTGGGGCTACCTTTTCTTAACCAATAACTTGTTTAAACCATGCCGGCATCTAGCAACTGCCAAGTAGGCAGTAGTAGGTTACAATGTGCATCCATTGAGTTTAATTGAAAGAGCAAAGAAATTTCATGGCTAAAGGTCTTATTGTAACCGTGCTAGGGGGTGGAAGTTTTGGAACCGCCTTGTCATCCATTGCTGCTAATAACGGCTATACCACTCGCTTGTGGGTGCGTGACGCAGCTTTAGCGGAACAAATAAATCAGCAGCATAGAAACCCACGCTACCTTTCTGATTTAGAACTACCTGCCAGCCTTCAAGCCACCAGCTCTTTAAATGCTGCTTTAGAGGGGGCTGGTTTGGTTTTTATGGCGATTCCAAGCAAAGGTTTTGCACAAGTTTTACAGCAAGCGCTACCGTTTATGAACCCTGAACAAATTTTAGTGAGCACCACTAAAGGCTTTGAAGAAAAAGGGTTTAAACTAATGAGCCAAATACTTCAAGAAACCACGGGTTTTCCACATTTGGGTATTTTGTCAGGCCCTAACCTTGCCAGTGAAGTGGCTAAGCAGTTTTTAACGGCTACTGTGATTGCAAGCCCTGATGATTTAACACGCATTACAGTACAGCAAGTTTTAGGTAATCATTATTTTCGTGTGTATGCCAATACTGATATGTATGGTGCTGAATTAGGCGGGGCGCTTAAAAATATTTATGCAATTGCTGTGGGTATGGCCGTGGCTTTAGGCATGGGTGAAAATACTAAAAGCATGTTAATGACACGAGCATTGGCTGAAATGAGTCGCTTTGCAGTCAGTTTAGGTGCTAACCCCATGACTTTTTTAGGTTTATCAGGTGTGGGTGATTTAATTGTTACCTGCTCTTCCTCTTTATCACGTAATTACCGCGTAGGCTTTGCTTTAGGTGAAGGAAAAAGTCTAGATGAAACAGTGGCTTCTTTAGGTCAAGTGGCTGAAGGGGTTAATACTGTGCGCTTAGTGAAGAGGCAGGCAGATAAATTGGGTATTTATATGCCATTAGTGCAAGCCTTGTATTTAGTTTTGTTTGAAGGCCATAACCCAAAAGAAATGGCTAGCTCATTAATGGGACGAGAGCAAAGTACGGATGTTGAGTTTGTTTTGCCACACGATGAAATGTTGAAGTCGGCTAAAAAAATTACCCGTGTCACTCATTAATTTTGTAGGTAAGCTAAAGTAACAAAAGTAACAGCGAAAGTGTGTTGGTCTGTTATTTATTCCTTGGCAATTAGCTGAATTAGTGCCAATTAGTATTATTATACTGCAAGTGGCATTTTGTTTATTTAAAGGTAAGCCACAAGAGCATATTTCATAGCTTAGTTCACAAGTGATGTATTTTAGTTGTCAGGTTTTGTTATTTAACCTCTAAGCCTGAAACTAAACCTTTTCCTTGTTCAGGCTGGTCTTTTTTAGGCTGTCATAGTTTAGAATAAGTTGATTTAACCCTTGTGCACTAAATGAACTTAGCGATGAACCTGCTACAAAAAGCGAACGAACCGTGAATAAAAGTTAATGGCAGCTTAAGCTGCTTTGGAAGAAAATCAAATGTTTAATGATATGCTTTGGCCCTTAGCTGCAATGCAGCAGGGTATAGATTTAGTAAACCGCCAAACCTTAGCGGGTCAGTGCCGTTTATTACGTGACTATTTAGATGAGTTTAAAGCTGCAGGTCGCCTACCTCATGACATGGAAGGTAGCAGCTTTAAAATTAATGAGTGTGATGTAGAGCTTATTAGCCCTAAAGGCAGCACAACTCAGCGCTATGTTTTGTATTTGCATGGGGGTGGTTTTGCATTGGGCTCTTTAGACACGCACCGTGATCTTGTGACTGCTTTTGCACGCCATGCTGATGCCCGTGTTTTAGCCATTGATTACCGCTTAGCACCCGATCACCCTTGGCCAGCAGGCTTAGAAGATTCTTTAGCGGCTTACCAATGGCTGGTTGACC
>CANQLY010000100.1 GCA_947624795.1 uncultured Marinospirillum sp.
CCCTATTCATTTTCTATTGGCTGGTAATGGTAGTCACTCTCGCCATATTCAAGCACTCTGCGATACTAACAGTGCTGAATGGCAAGAGCTTTGTACCAAGGCTTTTGGTGATGGTCTTCCAGAGATTATTATTTACCCGCCTCTGCCGCTCGATGAAAACAAACCTCACGCACCCACCGCAAAAACAGGCGTAGCCTTGGGTTTATTACAAGTATCACCAGGAAAAAACACCTTATTATTAAATAGCTTAACTGAACAACACGATGGGCAAGCCCCTTTTAATTGGTACATAGGACGAATGCGCCGCAATGTTTTTAAACCCATTATTGAACCCCAAGCCGCCTATGGTGAATGGTTTGATTTAGGCCCCTTGCAAGCCGGTGTATTCAACTTGTTTACCAGCGCCAGCCCAAGAGCACATACGGGCTTAGCATTAGGTGATCCAGAATTGAAACTCTATCCGCTAGAGTTTCCAATTGCGCCAGCCACGGGTGCAAGGCTCTATGTTCGTATTACTGCCCCTAACCAGCTAGAGCTTGCCACCGCCTGCCAGCTAGATGAACTAGAAATCAGCCTAATAGAAAAACTACAACTGGGCTAATTGCCACCTTTAAATTTAGATTAAGAATAAATTATGGATAAAAATTTATATAGTGTTGTAAGTTTAGTTGGTTTTTTATTAGAAGATAAACTAGAAAACCTTGACTACGAAGCCTGCCGTCTACCCAAGCTTGATAAGTCTCAACTAGGTGATCCTGAAAAAGGCTTATGGGAATTTTGGGGGCAAGATGCTGAAATGCTCAAGAAGCATAACTTAGTTGCCCGTGACCCTAGCCTTGATATTCAGCGCCGCGCAGTAGCAATAGATTTTGGTACTAGCAGCACGGTGGTGGCTGTGGATACACGCAATGGCGGACAAGAGTTGCTACGCATTGGGGTGCGTGATTTTTTTCAAGCAGTGGAAGCCAAGCAATTTGAAAACCCAACAATTTTAGAATGCCTAGATTTTAGTGCCTTTAAAAAAGTTTGGCAGTCTCAAGTTTATCGCCCAAGATTAAATTGGGATTGGATGCGAGCCTCCCACGAATCGCAAACCAGCTTTCGAGACAATCCTGGTGATACGGCCATTCTTGCCTGCATGATTCCTCGCCTTAAACAATGGGCTTTGCGTTCCGCAGAAGATAACCTCTTGCGTATAACGGGCAGGCAGGGTGTAGAAGTGGTTATTCCGCACCATATAGAGCGCAACCCCATTCGTGGCCAGCCGATTGAAGTGAATGCTGACGATATTTTTGACCCAATTGAAGTTTATGCTTGGTATTTAGGCATGGCGATTAACTGGCGTGGACGTGGGGTTTTTCTTAACTACCATCTTAGCTTTCCCGTTAAATACCCTTTGGAAGTAAAAAACAGCATTCTTGCCAGCTTTCGCCGTGGCTTACAGCGTAGTCTGCCTGCAAGTTTAATTGAACACTACCCGCAAGTTTTAAATGAATTTGCAGTCAATGATCTAGCCAGTGAACCGGCAGCCTATGCGGCTTCTGCTTTGCAATATTTAAAAGTAGAGCCGACCGACAAAGGCATTATTTATGCGGTATTCGATTTTGGCGGTGGAACTTCCGACTTTGACTTTGGTGTTTTGCGCTGGGCAACGGACGAAGAAGAAGACCAAGGCTATGATCGGGTTTTTGAACACCTAGCCAGTAGTGGCGATAACTTCTTAGGTGGTGAAAATCTGTTGGAGCATTTGGTTTATGAAAGTTTTAAAAGCAACCTAGACGAACTGCGTAAAGACCGCATTCAATTCACTAGGCCGATTGATGCTGAAGCCTTTGCTGGCAGTGAAGCTTTTATTGCAGCAACCCAAGCCGCACAAACCAACACCATTATATTGGCTGCTAAGCTACGCACCTTTATGGAAGGTGCAGCACTACAACTAGACTCACAACTTAAATTAGATTTACTTGATGTTAATGGTGAGAAAAAACTTTGTATTCTTAATTTAAACCTAGAAGCCCTAGATTATTTATTGGCAGAACGTATTAAACGGGGTGTACAAACCTTTTTAGCTGAACTAGCCAGAGTAATCAGCAAACTAACAAACAAGCAAGCCGCTGGCCCTATTCACTTTTTACTAGCAGGTAATGGCAACCACTCTCGCCATATTCAAGCCCTCTGCAATATCGAAGCTAAAGAATGGCAAACACTTTGTAGCCAAGCCTTTGGTGATTCAACCCCAGAGATTATTATTTACCCACCCCTACCGCTCGATGAAAGCAAGCCTCACGCACCCACCGCAAAAACAGGCGTTGCTTTGGGTTTGTTGCAAGTATCGCCAGGAAAAAACACCCTGTTATTAAATAAGCTAGTCGAGCAACAGGGTGGACAAGCCCCTTTTAGTTGGTATGTGGGACGAATGCGCCGCAATGTTTTTAAGCCCATTATTGAACCCCAAGCCGCTTATGGAGAATGGTTTGATCTTGGCCCTTTGCAAGCCAGTGTTTTTAACTTGTTGACTAGCACCAGCCCAAGAGCCGCAACCGGCTTAGCCTTGGGCGACCCAGAACTAACCATGCACTCTTTAGCCTTTCCAGTTGCGCCTGCCACGGGCGCAATGCTGTATGTGCGAATTACTGCCCCCAACCAGCTTGAATACACGGCTACCAGCCAAGTAGATGAGCTAGAAAATAGCCAACTACAAAAGCTGCAATTAGGCTAACACCACTAAAATTAATTGATTTAAGAAGGCGTTATGAAAACCACCAATCCACAAGATCGCTTCAATTTAAAGCAGCAAGATGACACTAACCTAGCCGCTTTTAAAGCACAGCTAGACCAACAAGCTTTTTGGCAAGTTGTTAAAAAAAGTGCCGATGGAAAAGAAGAAATAACTGGCCTGCTAGACAGTAAAACGCTCGCCATCTACCCGCCGGCGAGTGCCTTAGAAACCTTTTTAAAAGAACACCCTTTTCTTTATTTAAGAGAAGAAAAAGATGATAAAAACCTAGCCACCCTGCACACGCAAACCAAACTACTATGGTATTTTGATGGTGATGGTGGTTATTATGATTTATATACCCTTAAAGAAGGTATTGAGTTTGTAAAGCAAGGCAAATGGGTAGGTTTAAATAACTGGCAATTACCTAGCCCAGAGCAACTTAAAGCTTTTGCTCTGGCCAGTGGTAACCCACACCGTACTGCCACACCTTTTCGCTTGGTCAAAGATAATTACAATGGTTGGTTAACCACTAGTGGTCAGTGCCATGTGGATGAGGGCCACTGGGATACCCATCCGAATTGGGATGGCTATATTTTTTCTTGCAATTCAGCTTGGGTAAGTAATGATAATACTCAACTATTATTAGAGTTAATTACAGGTGGCTGGTGTTTAGTGACTCCTAGTAATAAAAAATTTTCACCACCTAAACCTCAAAAAAACTTTTCTTATGATGAGTTAATAGTAGGCTTTATTAGCAAGGGTGAATACCTAGCAGAAGTTAATTCAACTAATGAATCAGCCGTTAATTACTTAAAACCAGAAACATTTATATTAACTAATCAGCTTGAAAAACTTGATTACACCCCCTGCCGTTTACCCAAGCTAGATGCTGCACAACTTAGCGACCCTGAAAAAGGTTTGTGGGAGTTATGGGGACAAGATGCAGCCACACTTAAAGAATTTAACCTTGTTGCCCGTGACCCTAGCCGTGATATCCAACGCCGTGCAGTAGCGATAGATTTTGGTACCAGCAGCACAGTGGTGGCGATGGATACTGCCAGTGGCGCACGGGAATTATTACGCATAGGTACCCGTGACTTTTATCAAGCCGTAGAAGCCAAGCACTTTGAAAACCCTACGGTTTTAGAATGTTTAGATTTTAGCGCCTTTAATAAAGTTTGGCAGTCACAAGCCTACCGCCCAGAATTAAACTGGGATTGGATGCGTGCCGCCCATGAAGCCCAAGCCAGTTTTCGAGATAACCCAGGCGATATCGCCATTCTTGCTTGTATGATTCCTCGCCTTAAACAATGGGCCTTGCGTTCAGCAGAAGATAACCTCTTGCGTATAACGGGCAGGCAGGGTGTAGAGGTTGAAATTCCGCACCATTTAGAACGTAACCCCGTGCGTGGTCAGCCCATTGAAGTGAGCGATGGTGATATTTTTGACCCGATAGAGCTGTATGCTTGGTATTTAGGCATGGCAATTAACTGGCGTGGCCGTGGAGTTTTCCTTAAGTACTACCTTAGTTTCCCAGTTAAATACCCGCTCGACGTTAAAAACCGCATTCTAGCCAGCTTTCGCCGTGGCCTACAGCGCAGCCTTCCTGAAACACTGATTAATCACCAGCCGCAGGTTTTAAATGAGTTTGAAGTGAATGACCTTGCCAGCGAACCAGCCGCCTATGCCGCTGCTGCTCTGGTTCATTTGAATATAGAACCGACAGAAGAAGGCTTGCCCTATGCCGTATTTGACTTTGGCGGCGGAACTTCTGACTTTGACTTTGGTATTTTGCGCTGGGCAACCGAAGCGGAAGAAAACAAAGGCTATGAACGTGTATTTGAACACCTAGCCAGTAGTGGCGATAATTTCTTAGGTGGTGAAAACCTGCTAGAACACCTTGTTTACCAAAGTTTTCAGGCCAACCTTGAAATGTTGCGTAAAGAACGCATTCAATTCACCAAGCCGATAGATGCTAAGCCTTTTGCTGGTAGTGAAGCCTTTATTGCCGCTACCCAAGCGGCACAAACCAACTCGGTTATTTTATCCGCCAAGCTAAGGCCTTTTATGGAAGGTGATAAGCCTAACCTTGAGACCCAATTAAAGTTAGAGCTAATTAAATCGACAGGCGAAAAAGTACCCTGTGAACTGAACCTTGACCCCAAAGCCTTGGATGAATTACTTGCTAGCCGAATAAAACGTGGCCTAGTGGCCTTTTTAGCTGAAGCCGCCAAAGTTAAACCTCAATTTCCAGACAGCCCTATTCACCTTCTTTTAGCTGGTAATGGCAGTCGTTCGCGGCATTTAAAAGCTATATGTAATACCGAAGGTGAAGAATGGCAAACCCTGTGTAAACAAGCTTTTGGTGAGCAACTACCAGAAATCATTATTCATGCACCCTTGCCAATCAGCACCGAAAACCCACATACCCCAACCGCCAAAACAGGCGTTGCTTTAGGGTTATTGCAGGTAACGCCGGGCGAAAATACACTTTTGCTGAACAAGGTGCGTGAGCGACACGATGGGCAAGCACCCTTTGCTTGGTTTATTGGCAAAATGCGCCGTGGTAAGTTTGAACCCGTGCTTAACTCAGATACTGCCTATAACGAATGGCAAGAGCTTGGCATGTTGCAAGCCGGTGTGTTTAACCTTTACGCCACCACTAGCCCCCGTGCTCTTACAGCTATGCCCGCAGGCGACCCAGAAATTCAAAAACACCGCATCGACTTTCCTTCCGCTGCTGAAGCCTATGCGTTATTTGCAAGGGTTAAATCACCTAATAGCCTAGAACTAACCACCGCTGCCAGCCTAGAAGAAATTGAAGCTAGTAGTAAAACGCAAACAATCCATTTGAAGGTTTGAAGTAACTCAAACACCGTTTCTATTCATTGAAAACGGTGTTTTTTTAAATATTTACCTCCACCAACGCCATTCCTTGCATTGCTTGCTGCCTTAACGCTTTAAGCCCTTGCAAGGTTTGGCAGTAGTTTTGAAATTCTTTTGTTAAGTCAGTTTGTTTAGCTAAGTTAGGTAAAAACTTAAGTTGCTCATTAGGCAACATGGCTGCTGTCGCATTTTCTTGAAGAACACCAAGCTTAGGCAGCAACATGCTTTGATAGGTTTTACCTGCTAGGGCAATTCTTACCCCTGCTGGGTCAAAGTCGCCAAAGTAGCAAGCCGGTTTATTCACCGCTAACCAAGCTTTTCTTAAGGCTTTAGACCCTTGGCTAGAAGTTTCATCGCCACGGTAAACAATCAGCTGTTCTGGTGTTTCGGTAATGGCAAACTTTTCTAGCTCATAAAAACAATCAAGGTTTTCTACCACTAGCAGGTGTGTGAATTGGTTTAAATCGAGCTGCTCTAAACGCACATCTATAAATTGGGCTGAAAAGTTTAATTCTGAAGTGATTGGCTGAGCTAAGCGCATTAAAAAACGGTTATGCCTAGGGCTGTGGCCTTTGCGTTTTTGTTCTTGGTTGCTTAAGCTTGCCTGCTCTAAACGGGTTTTATTAGTTAAATCTACTCTAAAGCTAGCTTGGTCTAACTGCCGCTGGGTAGTGGCAATAAGGTTTAGCAGCTGGCCTGTTAAAATGAATTCAGGTTTATGCAGGCTGCTTTCAGCGACTAAATCTAAGTTAACGCACCAGTCTAAAATTTCTTGCATGACTTTAAGTTTAAGCTTTACCGGCTTGCTGCCTAAAGCTTTCAGGGAAGCTTCTTGTTTTGTTAGCCAGCTATTGGCTTGCCCAGATAAAGCACGGCTATTAATCATTTTAATCTACTACCTTAGTTGCACATAAATATCACTTATCAACATCAAATGGTTCATCGCTGACGCTTTAGTTTCTTGGTTTTTTAGGCTTAACATTTGCTGTTGTTCTTTAGGTAGCGATTGGTAATCAGCCAGCACTTGGTAAAGCCAAATTTCGCTATCCCACGCCAGCGGTTGTGCATCTAAATACTGCTGGGCGCTAATGGGTTGATTTTGCTCCACCACATAAAGATAGAAGTTTTCAACATCTTGCTTTAATGCCTGTTGGCGTGCAGCAACTTCTTCATCGACCAGCCGTTCAGTAAATTGGGCAGCAGGCTGCTCTTTAGGTTGTTCCGCTTTTTGTTTAGGTAGGCGGTGAATCAGTTCTGCAAGGTGTTGACGTTCACTGGCTTTGTCTAGGGCAATGCCTGCCGCTGGAATAATCGCCGCAGCTTGGTTAAATAGCTTGGGGACTTGGGTGCGCTGTGGGTAATTGGCTGGCCGGTAAGCGGGGTGTTGGCGTAAATAAGCCGCCATAGAATTAATAAGCAGCGAGCGTTCTTGTTGTTGACGAAATTTAGCCAACAGTTCAATTAGGCGTTTTTGTACTTCTAACAGGCTACTGTGGTGGGTGCTGGCTTGTTGTTGTAGCTGGCTAACCAAAAGTTTTCTTAAATAGCTATTACCCTCGGCCAGTTCAATCAGTTGGCTAAAATCGATGAGTTCTAAGCCATCAAGCAAGCGCCTTAATTGTTGCTGGGCACGTTGGTTTTCACGAATTTTATCTTTTAAGCTACCAACAAAACCAAAATCACTGTTTAAACGGTTCCATAAGCTATCAATCGCCTCTTCAAATTGGCCGTTTAAATCATGAACCTGCTCCGTTAAGCGTTGCAGCTGGGTTTCAGCTATTAGGTAATCGCCTTGGTGCTGGGCTTCTTTGTAGGCTTGCACACGGTTATGAATCTGTTCTAGCTTTTCTGCTACATCGGCATTCACTTGGCGGCGGCTTTCATCGGCCACCATGCTGGCAATTAGCTCGCTAACCAAAGGGCGCAGCGTTAAGGGTTGCTGCTCATCGGGTCGCCATAAAATACGGGCGCTCATCAAACTTTTTAGCGCCTTATCATTCAGGGCAGTTTCGTCAATAAAGCCGTCTAGGTAGGCCTGCATAAAAACCTTAGCGTG
>CANQLY010000101.1 GCA_947624795.1 uncultured Marinospirillum sp.
CTTTGCAGCGGCTTGTGCACGTTTAACTAGCTGATAACGAAAAGCAGGTGGTGACAACAAAGCTTGGCGAACGGTGCTGCAACGTGCAACCAACCAGTCTTTATCAAGGTAGCTAGTTATGTGCTCACTAACTGCCTTAGCACGCTCTAAATCATCAACAGGAATGGCACGGGGTAAACGAGTTACTTGATAAGCCGTATCATAAGAGCCAGTGGGTACAGATAAAACGGGTAAGCCGCCCTTCAGTGCGCTTTGTCCCATTTCCATAATGCTGGCATTGGGCTCATAACCACCGGTTAATACTAAACCAGCTAAAGTAATGCCATTCATTTCAGCCAAACTAGCGGCTAAAATAACATCGTCACGATCACCCGGTGTAACCACTAACACGCCAGGCTGTAACAAAGGCACAATGTTTGCGACAGTGCGTGAGCAAAGAATCACTTTTTTTACACGGCGCTGATTAATTTCACCGGCATTAATAACGCTTGCCTTCAAAAAATTAGCATAGTCAGCAGTGCGGGGTGCATTCAGCTCTTCTTTGTTAGTTATGCAGCCAATCAGGTGCAAGTCATTTTTACGCAATGCAGGTAACTGGCTTTTAAGTTGTTCAATAAAGCTATCACGTGAATCATTGGTTACTTTATTAATAACAACACCCAGCACTTTAGGGTCTTTAGTACCACCAAATAGCTGAGCTTGCGCTTCAATGCGATCAGACAATTCATCTAAGTTTTCGCTTTGCTGGGCGCTTACCAAAATAACTTCAGCATCCAATGATTTAGCAAGGCTTGCGTTAATACGCTCAACGTAGTTGGTTTGCCGTGAAGGTGTCATGCCTTCAACAATAATCACATCATAATGCTCTAGCATGCTTTGATGCATGCTAACAATTTCTTCCATTAGCTCATCAATTAAACCCACCCCAACCATGTGCTCAACATCAGAAAGTGATAAAGGTTTGGGCTGATGGGTGCCATGCACATTCATCATTAATTGGCTGGCACGCTCAGGGCCACTTTCGCTGGGGTGAGGCTGAGCAATGGGCTTTAAAAAGCCAACTTTAAGGCCTGAGTTAAGTAGTGATTGAACAATACCCAAGCTTACAGAGGTAAGGCCAACGCCAAAACCTGTCGGTGAAAGTAAAAAAGTATGCATTAAATAAAAAGTCCTATTTAAACGTTAGCGGCGATAAGTTCAAGCGTTTCATTAGCAATTTGGCGCTCTTCATTCGTTGGCACAACCATAACCAATGGGTGGCCTTGGGCGCTAATTTTTCCAGCCACACCACGTGTGCAAGCTTGGTTTGCTTGGTCATCTAACTTAAAGTTAAACAACGGCATGTGCTCTAACGTCTTACGGCGAATAAGGCTGGCATTCTCGCCAATACCACCAGTAAATAGCAAGCCATCAAGCTTTGGCAGTGCACATGAAAGCGAAGCAAGTGATTTAGCTAAACGGTAGCAGAAAATCTCAATGGCTAAAGTAGCACGTGCATTACCCTGCTCGCTTGCTTCAATTAAAGTACGCATGTCATTTGATAAGCCTGAAACACCCAATAAACCACTTTCTTTGGTGAGTACCGTTTCAACTTTTTCCTGATCCCAACCCAAAGTACGGTACAAATGACTGTGCAAACTTGGGTCAACATCGCCACTGCGAGTGCCCATAACAAGGCCTTCAAGGGGCGTTAAACCCATGCTTGTATCACGGCTTTCACCATTAACCACAGCAGAAGTAGAGCAACCATTACCTAGGTGTGCAACAAGCCAGCAGCTATTATCAACGGGCAAGCCTGCCATTTCAGCACCTTTACGGCTGACATACATGTGGCTTGTACCGTGGAAACCGTAACGGCGAATGTGATGGCCAGTATAAAGGTGCTCAGGAATGGCATAGCGGTAAGCATAGTCAGGCATGGTTTGGTGAAAAGCTGTGTCAAATACACCCACATGGGGTAAATCTGGGTAAATAGTCTGTGCAACTTCAATGCCCATTAAACCCGGTGGGTTATGCAAAGGTGCTAAAGCAGCGGCATCTTTAATCACCTGAATAACGTCAGGGGTAATCATGGATGCTTTAGTTACGTGTGCGCTACCGTGCACTACACGGTGACCAATGCCCGTTAACTTACCCTGAGCAACCTCTTGAACAAGCGGTAGAATTTTAGCAAGCGCACCCGTGTGGTCAGCACCGTCTAGTAACAAGCTTTTCTTTTCGTCATTTTGCTTCCAGTTCACTACAGCAGCAGGGCTACCTAGGCACTCAGCCAACCCTTCAAGCAAAAACTCATCTTGGCTATCATTAACCAATGCAAACTTAATAGACGAGCTGCCGCTGTTAATTACTAGAATGTTTTTATCTGACATATATTTCACCTTGAAAATTTGGGCTGCTACTCACGTTATTACAGCCTTAAGTTTTTTTGTAATGGGTTTGGCAAATGGACCGTTAAAATAGCTTGCTACCAACTCAAGAGGTACTCGATAAATTCTGCTGCTGGCTCATCAGACTTGGCTATTTATCTATCTATCTACCTAAGTAAATTATTTTTATATTGAGCTACCGGGTTATGTTATACATTGCTAATGCCACATAATAATATTAGACCTTGGTAGAAACAAAAAAACCTTTAAAATCAACGAGATAAAAATAAACCTTCACTTACTAGCATTACCTAATCAGTCCGTTAGTTAATTAAGTGGCTATCCACCTTTAAAAAGTACAAATGGCGTTTGCAAGCCAAACAAATATACTGCCGCCCACCTTTTATCAAGTTATGCCGTTTTAAGGTCAAAGCATGCTCTTTACCTTTGCAGTGGCAGGTGTACTTATACCCCAGTTTAGCAGCCCTTTTTACATCAAAGGCATGTGTTCTAGTGGGCGTTAACTGAAAAACTTGCTGCATAATTTGCTGCCATTCCACACCATGGGGTCGAATACTACGACCATAAAGCTGCCACGCTAGCAAATGCGCTACTTCGTGTGGCACCACTTCGTTTAAAAAAGCACGTTCATTTTCTTGCAGTAATACAGCATTAAAACGTAAACGGTTTTTTTGAAGTTCTGCAACGCCGGCACTAAGGCCTCTTAAATTAATAAGAAGTGCTGGGCGAGGAAACGATTTAAGGTAATATTGTTCAGCAAGGGTATAACAACTCACCACTTTAGAGTGTAACCGCAAACCTAGCTCACTTTGGAGCGATAAAACCAAATCTAAAGTAGGCACGTTTGAAATAGGCACGTTTGAAGCATTTGACACAGCAACACCCTTAGTAAACTTAAAGACTTAAAGTTAGGCAGACTCGTTAACTACCTTGTTAACCAATAATTAAGAGGCAGCAATGAACCAAGACAATGAATTACCCCAGATGTTACTTAATGATGAACAGCTAGAGCAACTCGATGAATTGTTAGTATTGTTTAACACTGAAGAAGAAGATGCTGATTTATTTGTAACCCTTGGCTACCTAACGGCACAAGCGCTACAGCCAGCTGTTTTTAATGCCACTAGCTGGCTAAAAGAATTACTTATTAAACCTGTTGATACTAAAAGTATTCAAGGGCAACAGCTAATAGACCTGCTTACACTTGCAGCAACCACCGCACGCCAAGGCTTCTATCAAGGCAGTGGAATTGAACTGCCCTTTGATTTAGAAATGGCAACAGAAGACGATGAATATGAAATAGGGGACTGGTGTGCAGGTTTTATGCAAGCAGTGTTTGAACAAGAAGACGCTTGGTTTGGAACAAATGAGCCTGCAATGGCTGAGCTACTCATCCCCATTATGGCCTTGTCTGGGCTTTTTGCCGAAGAAGAAGAATTTATTGAAATAGAAGAAGACCCACAGCTAATGGAACAGCTTGCCAAACAACTCCCTGATCTATTGCTTGATATTTATTGTCAGGTTAATGCACCAGAAGAAAAACCAATGGTTAAACCTTTGGCAGGTAAAGCCAAGAAAAACCGTCGCCGCTAATGCAGTATTATTTGCCTTGCAAGGAATGCAGGGCATAAATATCAAAACGGTTGGCCTTGCCCACTAAACTAAAGGTTGGTTTTTTACCTGCTAATTCGGGTGCTTTTCTAGGGCGCTTAACCACCACCCGGTGGCTTGCTAAGTCTAATGCCTGCGCTAATAATAAGCCTGCATCTAAATCTTGCCCTACTAAATCACGAAAAAAACGCATCTCTTTTTTAACCTGTGCCGTTTTTTCAGTACTAGGAAACATAGGGTCTAAATAAACCACCTGCGGCTTAAAATCAGCAGTAGCAGCCAAAGCTGCCATGCCTTGCGTAGAATCACCCGCCACTAATTGAAAGCGTTCTTCTAACCAAGATAATTCAGAAATGCTGGCCACCCTTTGCAAGGCATCTTGCACTAAAGCCGCAACCCAAGGGTGGCGCTCAATTCCCACCACTTGGCAGCCCAAAGAAGTTAATACCACCGCATCGGTTGCCAAACCTAAGGTTGCATCTAACACACGGGGGGTAACGCCTGCTTTTAAACCGCATGCCTTAGCTAAAGCCTGCCCACGCCCACCACCTTGCTGCAAACGGTGTGCCATAGCGCCAGCTGAAAAATCAACACGAACAGGGTTAATTAAAGGTAAATCAGCATGCGCCAAAGCCAAGCCTTGGTCATCATAAAGAAGGTAAATACCAGTAGGGGGAGGTGTTTCAGTTAAAAGCAAACTAAGCTGATCTGCCCAAAAACAAGCCATGGGAAGCAAGGAAGGTGAACCAGAAAAAACTAACATGCCTTATTACACATAAATATCAATGCGCTGCCATTTAAAGCCACCCTGCTGAGCCACCGCCCAATAGCCTTTTAAAGCTCGGCGTGCAGCAGCGGATAATTCACGCCCTTCAAAATCAAACGATTCACCTGCAGCAATGTAATCTGCTTCCAATTCAAACTGCGCAACACCTACCGTGCTAGCAGAAGACGACTGCTCCTGCCCTTCAGTAATGGCATTTTGTTTTGGGTTACGCCGCTTAGGTGCTAAGGGTAGGCGTGTGGGTAAAGGACCATGAATACGCATTTAAGTAGCTTAACTACCGTGAGTCACTTTGTCACGCAGGTAAATAGGAATGGCATCTGCTGCATCGACTAATTCGCCCTTTAACCAAGCTTGGTAAGCCAAATGCACGATGGCATTAGCCGAGGGTAAAATATCAGGCAACTGGAGTTCTAACCTTGCCGTTACAGACGTTTCCAGCCGCTCTGCATAACAAGCACCTGAGCCCACTAAAGTCCAATTAGCTGCTAAACCAGTATCAACAACAGGCAAAGCCACCTGTTCAGGCGCAGCCAGTTGTTCGGTAACTAAAGCCACGGGCAAACCTTGTTCTGCTTGCCATGCACACCAATACACCTCATCCATCCGTGCATCTAACAGGGTTAAAACTTTATTTGCACCCTGTTCATTTATAGCACGCCAAGCCATGGCTTCTAGTGTTGAAATGGGTATAACAGGGCGATCTAAAGCCAAAGCCAAGCCCTGAATACTAGCAGCAGCAATGCGTAACCCCGTAAAAGAGCCAGGGCCACGACCAAAGGCCAAAGCATCCACTTGATTTAATGCCACACCTGCTTTATTCAACAGCCCCTTAATTTGAGGTAGCAAGGCTTGCGCTTGTTGGCGAGGCAGCAGCTGAAAGTCTTCCAGCACTTCACCCTTGTAAAAAACAGCGACCGATCCGGCATCCGTTGAAGTATCCAAAGCAAGTAGGCAAGTCATAAAATTTAAGCACCCAATACTTTAAAAATTTGCTGACGAATATCATCCACACTGCCCATGCCTTTAACCTGTGCATAAGCCGGTGCAAGGTCTGGGTCTTGCTTAGCCCAAGCCTGATAATATTCAACCAAAGGTGCGGTTTGATCATGATAAACCGTTAAACGGTGGCGCACAGTGGCTTCGTTGTCATCTTCACGCTGAATCAATGCTTCACCCGTTAGGTCATCCTTGCCTTCAACTTTGGGCGGATTATAAACCAAGTGGTAAGTACGACCCGTGGCAGGGTGAACACGACGACCGGCCATACGCGCCACTATGTCTTCATCTTCCACTGCAATTTCAACCACATAATCTAACTTAACACCGGCTTCTTTCATGGCATCGGCTTGTGGAATGGTTCTTGGAAAACCATCAAACAAAAAGCCATTAGCGCAATCAGGTTCATTAATACGGTCTTTAACTAAGCCAATAATAATGTCATCTGACACTAAACCACCGGCATTCATAATTTCTTTAGCTTTTAAACCCATTTCTGTACCGGCTTTAACTGCAGCACGCAGCATATCGCCCGTAGAGATTTGTGGAATACCAAATTTTTCACACACATGTTGAGCTTGTGTACCTTTTCCGGCACCTGGTGCTCCTAATAGAATCAGACGCATACTTGTCTACCTCAAGACTTTTGTGGTGTTGCATAAATAATAAATAGAATAATTTGAAAGTTAAGAAGATACAGGTAGTGCCCGAAGCTGACAAGCTCCAAGCACTAAAAACCAATCACCTAAACTAAAGCAGCATTTTGCGAATATCGCTTAATTGCTGGGCAAGGTAGGCAGTAAAGCGTGCTGCATCGGCACCATTAATCGCACGGTGATCATAAGACAAAGACAAAGGTAGCATTAGGCGTGGTAAGAAAGCTTTACCATCCCACACTGGCTTCATACTGGCTTTAGAAACACCCAAAATGGCCACTTCAGGCGCATTAACAATCGGTGTAAAGGCCGTACCGCCAATAGAACCTAAGGATGAAATGGTGAAACAGCCACCTTTCATGTCTTCGCCTTTAAGCTGTTTCTTTTGTGCTCTTGCGGCTAAATCTGCCGATTCTCTGGCAAGGTCATAAATGCTTTTCTTATCAGCATCTTTCACCACCACCACTAACAAACCATCGGGCGTATCCACCGCAAAACCAATATTAATGTACTGCTTCCAAATTAAGGTATCGCCTGCACCACCCAAAGACACATTAAACTGTGGGAAGGCTTTTAATGCCAAAGCACAGGCTTTAATCATAAAGGGTAGCGGTGTTAGGCGTGCGCCTTGTTTTTCAGCTTCAGCTTTAACTGACTTACGGAAATCTTCTAAATCCGTAATATCGGCTTCATCAAACTGAGTGACGTGCGGCACATTCAACCAAGAACGGTGCAGGTTAACTGCGCCCGCTTTTAGTAAACGCCCTATCGGCTTTTCTTCAACTTCACCAAACTGGCTAAAGTCTTGTAGCGGAATGGGCGGAATGCCTGCGCCACCCACCACAGCAGTGCCACTAGTAGCCTTGGTTTGCTGCATGACTCGCTTAACAAAGTCTTGCAAGTCTTCTTTAACGATACGGCCTTTAGGGCCAGAACCTGCCACTTGCGTTAAATCAACACCTAACTCTCTCGCCAGCATTCGCACAGCAGGGCCAGCATGAACCTTGCCTGATGTCGCCGCAGTTGCTTCTAGTTTGGCTGCTTCTGGCTTGCTAGCTGCCGCAGGCAAAGAAGACACTATCTCAGGCTGACTGGCTTCAGTTTTATTGGCTTCAGGCTTACTGGCCGCCGGAGCAGTCACTGCGCCAGCCACTTCAATTACGCC
>CANQLY010000102.1 GCA_947624795.1 uncultured Marinospirillum sp.
TTAAAGTGGGTAAAATTTCTCGCGAACAGCTAGAAGAAATTGCCAAAACTAAAGAACCTGACTTAACTGCTGCAAGTTTAGATGCTGCAGTTAAAACCATTGCTGGCAGCGCGCGCAGCATGGGTATTGACGTGGAGGGCGTGTAAATGGCCAAGTTAACTAAGCGTCAAAAACAAATTGCTGAAAAAGTAGAAGCTCTTAAAACTTACAGCGTTGAAGATGCGGTTGCTTTATTAAGCAGCCTACCACCTGTTAAGTTCAAAGAAACCATTGAAGTTGCTTTTAACCTAGGTGTTGACCCACGTAAATCTGATCAGGTTGTTCGTGGTGCGACTGTTCTACCTAACGGTACGGGTAACACTGTACGTATCGCGGTTTTTGCACAAGGTGCTGCGGCTGAAGCTGCTAAAGAAGCCGGTGCAGACCTAGTGGGTATGGAAGACCTAGCTGAACAAGTTAAAGCAGGCGAAATGAACTTTGACGTAGTAATTGCTGCACCTGACGCTATGCGTGTGGTGGGTATGCTAGGTCAGATTCTAGGCCCACGTGGTCTAATGCCTAACCCTAAAGTGGGTACTGTAACACCTGACGTTGCTACAGCAGTTAAGAATGCTAAAGCAGGTCAAGTACGTTTTCGTACTGACAAGAACGGTATTATTCACGCAGGCGTTGGTAAGATCGATTTTTCTGCCGATGCAATTCGTGGCAACATTGAAGCATTAATTGCTGACCTGAAGAAGCTAAAGCCTTCTTCTTCTAAGGGCGTTTACATGAAGAAAGTAACACTTTCTAGCACCATGGGCCCAGGTTTAGTAATTGATCTAACAACATTAGATTTAAAATAATCTAACTGTTGCTGACTGAACTTTGCGGATGTTGCTAGTTTTGCTAGCAGCAACCTTCAAAGACCGTAGGTGCAGTGTAAAATAAACTGCTTAATTTCCTACGCAGATGGATGACCGCCTACATTGTAGGTCCAACCATCAGACCGACTCCGAATTCCCGGAGGGTTGGAAACCGTGGAGAAATGTTTAATCATTTCTCTATATTAGGAGCAAGATAAAGTGGCGCTTAATCTAAAAGACAAACAGGCCATTGTTGGCCAAGTCAATGATGCTGCCAAAGCTGCTCAATCTGTAGTTATTGCTGATGCACGCGGTGTTACCGTAAGTGCCATGAGCGCTTTGCGTAAGCAGGCTCGTGAAGCAGGTGTTGATATACGTGTTGTTCGTAACACGCTTGCGCGCCGTGCTTTTGCAGCGACTAGCTTTGAATGCCTGACCGAAGAGTTTACTGGTCCTACGTTAATTGCATTTTCTATGGAACACCCGGGCGCAGCTGCTCGTTTGTTCAAAGAATTTGCTAAAACGCAAAAAGCATTTGAAGTAAAGGCGATGGCTTACGAAGGTGAGTTCATCCCAGCTACAGATATCGATCGTCTGGCTACATTGCCAACTTACGACGAAGCGATTGCAAAGCTTATGGCAACAATGAAAGAAGCAGCAGCAGGCAAGTTGGTTCGTACTATTGCTGCTGTGCGTGACCAGAAAGAAGCTGAAGCTGCTTAATGCAGTTGGCAGTATTCACTGAGTCCTATAAATCAAATTTCATCTAGGTAGAACTAACATGGCACTTACTAAAGACGATATTCTTAACGCTATCGCTGAAATGTCTGTAATGGAAGTTGTTGAACTTGTTTCAGCAATGGAAGAAAAATTTGGCGTATCTGCAGCTGCTGCTGTAGCTGCTGGCCCTGCTGCTGCTGAAGCGGCTGAAGAGCAAACTGAATTTGACGTAATTTTACTTGGCGCTGGCGAGAAGAAAGTTAACGCTATCAAAGCAGTGCGTGAAATTACTGGCCTAGGCTTGAAAGAAGCTAAAGCAATGGTTGACGGCGCTCCTGCTACAGTTAAAGAAGGCGTTTCTAAAGCTGACGCTGAAGCTGCTAAAGCTAAACTTGAAGAAGCCGGTGCATCGGTGGAACTTAAGTAATTTGCATAGCAGCTTTGGGCTGCAGCAGAATGGCTGGTGGTGCAAGTGCACCGCCGGCCTTTTTCTGTTACAGGCAGCCTAGTTTAATTTAACTGCATCTCACCCTAAACCGTGTTGCTTGCAGCGGGGCACACCTCCCCTTGAAGGTGTAGTGACCACTGCGGTCTAGTTTTTGGTGAACAAGCTGGGGAAAACAGATGGCTTACTCGTACACTGAGAAGAAACGTATCCGCAAGGATTTCAGTAAACTGCCGACGGTAATGGATGTTCCTTACCTGCTTGCTATACAGCTGGACTCCTATCGCCAATTCCTTCAAGAGGACTTTGTCGGTGATGCGCGCACTGAAACTGGTTTACATGCGGCTTTTCAATCCGTATTTCCAATCGAGAGCTATTCAGGCAATGCTGCACTAGAATATGTAAGCTATCGTCTTGGAACCCCAGTATTTGATGTTAAAGAGTGTGTATTGCGAGGCATTACCTTCGCTGCACCTTTGCGCGTAAAAGTACGTTTAGTTATATATGACAAAGATTCGCCTAATAAAGCGATCAAAGATATTAAAGAACAAGAAGTATACATGGGTGAAATGCCACTCATGACCGATAATGGTACCTTTGTTATTAACGGTACAGAGCGTGTTATCGTTTCTCAGTTACACCGTTCGCCAGGTGTGTTCTTTGACCACGACCGTGGTAAGACGCACTCCTCAGGTAAACTACTTTATTCAGCACGCATCATTCCTTACCGTGGTTCTTGGTTAGATTTTGAATTTGATCCTAAAGATTTAGTTTATGTGCGTATTGACCGTCGCCGTAAGCTGCCTGCCACTATTTTGCTTCGTGCCTTGAACTTTACCACTGAACAAATTTTGGCGATGTTCTTTGATACTAGCAGCTACTATTTTAAGAAAGATGGTATTTATGTTGATCTAGTGCCTTCACGCCTGCGTGGTGAAACGTCATCGTTTGAAATTAAAGACAAAGATGGCACGGTGCTAGTAGAAAAAGATCGCCGCATTACTCAGCGCCACATTCGTGCGTTAGAAAAAGCAGGCATTAAGCAATTGGCTGTTCCTGCCGAATACTTGCATGGCAAAGTGCTTGCCAAAGACATCATTGATGCATCAAGTGGCGAACTGTTAATTGAATGCAACACTGAAATTACGGAAGAAGTGTTAACTACCTTAGCTGAAGCTAAAGTGAAGAGCTTTGAAACGCTTTACACCAATGACTTAGATTGTGGTCCGTTTATTTCAGATACGCTGCGTATTGATCCCACTCGCACTCAGTTTGAAGCGTTGGTTGAAATTTACCGCATGATGCGTCCTGGCGAGCCACCCACTAAAGATTCTGCTGAAGGCTTGTTTAATAACTTGTTCTTCTCGCCTGAACGCTATGACCTTTCTGGCGTTGGCCGCATGAAATTTAACCGCCGTTTACACCGTGATATTGATGTAGGCGAGCCGGTGCTTTCTCATGATGACATAGTTGACGTTTTGCGCGAACTACTCAGCATTCGTAACGGTAAAGGTGAAGTGGATGACATTGACCACTTAGGCAACCGTCGTATTCGCTCGGTAGGCGAAATGGCTGAAAACCAATTCCGCGTTGGTTTAGTGCGTGTTGAACGTGCAGTTAAAGAGCGTTTATCTTTAGCTGAAAGCGAAGGCTTAATGCCACAAGATTTAATTAACGCTAAGCCCGTTGCAGCCGCTGTTAAAGAGTTCTTTGGTTCAAGCCAGCTTTCACAGTTTATGGACCAGAACAACCCGCTTTCAGAAGTAACGCACAAACGCCGTGTTTCTGCTTTAGGCCCAGGTGGTTTAACCCGTGAACGTGCTGGTTTTGAAGTGCGTGACGTACACCCCACTCACTATGGTCGTGTTTGCCCCATTGAAACGCCTGAAGGCCCGAACATTGGTCTAATTAACTCTTTGGCGACCTATGCACGCACTAACTCTTACGGTTTTTTAGAAACGCCTTACCGTACTGTAGTTAATAGCAAGGTAACCGACGAAGTAGCTTACTTTTCGGCTATTGAAGAAGGCCAATACGTTATTGCTCAGGCTTCTGCCACCTTAAACGACAAGGGTGAGCTAATTGATGAATTGGTTCAGGTGCGTCATAACGGTGATACCACCTTTGTAACGCCAGACCAAGTAACCTTGATGGACGTTTCTCCACGTCAGGTTGTTTCGGTTGCAGCCTCACTAATACCTTTCCTTGAGCACGATGATGCTAACCGTGCCTTGATGGGTTCGAACATGCAACGTCAAGCCGTTCCCACACTAAAAGCCGACAAGCCTTTAGTGGGTACCGGTATGGAACGTGCTGTTGCCCGTGACTCAGGCGTTTGTGCGGTTGCTTTGCGTGGTGGTGTGGTTGATTCAGTCGATGCTTCGCGCATTGTGGTTCGTATTAATGAAGACGAACTAGTGGGTGGTGAAGCGGGTGTTGATATTTACAACTTAACTAAATACACCCGTTCTAACCAGAATACTTGCATTAACCAGCGCCCGATTGTTAAGCCTGGCGATAGTATTTCTAAGCATGACATTCTTGCCGATGGCCCCTCGGTTGATATGGGTGAGCTAGCCCTTGGTCAGAACATGCGCATTGCATTCATGCCTTGGAATGGTTTCAACTTTGAAGACTCTATTCTTGTATCAGAACGCGTGGTAGAAGAAGACCGTTTCACGACCATCCACATTCAAGAGCTAACCTGTGTATCACGCGATACTAAGCTAGGTTCTGAAGAGATTAGTGCTGATATTCCTAACGTGGGTGAATCGGCGCTTTCAAAGCTAGATGAGTCGGGCATTGTTTACATAGGTGCTGAAGTAGGCCCTGGTGATCTTTTGGTGGGTAAAGTAACGCCCAAAGGTGAAACCCAGCTAACACCCGAAGAAAAACTGCTACGTGCTATTTTTGGTGAAAAAGCTTCTGATGTAAAAGATACGTCTTTGCGTGTTGCTACCGGTATGAAAGGTACGGTTATTGACGTGCAGGTGTTTACCCGTGATGGCGTAGACAAAGACAAGCGTGCTTTAGCTATTGAAGAATCACAGCTAGACGAAGTGCGTAAAGATTTAAAAGAAGAATACCGTATTGCTGAAGAGGCTACCTTTGCACGTTTACGCAATGCATTGGTTACTCAGATGGTTAACGGTGGTCCACAGCTTTCTAAAAACGCCAAGATTACTGACGATTACCTAAACGATTTAGCCTACGCTGAATGGTTTAAGTTACGCATGCAAGACGAAGCGTTGAATGAGTTGTTAGCGCAAGCACAAGCCCAGCTTGTTGAGCGCAAAAAGCTGATGGAAGAAAAGTTTGAAGACAAGAAGCGTAAGTTACAGCAAGGCGATGATTTAGCGCCAGGCGTACAGAAGATTGTTAAAGTTTATGTTGCCGTTAAGCGCCGTATTCAGCCAGGCGACAAGATGGCGGGTCGTCACGGTAACAAGGGTGTTGTTTCTGCCATTATGCCGGTAGAAGACATGCCTTATAACGAACAGGGTATTCCGGTTGATATCGTTCTAAACCCGCTAGGTGTGCCTTCACGTATGAACGTGGGTCAGGTGTTAGAAACCCACCTAGGTTTGGCCGCTAAAGGTTTGGGTGAGCGCATTGCCGAAATGCTTGAAAATGAGCGTTCAGTGCAGCTAAAAGAAATTCGTAGCTTCTTAGAAAAGGTTTATAACCTTTCGGGTGGTTTGCGTATTGAAGAGCTAGACAAGTTAACCGACGATGAAATCATTGAGCTTGCGCACAACTTGAAGAAGGGTGTGCCTATGGCAACGCCTGTATTTGACGGTGCAAAAGAGCAAGAAGTTAAAGCCATGCTTGAGCTAGCAGGCTTACCACGCAGTGGCCAGATGGATCTTTATGATGGCCGCACAGGTGAGAAGTTCGATCGCCCTGTTACCGTTGGTTATATGTACATGCTGAAGCTTAACCACTTGGTTGATGACAAGATGCACGCGCGTTCAACGGGCTCTTACAGCCTTGTAACGCAGCAGCCGCTAGGTGGTAAAGCCCAGTTTGGTGGTCAGCGTTTTGGTGAGATGGAAGTGTGGGCACTAGAAGCTTATGGTGCAGCTTACACGCTTCAAGAAATGCTGACTGTTAAATCAGATGACGTGAATGGCCGTACTAAAATGTATAAAAATATTGTGGATGGCAACCATAAGATGGAGCCAGGCATGCCTGAATCCTTCAACGTTCTGATTAAAGAAATACGTTCCCTAGCGATAGATATCGACTTGGAATACTAAGAAGTTCTGCTAGGCAGCCTGCTGCCTAGCAACTTTCCAGTATTATTCTGGGATAGAAAAGATTGCATGACGAGCTTAGTGCTCGTCGCCACTCCAACGGGAGCTGCGGCTGATGAAAGATCTGGTTAATGTGTTACGCAATCAGGGTCAACCTGACGAGTTTGAATCCTTAAGAATTACTCTGGCCTCGCCTGAACTAATCCGTTCTTGGTCGTTTGGTGAAGTTAAAAAGCCAGAAACAATTAACTACCGTACGTTCAAGCCTGAGCGTGATGGTTTGTTCTGTGCCAAAATTTTTGGTCCTACTAAGGACTATGAGTGCTTGTGCGGTAAATATAAGCGCATGAAGCACCGCGGCATTATTTGCGAAAAATGTGGCGTTGAAGTAACGCAGGCCAAAGTACGTCGTGAGCGCATGGCGCACATTGAATTAGCCTCGCCGGTTGCCCACATTTGGTTTTTGAAATCGCTTCCTTCCCGTATTGGTCTAATGCTAGACATGACTTTGCGTGATATTGAGCGAGTGCTTTATTTTGAAAGCTTTGTTGTGATTGATCCTGGCATGACCACCTTAGAAAAAGGTCAGCTGCTAAACGATGAACAATACTACGATGCTTTAGAAGAATTTGGTGATGACTTTGATGCCCGCATGGGTGCTGAAGCTATTCAGGAATTGTTGCGTGACATTGATCTAAACGATGAAATTGAAGTCATTCGTGAAGAGATCCCGCAAACTTCATCTGAAACTAAGATGAAGAAAATTACTAAGCGTCTAAAAATTCTAGAAGCTTTCCGTGATTCTGGTAACCAGCCTGGCTGGATGGTGTTAGAAGTTCTTCCTGTTCTGCCACCTGATTTACGTCCGCTTGTTCCACTAGATGGTGGGCGTTTTGCTACGTCAGACTTAAACGATTTATACCGCCGTGTTATTAACCGTAATAACCGTCTAAAGCGTTTATTAGAGCTGAATGCACCTGACATTATTGTGCGTAACGAAAAGCGCATGTTGCAGGAAGCGGTTGATGCTTTATTAGATAACGGCCGTCGTGGTCGTGCAATCACTGGTACCAATAAACGTCCTTTGAAATCCCTTGCCGATATGATTAAAGGTAAGCAGGGTCGTTTCCGTCAGAACTTGCTAGGTAAGCGTGTCGACTATTCTGGTCGTTCGGTTATCGTAGTGGGCCCTACACTGCGTTTGCACCAGTGTGGTTTGCCAAAGAAAATGGCACTTGAATTATTTAAGCCATTTATTTTTGCCAAATTAGAAGCCCGTGGTTTTGCGACAACCATTAAAGCAGCTAAGAAAATGGTTGA
>CANQLY010000103.1 GCA_947624795.1 uncultured Marinospirillum sp.
GAAATACGAGCAAGACGAGAGCATCACCAAGCGCAGCCTTCCAGCCATAGAACTTTTTTCGTTAATGATGCAAGAGCGTGCTAGCACTGGCCGTATTTATATTCAAAACGTAGACCACTGCAATACGCACAGCCCGTTTGATCCAAAAGTTGCGCCGATTCGCCAATCTAACTTGTGTTTAGAAATAGCGCTGCCCACCAGCCCGCTAAACAACATTAATGATGAAGACAAAGAAATTGCCCTTTGCACCTTGTCGGCCTTTAACCTAGGTGCACTAGAAAGCTTAGACGAACTAGAAGAGCTAGCTGACTTGGTGGTTCGTGCGCTAGATTCATTATTAACCTACCAAGATTACCCCATTGCTGCCGCACGCAACGCTACCATGAAACGCCGCACCTTGGGCGTGGGGGTGATTAACTTTGCTTATTACTTGGCTAAAAATGGCTTAAAATATTCTGACGGTTCAGCCAATGCGCTAACCCACCAAACCTTTGAAGCCATTCAGTATTACCTTTTAAAAGCATCTAACAACTTGTCTAAAGAATTTGGCCCTTGCACGGCATTTAATGAAACCACCTATTCGCAAGGCATTTTGCCCATAGACACTTACAGAAAAGACCTCGATGCTATTTGCCAAGAACCATTGCATTTAGACTGGGAAACACTGCGTGCCGATATCGTTAAATATGGCTTACGTAACTCTACCCTGTCTTCTTTAATGCCTTCAGAAACCTCAAGCCAGATTTCTAATGCGACTAACGGTATTGAACCCCCGCGTGGCCTAGTAACCATTAAACAGTCTAAAGACGGTATTTTGAAGCAGGTCGTTCCAGGTTATGACGAGCTAAAAGGCCAGTATGAACTCTTGTGGAATATGCCTAACAACGAAGGTTATTTACACCTAGTAGGCATAATGCAAAAGTTTGTTGACCAAGCCATTTCTGCCAATACCAACTACGACCCTCAGCGTTTTGAAGGGGGCAGAGTGCCTATGCAACAACTGCTAAACGATTTATTAACTGCCTATAAATTTGGCCTAAAAACCTTGTACTACCAAAACACGCGTGATGGTGCAGATGATAACCAAAGCGATATGGACGATGATTGCGCTGGTGGCGCTTGCAAGATTTAAGGGTAAAAAAAATGAAATACAGTACTTTTTCTAAAATTGACAACGACCAACTTAAAGAACCTATGTTCTTTGGGCAACCCGTTAACGTTGCTCGTTACGACCAACAAAAGTACCCGATATTTGAACAGCTTATAGAAAAGCAATTATCATTTTTCTGGCGTCCAGAAGAAGTCGATGTATCGCAAGATAGAAGCGATTACCGCAACCTGCCCGACCATGAAAAACACATTTTCATTAGCAATTTGAAATACCAGATACTGCTCGATTCCATTCAAGGCCGCAGCCCAAACGTGGCTTTCTTGCCTTTAGTTTCTATTCCTGAACTAGAGACTTGGATAGAAACTTGGTCTTTTTCTGAAACAATTCACTCGCGCTCTTACACACACATTATTCGTAATATCGTCAATGACCCAGCAGTCGTATTTGATGACATTATGCATAACCAGCACATCATTGAACGTGCCACCGACATATCAAAATATTACGATGATTTAATTCAATATAGCCTGCTTTATACCAAGCTAGGCGCTGGCACGCACACGGTGAATGGTAAAACGCATGAGGTGAGTTTGTTTGAACTAAAGCGCAAACTTTACCTGTGCATGATGAGCGTAAACGTACTGGAAGCCATCCGCTTTTACGTTAGCTTTGCCTGCTCTTTTGCCTTTGCAGAACGCCGTTTAATGGAAGGCAACGCCAAAATCATTCGCCTGATTGCCCGTGATGAAGCCCTGCACCTAGTGGGAACTCAGCACATCATTAATATTATGCAAGATGGCAAAGACGACCCAGAAATGGCCGAAGTTGCCCGTTCTTGCCACGCCGAAAGCCTAGCAATGTTTAAGCACGCAGCGCAGCAGGAAAAAGAATGGGCCGAGTATTTGTTTAAAGATGGCTCTATGATTGGCTTAAACAGAGGCATTCTTGACCAATACATTGAATACATTACCAACCACCGTATGCGTGCTGTTGGCCTTGAACCTGCCTTTGAAAATGCCACGCATAACCCCATCCCTTGGATTAACGCTTGGACTTCTTCAGATAACGTGCAAGTTGCCCCGCAAGAAGTGGAAGTTAGCTCTTATTTGGTTGGCCAAATTAACTCCGAAGTATCCATTGATGACCTAGGCGATTTTGATTTTTAATATGAACAAAGCCATACAAATAAGTACTGAAGACCAAGTATTTGAGCTAGACCCTTCAGAAACCCTACTTGAAGGCCTAGAACGTACTGGCCACCAAGTAGAGTACCAGTGCCGTAGTGGTTACTGCGGTTCTTGCCGTGTAACCCTTCACTCCGGCAGCGTAGAATACCAAGAGCAACCCTTGGCCTACCTGCAAGACAATGAGATTTTACCCTGCTGTTGCCAACCGCTTGAACCACTTGATATTAGTGTTGGCCTAATCACAAAAAAAAGCGCCTAAGGGCGCTTTTTCTTTAACTCGCTTTACTCGCCTACACACTAAGGCCCTTATCTTTACCTGCTTGCTTAAAGTTCCAAACCATAACGAAGCTAACAATGGCTATACCAACAATATCGGTAGTTAGTTCAGGAACTATCAGCATAAATGCGCCACAAGCCAAAACTAGGCGTAACAGCACATTTAACTGGCCTTTAAAATAACCTTCAACTGCAGCACTTAGGGCAATAATTCCAATAATAGAAGTTAAAGCAACGCTGCCAATAGTCCATAAGCTAGGTAAAGGAAATTCCTTACTAGTCACCACAGCATTAGTGGTGTCTAACATCAGCATGGCTGGGTTATAAACAAACATAAAAGGCACTATAAATCCGGCCAAAGCTAGTTTTAACGACTGAAAGCCCGTCTTCATAGGGTCACCACCAGCAATACCCGCACCAGCAAAAGAAGCTAAGGCAACCGGCGGAGTAATATTGGCAAATAAACCAAAATAAAACACAAACATATGCGCGACTAAAATTGGAATATCAAAATTAGCCAGAGCAGGTGCGGCCATGGTGGCAGTAATGATATAAGCAGGAATAGACGGTAAGCCCATACCTAAAATCATGGAAGCGATCATTGTAAAAAATAAGGTTAAAAAGAGTGAACCAGCACCCACACTCATAATGGATGAAGTCATAACGCTACCAAAACTGGTTAAGCTAACCACACCAATAATAATACCTACCAAGGCACAAGCCGCCATGACTGAAAGCGACTGGCGCGCACCATCGGCCAACGCTTCAAAAATATCGCCAATCGACATACGGGTTGTTTTACGCAGGCTACTTACAATTACCGTCAGAATAATGGTGTAAAAAGCTGAATAGCTAACCGGAATATTATTAAATAACAGCACTACTAAACCGATAATCGGCAGTAATAAATGCCCACGCTCTTTTAATACTTCCTTCACTTTAGGCAAATCAGCCTTAGGAATACCTTTTAAGTTGTCACGCCCGGCACGAAAGTGCACCTGAGCAATAACACCCAAATAATACAAAAGTGCTGGCAAAATGGCAGCCAAAGCAATGGTGCTATAACTCACACCGGTGGTTTCCGCCATAATAAAAGCACTGGCCCCCATAATCGGTGGCAAAATTTGCCCACCCACCGAAGCACTAGCCTCTACCGCACCAGCAAAGTTTTTGTCATAACCAATTTTTTTCATTAGTGGAATAGTAAAAGCACCTGTACCCACCACGTTGGCAACGGCAGTGCCGTTAATACTGCCCATAAAACCACTAGAAATAACTGCCACCTTGGCTGGGCCACCTTGTTTATGGCCTGCTAATGCCAAGGCTAAATCATTAAATAATTGCCCCATTCCTGACTTAGCCAAAAAAGCACCAAACAAAATAAACAAGAAAATAAAAGTAACCGAAGCACCTATAGCAGAAGAGAAAATACCTTCTGTTTTAAGGTACATCTGACCAAAAATATCACCCAAATCAAAAGTTCTTGTCATTAAGCGGTCGGGCATAAACTCGAAACCACTAATAAACGGGTAAACTAAAAAGATTAACGCCAATAAGGGTAAACCCCAACCCATAATACGGCGGGTCGACTCAAACACCAGTACAACCGTCATCATAGAAAAAACAATATCAGCTGTGTTAGGAATACCGCCCCGAGTGGTGACTATGTTCTGGTATTCAACAAAAAGGTAAGTAGCCGATGCCGCACTACCAATAAACAGCAACCAATCAAGCCAAGAAACGTGGTTGCGGCTAGATTTTTTTCCTGCAGGATAAAGTAAGAAAATTAAACACAAACCAATGCTAACGTGAGCGCTACGCTGCAACAGCTCAGGCATGGGGTTGTAAGTAATGTACAAGTGAAAAAGTGAATAAAAAATGGCTAAAACAAAAACAAAATAGTGGGTTTTCTTATTGGCAAAAGAACGTAAAACAGAAGCCTTATCGAACTTCTCTAAAAGCTCTTCTTGCTTAGCACTATCAATAGGTGCATCAGGGTTGTTCAAAGTAGTCATCACATGACTCCTGTATAAAATACTGCCATAGGGGCAGCCGTATTACTTGAATTTTAATTTCAGAATAGTCGTCAAAATCTTTAAAAATCAACCACTGCCCCTGCTCTGTAATCAGAGTCGATTCAACATTGCTCGAAACAACCCAATTCAAAGCAGGCAAGAAAAGCTCAACTGAATAATGTAGCCACCCCTCTTTACTCATTACACCCTTGCCATTACTGGGCGTACCCGCGCCAAAGGTTTTAAACTGAGTAGAAGTAAGTAGAAGCTGCTGACCAGAAATTTGAAAATTTTCCTGCCAAAGCTCTTTTTCTACCGAATGAATCCATCGCAGAGTAAAGGCTGGCTGGGTTAAAGTACACTGTAAATGATTACTACTAAGTTGTAAAACAGAATGAAAGCCAATAAAAAAAAAAGACTGAGCGCCAAAAATGCGCCCAGTCCCATTAACCAATACTTACTTAGCAGTTTGCTCGGCATAGTATTTCTTAGCACCAGGGTGCAAAGGAGCTACTAAGCCCTTTTGTGCCTGCTGAAGAGAAACATCTTTCATAGCCTGGTGAGAGTTGCGTAAATTATCTAAGTTCTCAAAGAAAGTTTTGGTTAGCTTATAACCGTCAGCTTCACTTAAATCAGAACGAATAATTAAAGCATTCATTATGGCTGCAGTAGGAATCGCTTCTTTATTACCATAGGTATTAGCTGGAATTTCTAAAGAGATAAAGTAGGTTTTATCTTTAGCAATTATATCTACGTTTTGTGGCAAAATAGAAACCATTTGCAAATCAAAGCCTTGCTCTAGCTCCATGAGTGCAGCATTAGGTAAACCACTGGTTAAAAAAGCAGCATCTAACTTACCGCCTTTTAAAGCATCAGCAGCTTCAGCATAACCTAGGTAATCAACCTTAATGTCGTTATAAGTAATGCCATGGCCATTTAAAATATTACGCGCATTTACTTCAACGCCTGAGTTTTGTGCGCCCACAGCAACCCGCTTACCACGTAAATCATCTAGAGTTTTAATGCCAGAACGCTTAGAAGTTACTACCTGAACATAGTTGGGGTAAAGTGCACCAATCTGCTGAACATTTTCAATTTTATTTTTAAAACTACTAGTGCCCGCTAAAGCATCGCTAAGTACATCGCTCATTACAAATGCCATTTCCACTTTATTTTGGTTCATCAGGTTAATGTTCTCAACCGAAGCACCCGTGGTTTGGGTTTTAGAGTTAACACCGTAGGTTTTGTTATAAGTTTCGCCCAGAGTAGTGGCAATTATATTGTAAGGACCCGAAGCACCACCCGTAGCAATCGTTACAAAGCGAGTTTCCATAGCTTTGGTATTGGTTGTTTTGGCAGGTTCGTTATCGGAAGAGCAGCCCGTTAAAAAAAGTGCAAGGCAGACGCCTGACAGAAGGAATTTTGCTGGAATCTTTTTCATAAACTTTACTTAACCTTTATTGTTTTCAATTTTAGCTAATCAAATTAATGGTTAGCTACCATGATACAAGTCACCATCCGTGCTATTTCTAAGCGACATTATCTATCCTAAACACAAAAACAACCACCAACAAGAGTATTAAAATAGTTTAAGCCAAATCCCCACCTCAACCAACGCCATTCCCTGCATTTTTTGTTGCCTTAGCGCTTTTAGTTCTTGCAGGGTTTGGCAGTAATTTTGAAACTCTGCTGTTAAGTTGGTTTGTTTGGCTAGGCTGGGCAAATACTTAAGCTGTTCGTTGGGTAGCATGGCTGCTGAAGTTTTATCTTTAAGCGCATCTAGCTTGGGTAACAGCATACTTTGATAAGTTTTTCCTGCTAGGGCAATTCTTACCCCTGCTGGGTCAAAGTCGCCAAAGTAGCAAGCGGGTTTGTTAGTTGCTAACCAAGCTTTTCTTAAAGCTTTACAGCCTTGGCTGGAAGTTTTATCACCACGGTAAACCACTAATAGCTCGGGTGTTTCGGTAATGGCAAACTTTTCTAGCTCATAAAAACAATCTAGGTTTTCTACCACTAGCAGGCGGCTGAATTGGTTTAAATCTAACTGCTCTAAACGCACATCTATAAACTGGGCTAAAAAGCTTAAACCTGAAGTGATTGGCTGAGCTAAGCGCATTAAAAAACGGTTATACCTAGGGCTGCGGCCTTTACGCTTTTGTTCTTGGTTGCTTAAGTTTGCTTGGTCTAAACGGGTTTTATTTTTTAAATCTTCTCTAAAACTGGCTTGGTCTAACTGCCGCTGAGTGTCAGCAATAAGGTTTAACAGCTCACCTGTTAAAATAAATTCAGGTTTATGCAGGCTGCTTTCAGCAATCAAATCTAAGTTAATACACCAGTCTAAAATTTCTTGAAATGTCTTCAAGTTGGTTTTAATACGCTTGTTGCCTGAAGCTTTAAGAGAAGGCTCTTTTTTTCTTAGCCAATCCTGCGCACGAGTAGATAAAGGTGTGTTGTTCTGCATTCTAAGCGCTTTGCCTTAACCTCAAATGAATATCACTAATTAACCTTAGATGATTCATTGCTGAAGCTGGAGTTTCTTGGTTTTTTAAGCTCAACATTTGCTGTTGGTTTTTGGGTAGGCTTTGGTAATCAGCTAGTACTTGGTAAAGCCAAATTTCGCTATCCCAACTTAGCTGCTGACTCATTAAATACTCTTGTGCGCTGATTGGGCCATTCTGCTCCACCACATAAAGGTAGAAGCTTTCTACGTCTTGCTTCAAAGCTTGCTGACGTGCGGCTACTTCTTCATCAACCAGCAACGAGGTAACTCTAGCTGCTTGTTGCTCTTGGGGTGGCTTGTTTGTACCTTTGGGCAGCTGGTGCACTAACTGGGCTAATAACTGCCTTTCGCTGGCTTTATCTAGGGCTATGGCTGCGGCAGGTAAAATAGCTGCGGCTTGGTTAAATAGCTTAGGTACTTGGCTACGCTGGGGGTAATTGGCTGGCCGGTAAGCTGGGTG
>CANQLY010000104.1 GCA_947624795.1 uncultured Marinospirillum sp.
ACCCAAAGAATATCAGGCCATCTTTAGTAAAATTCGTAACCGTCCTGATTCAGAAATTATTCAAATCATGATGCTGCGCTCTATGCGCCAAGCGGTTTATACGCCGGTTAATGAAGGGCATTTTGGTTTGGCTTACACTGCTTATGCCCACTTTACCTCGCCCATTCGCCGCTACCCAGATTTACTAGTGCACCGTGCCATTCGTGGCCTGATTCGCAGCGGTAAAGAAACCACTAACGTGCTACGAGTCGAAGGCATGCCCGTTGAAAAAGCTGAACTGTGGTCGCCCTATTCTGCTCAGCAAATGGTCGAGCTAGGCGAGCATTGTTCAATGGCTGAACGCCGTGCCGATGAAGCCGTGCGTGATGTGACTGACTGGCTGAAATGCGAGTTTATGCAATCACGGGTGGGCGAGGTGTTCACTGGGCGGATTAGTTCAGTGGTGGGTTTTGGTTTGTTTATAGCGCTGCACGACTACTTTGTTGAAGGCTTGGTGCACATTAGTGCGCTGCCGGGTGATTATTACCGCTTCGAGCCAGAAAAACAGCGCTTGCGGGGTGAACAAGGCGGTCGCAGTTACAATTTAGGCGACGATGTTGAAATCATTGTTTCACGGGTTAATTTAGAAGACCGTCAGATAGATTTTGATTTAACCGAAGCCATAGATAACCCAGACAAACCCTTTAAAAAAGCAACAAGAAAGAAAGCAGCGGTAAAAGCCGGCAGTGATACCCCTGCTGGCTTTAAAGCTAAACCTGCCAGCAAAGCTGTAAAAAAAGATAAAACCAAAGTAAAAAAGAAGAAAAAAAGCGCCAGTCGTCCCGGCAAAAAAGAACGTGCAAAGAACAAGGCTAAGTAATTATTGTGAATAAAAGACCCCGTAGACCCAAAATTGAAGCCACGCAAAGCCTAGCCGCTGTGTTTGGTTTTCATGCTGTTGAAAGCCTGATTAAGCACCGTGCCCGTCACATTGCCTACCTTTGGGCGCAGCAAGGGCGTGATGATGCCCGCATGCAAAACCTGTTAGAAATGGCGCAGGCCGCTGGGGTAAAAATTGAAGTTCAGCCCCGTGAAATGCTTGATAAAGAAGCGGCCAGTGTGCACCAAGGCATTATTGCTTGGGTACAACCTCGCCAAGCCGGTGGTGAATCTGATTTAGAGCGCCTGTTAGCCGAGGCCACCACGCCGCCTTTGTTATTGGTATTAGACGGTGTAACCGACCCGCACAACCTAGGCGCTTGCATGCGAAGTGCGGAAGCCGCTGGCGCTATAGCGGTGGTGGTGCCTAAAGATAAATCGGCAGGCTTAAACGCCACCGTAAGAAAAGTGGCGTGTGGTGCCACCGAAACCTTGCCACTGATTCAGGTAACTAATCTTGCCCGAACGCTACGCAGCCTTGCTGATTACGGCGTGTGGGTTATAGGCACGGCAGGCGAAGCTGAACAGCTAATTTACCAAGCCGATTTAACCCGTGCTGTGGCATTGGTTATGGGTGCCGAAGGCCGTGGTATGCGCCGCTTAACCCGTGAAGTGTGCAATGATCTGGTGAAATTGCCAATGGCTGGTGACGTATCCAGTTTGAACGTGTCAGTGGCATCGGGTGTGGCTTTATATGAAGCGGTGCGGCAACGACTTTAGCAGCAACGGGCTTTAAAACTTGCACTTGGGTGCAAATAAAGGTTAGTATTCTGCGCTTGTTTGAGTGGTCGGAAATTCGCTCAAATGGCAGTGGCAAGGTTATTTAACCAATGAATTAAGCCGCTGGGTTGTGTAGTTTCCTCCTTGCTTTTTGTTTTCATTCCCTTAGTACACCTTGGTACAAAAAGCTATTAATCCGTAAGGAGCATTTATGCGTCATTATGAAGTAATTTTTATGGTTCACCCTGACCAAAGCGAGCAAGTTCCCGCTATGGTTGAGCGTTACACTACTCTAGTTACAGAAGCTCAGGGTACTGTACACCGCATGGAAGATTGGGGCCGTCGCCACCTAGCCTACTCCATTAACAAAATCACTAAAGCACACTATGTTTTAATGAACATTGAGTGCCCAGAGTCTGTTGTTAACGAGCTAGAAGAAGTTTTCCGTTACAACGATGCTGTGATCCGTAACCTGATTATTCGCACCAATGAAGCGGTCACTGAACCTTCACCTATGAAGGCTTCTGAGTCGCGTGAAGATCGCCGCCGTGATGACCGTGATGACCGTCATGATGACCGTGATGAAGATGATTCAGACGATGACTCTGAAGACGATTCAGAAAACAACGAATAAACTAATTAATCAGGAGAATTACCATGGCTCGTTTTTTCCGTCGCCGCAAGTTTTGTCGTTTTACTGCTGAAAGCATTAAGCAGATCGACTACAAAGACCTAGACCTTCTTAAAGGCTATGTGACTGAAACTGGTAAAATTGTACCTAGCCGTATTACAGGTACTAAAGCTAAATACCAGCGTCAACTTTCTTCAGCTATTAAGCGTGCACGTTTTTTAGCTTTACTTCCCTATTCAGACAGCCACGAGTAATAACTTGGGCTTAATGGCCTAATTTTATGCGTGTATTAGCTGAGTTTGTTATGAAAAGCCCGGGTCGTGCCTTAGGTTCGGCTGCGGTAACTGCCTTTATTCCTGTGCTTTCTTTAATCAGCAGCGCCATAGTGGCACTGGTTTGGTTACGGATGGGCTCTGCTCAGGGCATCAAAGTTTTGGCGGCAGCAGCGTTACCCGGTATTTATTATTGGGTAACTGCAGCCAGTCCAGACGTGCTTTTAGTGGTGGTTGGTGCGGCATTACTTGCCGAGATTTTACGCACCAATCGGGGTTGGGGGCATGTTTTGTTGGTGGGTGCTTTTGCTGCTGTTTTTGTTGCTTTAACGGTTCAGTGGCTAGACGATGATTTGCAAGCGCAAGTGATTGGCGTGTTGGTAGACCAAGGCGGCTTAGCAGCAAGCTATGATTTAAGCACTTTTGACCAACAGCAATTAGCCACGATGTTAGCCGGATTATTTAATGGCGTGATTACGGCAGTGCAATTACTGCTGTTACTTGCCAGTGTGCTTCTGGCGCGTTGGTGGCAAGCGGTGTTGTATAATCCAGGTGGTTTTCAAGCTGAATTTCATGCGGTGCGTTTACCGCTTTGGTCGGCTGCCATTCCACCGGTGCTGCTAATATTAATTGCAAGCGGCCAAGTGTGGTTATTGCCTGCGATGCCTGTGCTATTAGTCCCTTATTTAATTGCCGGTATTGCCTTAGTCCACAGCGCATTTGCCATTAAAAAATACAACAGTTTTTGGCTGGGTCTGTTGTATGTTGCTTTGTTATTTGTTCAGCCATACATGAGCTTTTTGCTCGTTTTAATTGCCCTGGCGGACA
This sequence comes from uncultured Marinospirillum sp., assembly GCA_947624795.1. GTDB lineage: Bacteria > Pseudomonadota > Gammaproteobacteria > Pseudomonadales > Halomonadaceae > Marinospirillum. The sequence continues at coordinate 3,370 of CANQLY010000104.1, forward strand.
GTGTGATGAACATTCGTCATCGACTGGCTCCCCCACCCTCACCTCCTTCATTAGATAAGGATGATGATGGTAAGGCCTAACGTCTTAAGGATAGTAAAATGCAAGTTATTCTATTAGAAAAAGTTAATAAGCTCGGTTCATTGGGCGACGAAGTTACCGTTAAAAATGGTTATGGCCGTAACTTTTTAATTCCACAAGGCAAGGCTGTTCCTGCCACTGCTGCGAACCGTGAAATTTTCCAAGAGCGTTTAGCTGAACTTGAAGCAGCCGCCGCAGAGCGCCTAGCTGCTGCACAAGCCGTTGCGGTTAAGCTTGAAGGTTTAGAGCGTGTCATTATTGCCTCTAAAGCCGGTGATGAAGGCAAATTGTTTGGTTCAATTGGTGGCCGTGATTTAGTCGATGCTGCCACTGCTGCTGGCATTGAGCTAAGCAAAAGCCAAGTGCGCTTGCCTGAAGGCCCTTTACGCAATGTGGGTGAATTTGACATCGTTGTTCACCTTCACGCCGAAGTTGAAGCCGTATTGCGTGTAGCAATTGTTGCAGAATAAACGTTTCTAAGTAAACTAACCGAGCTAGTTATTTCACTGGTCCGGGTTTAGAAAAAAGGCACGGGATTTTTAAATCGCGTGCCTTTTTTTATTTGAGGTGAGTTAAAAATGGAAGAGACACGTTCACGTTCTAATTACGATAAAGAAGCCGCAGACCTAAAGCTGCCGCCGTATTCAATTGAAGCTGAGCAGTCGGTATTAGGCAGCTTAATGCTGGATAATGCTCGAATGGATGAGGTGACTGAGCAGTTAGTTGACGTTGATTTTTATCGTAGTGAACATCGCCATATTTTCACCATGATGAAAGACTTAACCGAGCGTAACTCACCTTTTGATCCTGTTATTTTAGCTGAATCATTAGAGGCAAGAAACCAGCTAGCTATGGCAGGTGGCATAACGTATTTAATGGAATTGGCACGCAACACACCGCTTACTAGCAATATTTTAGCTTACGTTCAAATTGTGCGTGAACGTGCGGTGCGGCGTAAGCTAATTCAAGCCGCCGGACGCATTGCAAGTTCTTCTTATAATACCGAAGGCCGTAGTTCAGACGAGCTATTAAACGATGCTGAAAGGGAAGTGTTTGCCATTGCAGAAGACCGCCCTAAAATTGGTGGCCCGCAATTAATTACCACCGTTGCAGCAGGGTTGTTAGAAAAGCTAGATTCGTTAGATTTAAGTCAAAATGGCATTACTGGTTTAACCACAGGCTTTAAAGACCTTGATAACATGACGCAGGGTTTGCAGCCGTCAGATTTAGTGATTATTGCAGGCCGTCCTTCGATGGGTAAAACCACTTTTGCCATGAACTTGGTTGAAACGGCGGTGATGCATTCTGATAAAGCCGCTTTGGTTTTTTCAATGGAAATGCCTGCTGAACAATTGTTAATGCGAATGCTGTCTTCGCTAGGTCGCATTGATCAAACCAAGGTACGCACGGGTCAGTTATTAGACCAAGACTGGGATCGGATTAGTTCAACCCTTGCCATTTTAAAAGAAAAGAAGCTTTACATTGATGATACACCGGGGCTTTCGCCCAATGATTTACGCACCCGAACCCGCCGTGTGATGCGTGATGAAGGCGATATTTCTATTATTATGGTCGACTATTTACAGCTAATGCGGGTGCCGGGCAACAAAGAAAACCGCACGGCAGAAATATCAGAAATATCTCGCTCATTAAAAGCCTTAGCCAAAGAATTTAACTGCCCTGTGGTAGCGCTGTCGCAGCTAAACCGTGGCCTAGAGCAGCGCACCAACAAGCGGCCTATTATGTCGGACTTGCGTGAATCGGGTGCCATAGAGCAGGATGCCGACCTAATTGCCTTTGTTTACCGTGATGAGGTGTATAACCCAGAAAAAGAAGGTAACAAGGGCTTGGCAGAAATTATTATTGGTAAGCAGCGTAACGGCCCGATTGGTAGTTTGCACTTATTGTTTACTGGCCGTTACACCCGTTTTGATGATTTGGCACCCGAAAGCCTTGCCCAATACCGTGATGCCGGTCTTATTTACGAAGACTAGCGTTTTTTCTTTTTCTGCGCTGCTAGTAACAAAGCCCCTAGTGTATTGCCTGCCACGGCTTGCTGTTGCTTGGCGCTTTTTTGGTTGTGGTGGTTGGCTTGTTTGCTGGCGCGTGCATCGCCGCTACGGGGTGCGCTGGTGTTTTCGCCGGGCTGGTCGCTCATGCGGCAGCTTAGGGCAATGCGGTGGCGTTCAATGTCAATTGCTAGCACCTTCACTTTAATAATATCGCCAGCTTTCACAACGTCTCTGGGGTCTTTTATAAAGGTATCGGCTAGGGCTGAAATGTGCACTAGGCCATCTTGGTGGACGCCTATGTCAACAAAAGCGCCAAAGTTTGCCACGTTAGTCACCACGCCTTCTAGCACCATGCCTAGCACTAAATCTTTAATGTCTTCCACGCCTTCTAAAAATTCGGCGGCTTTAAATTCAGGGCGGGGGTCTCTGCCTGGCTTGTCTAATTCTTTTAAAATGTCGGTTACGGTGGGCAGGCCAAAGCGTTCGTCGGTGTAATCGGCTGGGTTAAGCTGGGCTAAAAAGGCGCTGTCGCCAATTATGCTGGCTAAATCACGCTGGTGGGCTTTGGCGATTTTTTCGACTAATGGGTAGGCTTCGGGGTGAACGGCTGAGGCATCTAAGGGGTTTTTACCGTCACGAATCCGCAAGAAACCGGCGCACTGTTCATAAGCTTTAGGGCCTAAGCGTTTAACGTCTAACAACTGGCGGCGTGACGTGAATGCCCCTTGTTCATCACGCAGCGCCACTATGTTTTCTGCCAAGCTATTGTTTAGGCCTGAAGTGCGGGCTAATAACGGCGCAGAGGCCATGTTTAAATCTACGCCCACGCCGTTTACACAGTCTTCGACGACCGCATCTAACGCGCGTGCTAGCTGCACTTGGGAAACGTCGTGCTGGTATTGCCCAACGCCGATGGATTTAGGTTCAAGCTTCACCAGTTCAGCCAAGGGGTCTTGCAGGCGGCGAGCAATAGAAACCGCACCACGAATGGTGACGTCTAGGTTAGGAAACTCACGGGCGGCAAATTCAGAGGCAGAATAAATGGACGCACCGGCTTCGTTGACCATGACTTGGGTCATGGTTAGTTTACCGGCAATTAGCTCGCTAACCAGCTTGGCCGTTTCACGGCTGGCGGTGCCGTTGCCTATGGCGATCAGTTCCACCGTGTGCTTTTTACACAGGGCATCTAACACAGCTAACGATTCACGCCACTGGTTTTTGGGTTGGTGGGGGTAAATGGTGGCGTAATCTAACAGCTTGCCGGTTGCATCGACCACCGCCACTTTGCAGCCAGTACGAATGCCAGGATCAAGCGCAAGGGTGGCTTTAGGGCCAGCAGGGGCGGCTAGTAGCACGTCTTTTAGGTTGTGGGCAAACACTTGAATGGCGGCCTCTTCGGCTAGTTCACGCAAACGGGTAAGCAGCTCGGTTTCTAAACGGGTGTAAAGTTTAACTTTCCAAGTCCAGCGCACCACTTCGTTTAGCCAACGATCAGCCGCACCGCCTGTGATGTGAATGCCAAAATGTTGGGCAATCACGGCTTCGGCAGGGTGCGATAGGGCGACTTTGCTGCCGCTTTTTGGGTCATTTGTTTCATTTTCAGCGGCAATTTCACTGGCCAGTTTAATGCTTAGCGCCAAGCAGCCTTCGTTGCGGCCACGGAACATGGCTAAAGCACGGTGTGAGGGGGTTTTTGCAAGGTTTTCAGTGTGTGCAAAGTAATCACGAAACTTTGCACCGGCTTCTTCTTGCCCAGCAATCACTTGGCTGCTTAGTATGCCCTCTTGCCACAGCCAGTCACGCAGGCGGCCTGAAAGCTCGGGGTCTTCAGAAAAGCGTTCCATCAGTAATTGCTTTGCGCCTTCTAACACGGCCTTTTCATCGGCAAAACCTGCATCACTGTTAATATAATCAGTGGCTTGGGTTTCAGGGGTTAGGCTAGGGTTTAAAAGCAGGGCATCGGCAAGGGGTTCAAGGCCTGCTTCGCGGGC
>CANQLY010000105.1 GCA_947624795.1 uncultured Marinospirillum sp.
GCTGGTGCTTGATGAAGCCGACCGTATGTTAGACATGGGCTTTCAGGAAGTATTGGATGCCATTGTTGTACAGCTGCCTAAACAGCGCCAAACCCTGTTATTTAGTGCCACCTTTCCTGAAAAAATTACCAGCCTTGCCGGGCGTTTATTAAAAGACCCGCAGCAAATTAAGGTGGAATCTAGCCATTCAGCCAGCAGCATTGAGCAGCATTTTTATAAGCTAGAAAGTGAAGCGCAGCGTTTTACAGCATTGCGTTTACTGTTATTGCATTTTGCACCAGAATCGAGCGTGGTTTTTTGTACAACACGCAAAGAAACCCAAGACGTGGCCGATGGTTTAAGTAAGTTAGGTTTTAGCGCCCAAGCTTTGCATGGCGATATGGAACAAAAAGACCGTGACCAGACCTTAATTCAGTTTGCTAACAAAAGTAGCAGTATTTTGGTGGCTACCGACGTTGCCGCGCGTGGTTTAGATATTGCCGCACTGGATGCCGTGTTTAATTACCAGCTGTCTTTAGACCCTGAAGTTCACGTTCACCGCATAGGCCGCACAGGGCGAGCCGGTGGGCAGGGCATTGCTTGCACTTTATACAGCGCCGCGGAGCAGTTTCGCTTGGCTGCTTTGGCTGATTATTTACAGCAAAGCCTAGTGCCTGAAGCTTTACCCGATGACAAAGCACTGCAAAAACAGCCGCAACAAGCGATGATGCAAACTTTGCTTATTGATGGTGGTAAAAAAGACAAACTTCGCCCCACCGACATTTTAGGTGCATTAACCGCAAAGCAGCAGTTAGCAGGCCAACAAATCGGCAAGATTCATGTAACCGACCGCCGCTCTTTTGTGGCAGTTGAAAGTAACGTTGCCAAGCAAGCCTTGCAAATTTTAAATGATGGCAAGCTTAAAGGCCGCAGCTTTCGGGTTAAAATGCTGTAGTTTTTAGTTGCATTAAGTTGAATTAAATAGAATAGAATGGATTGTTTAGGCAACTCAATTGAGCCTAAACTTTTTACTGGCTCCAAACATTGGCTGATTATAGCTTGGGTGTTTGGAGCTTTTTTTGTATTAGCCTAAACTGTAAAAAATAAAAAACTAAAAAAGGGGGTGTCGCTATGATCGAATCAGCAATGGGCTGGGTTAATGACTTTTCAGTATCCCACGAGCTTGTTAGGTTGTTGATTAGTACGTTATTTTTAATTGTAACCGTAGTTTTGCTACAGGCCATTCTTAACCGTATTATTCGCCGTCGGGTGGTTTCTGTTGATTTACGGCGTAAGTGGTTAGTGCAGTCACGCAATGGGTTGTTACTGCTGACTTTACTTGGCTTATTTATGATCTGGGGTGATGAGCTTCGCACCCTTGCTTTGTCTGTGGTGGCTATTGCTGTTGCTTTTGTGGTGGCGACTAAAGAATTAATTATGTGCATTACAGGTAGCTTGCTTAAAACGGGTGCTGGCTCCTTTGATGTGGGGGATCGCATTCAAATTAAAGACTTTAGAGGCGATGTGATTGATCAAAACCTGTTAGTAACCACTATTTTAGAAGTGGGGCCAGGTAAAATAACCCACCAGCGCACCGGGCGAATGATTGTTTTACCTAACGCTTTGTTTGTTTCTGAGCCAGTTGTTAATGAAAGTTTTACGCATGATTTTGTGCTGCATGTTTTTATTGTCCCGTTTATGCGTAAAGACGATTGGCGGTCGGCTGAACAGGCCTTGTTAATTGCGGCAACTAAGCATTGTGCACATAATTTAGAAACCATACGGCGGCACATGTATAAAGTTTCAATGCAATTAGGTTTGGAAATGCCCGCTGTTGATCCACGGGTAACCTTGCAGTTCCCAGACCCAGAAGAGGTGCATTTAATTGTGCGTGTGCCAGCTAAAGCAGCACAAAAAAACTTTATTGAGCAGTCCATTTTAAACGAAGTGTTTGCATCAAGGGATTATTTGGCAACTGAAAAGATGGCTTTGTCCAGTGCAGGTTTAGCCAGTGTAAGTTTAGGAAAGACAGTGCAGCCGGGTAAATAGCTACTATTTTTGTTCTGTTCTGTTCTGTTCTGTTTCTTTGGCATTTTCTTTAGGTCTTTAAGTGGTGAGGGTGTTTATGCGTCAGCTTATATTGGGTGGTGTGCGTTCGGGTAAAAGCCGTTATGCCGAACACTTGGCTAAAAGCTTTAACTTGCCTGTGACTTACATTGCCACGGCACAGGCAGGTGATGATGAAATGCTGGCGCGGATTCAACAGCACCAAGCCTATCGGCCTGCTAGTTGGGAAACAATTGAATTGCCTGATGCAACCCTGCCCAAGCGTTTAGCAGCGCTTATGCAGCAGCCTAGGGTTGTTTTGTTGGATTGTTTAACGCTTTGGTTAACTCAGCTTTTGTGTGCGGCACCTTTAAGTGACGATTTATTACAAGAAGTTGATAAGGCACTGGATGCGTTAGTGGCTGTGGTGGCTGCGGGTGGACAGGCTGAACTGATTATGGTTGGCAATGAAACGGGCCTTGGCATTATGCCAATGGATAGCTTAACGCGTGCTTTTGGTGATAGGGCTGGTTTGTTGCATCAACGCTTGGCAAAAGTGTGCGAGCAGGTGGTGTTTGTTGTGGCAGGCCTACCCTTGACGGTTAAAGCAGATTGAAGCGAAGTGTCATTAAAAAGCAAGACGAAAAAAAAGGCTCTTGACGAATCAAGAGCCTAAAAAATTGTTGGTGGAGGGCCAGAGATTCGAACTCTGGGGGGGCTCACACCCCCGTCGGTTTTCAAGACCGATGCTTTCGACCACTCAGCCAACCCTCCAACACGGGACGTATATTACCACTTATATTTTCTTCGTCAAGCCTTGTTTTGAATTTATTTCACTTTTCTCTGTTTTTCCTGCTTTTTTACTTTTAGCTAGCGGTTTTGATTTTCTAGTTGAATGAGTGGAATCTTTATTGCATCAACTAGCTTAGGTGCAGCCGACAGGTCATAAACTTCCCCATCTTTAGCCGAGCGTGCGTTAATGTCTAAATGCTTGGCAAAGTGACAGTGGGCTTCTTGGTGGTAGTCTTCGCCATGCATAGCCAGCAAGTGTTTGGGGCGTAGCCATTCATACAGCTGGCGTATTTCATCTTGTGCTGGGTGCCCAGAGGCATGAATTAAACCATCGTCATCGGTTAGTAGTTGTATATTGCGTATGGCTAACTGTTCTGTGAGCCGTGCCACTGCCACTTCATTGCCAGGAATGGTTTTAGAGGAAAAAACCACATGGTCACCTGCTTCTAATTCTAAAAATCGGTGGCTGCCTTCTGCAAGTCTTGCTAAAGCGGCTTTAGGCTCGCCTTGGCTGCCTGTACAAATAATCAGTTGTTCGTGGCGAGGCAAATAACCCAACTCTTGTGGTTGAATTTGTTCTGGAAAATCATCCAAATAATTCAGTTTTTTTCCAATGCCTAAAATGCGCTGCATGCTAGGGCCAAGCAAGCTAAGGCGGCGGTTTGTTTGTTGGGCGACCTTGCCTAGGCTGTAAATTCTTGCAAGGTTACTAGCAAAGCAGGTCACTAGAACCCGGTTAGGTAAGGGGCGAATCATGTCTAACAAACCTTGCTGAACACAGGCTTCTGATTCGCTATGCCCTTGTTTAGGGGCGTTGGTTGAATCGCCAATAATAACATCGACCCCTTTTTCACCAATGGCTTGCAGGCGTTTTATAGCCGTGGTTTTGCCTAATACGGGTGTGGGGTCTAGTTTCCAGTCGCCGGTGTGATAAATAGTACGGCCTGCTACATTAATAAGCAGGCCATTGGCTTCTGGAATTGAATGCGTCACAGGTATCCATTCCACATGAAAAGGACCAAAGTGGTAGGTTTTCAGTGGGCTAATGGTGTGCAGCTGGTTAAGTAAGCGTTTGTCTTTGATGCGTGAAGCGATCAGTTCGCCTGCAAAAGGTGCTGTATAAACAGGGCACCTTAATTTTCTCCACAAGTGAGGTAAAGCACCTATGTGGTCTTCATGGCCATGAGTAATTAGAATGGCTCTTATTACTATACCGTTAACTTTAGCTGCACGAATATCAGGTATTAAAACCTGTGGATCGCCGCTTGGGGTGTTGATAAAGCCTTGGCCACAATCAACGGCTATCCAGTAATCGTTACTACCATATAAATAAAAATTAGCACCAATTTCACCAGCGCCACCTAAAGGCATAAAAAAAGGGCCTGGGTTTTGCCTAATAAGGGTTCGGGTTGTTTTTTGCACTAGAGCTCCTAAGCTGCCTGTTCACCGGTTTTATACTATACCTAGAATTTTTACTCGGTGAACAGAAGCAGAGCGTTTATGCAGATTTTTTAATTGAACTAATGCAAGTGGAATTAACTGAAGGCGCTGTGCTTTCTGTGGTTGCAATTGTGTCAGTAGAATTAACAGCATTATTTTGTGGGGTTGTTTTGTCTGTTACAGACCTACTACTAATTGCGACACAAAAACCACCGGATGTTGCTACATAACCTTTTTTAGACATAGTTGTCTCCTGCTCTTCGTATATTGAGTAAAGGAGCGGTAAGTGATTACCACTGATGTGTTTTTTTAGGTTCAGCTGTGACAATAACCAGTTTTTTATGTAAAGGAAAGGCTTTTTGTGTGCATTGCACAAAAGGTCTAATATAAGCGATTTATCTAATATAACAGCTTAAATAAGTACTTCTAAGGTGTAACTTCCCTTATCTCCTTGTTTTAGTAGGCTATTTAGTTCTGGTAATAGGCTTTTGAAATCTGCCGCTAGTGAATAGGGGGGATTAATAATAAGCATGCCGCTGCCTGTCATACCCTGCCCACTGGTTGGGGGTAAGGGCGAATGCTCTATTTTTAATAAGTTAGGTACACCTGTTTTTTGTAAGCGTTTTATCCAAGCATCGGTTGTTTGTACTTGTAAAACAGGGTACCAAATAGCGTAAGTTCCTGTAGCAAAGCGTTCTAATCCTTGGCTAATGGCTGCAATAAGGGCGTTGTAATCTGTTTTTACTTCATAAGAAGGATCAATAAAAATAAGCCCGCGCCTTTCAAGTGGGGGTAGTTGTGCTTTTATAGCAGCAAACCCATTGCTGGCGCTTACTTTTATACGCTTATCTTGCAAAAAAAGGTTAGTCAGTAGCTGGTAATCGTTAGGGTGAAGCTCGTTTAGCTGCAACCTGTCGGTTGGGCGCATTAGCTTGGCTGCTAGTGCAGGTGAGCCTGGATAAAAATCTAGGCGTTCTGCGGTATTAAAGCTACTAATCAGTGTTTTAAACTCTTTTAATAGCGGGTGTTTAAGTTCAGCTTCAAAAAGACGGGCTATGCCTTCACGGTATTCTTCAGTTTTTTCTGCTTCGGGTGAATGCAGCGAGTAAAGCCCAGCACCGGCGTGGGTATCTAGGTAAAAATAAGGTTTATCTTTACGGTTTAAATAGTTAATAATGTAGGTTTGCGTTAGGTGTTTTAAAACGTCGGCAAAGTTGCCAGCATGGAAGCTGTGGCGGTAGCTAAGCATTGCAAGGTATCCATAAGGTTTAACAGCGGTTATTTTTTCAAGCAGTTTTTGTAACTTTTGTAACACGAGTGTGGTACTAGAATAGCAAAAAGCCGCACTAGGCGGCTTTATATATTGCTTAGATGACTAACTGATTAAATCCAGCCTTGGCTTCTAGCGTGGGCTTCCATTTCTGTGTAGCCACCAATGTGAGTTTTATCAAAGAAAATTTGTGGCACAGTTTCTACCGGTTTACCGATGGTTTTTTCCATGTCTTCTTGGCTAATGCCTTCAGCATGAATGTCTATGTAGCGGTGGGTTGCACCTTGTGAGGCTTCTAGCTTTTCTGCTAGTTCAATAGCTCTTACGCAAAAGGGGCAGCCAGGGCGGCCAAAAATTACAATGTTCATTTAATACCTCGGAAAATATAACTGTAAACACACAAAGATTAAAATAGTGCACTTTTTAATTAACGAGTGGTTAGTTTGACTGACTAGCGCAAGTATTTCCAATCTAAAAAAGCTAAAGGTGTGATTAGAAAATTTCATAGGGGCTTTATGAGGTTTTTTTAAGGTGGTTTTAAGCCAAATTTTAAAATGAAACGCCCCGCTTAAAGCGGGGCGTAGACAGCAAACTTAAGTTTAGTTTGCATGCTTCTTAGTTGTTGATTGACTAAGATTCTGGCCTGTTGAGCTGGACTCCCTTTCCTAAATCTCAAAACAATCTTAAAACTATAATACCGTTTGGTGTAGAGGTGTAAGTCCTCGTGTTTTGTAGGAGAATGCGTACAAGGGAGCTAATTATTAGCAGCTAAATAGCATGAATAGGCAGTATCCAGTCATAGTTATCCGTTGATCGTGAGGCAAATTCAGCTACCAGCCAGCCTTTATAGCCTAGTTGGTTAAGCTGCTTAAAAAGGGCGTTAAGCTGCAATTGCCCAGTCGCTGGGTGGCCACGGCCTGGATAATCTGCAAACTGAATGTGGGCAAGGTTGTTAATTTGCTGGCTAATTAGCACTTCTAGTAAATCACCCATAGTGGCTGCATGGTAGAAATCTAGCTGCAATCCAAAATTAGGTTGTTGAATTTTCTGAGCCACCGCTTGCCAATCGGCTGTTCTAGGCACTAGGTAATTGGGCTGGTCTAGGTTATTAATGGGTTCACAAGTTAGGGTTACAGGAAAATCTGCAAGGGTTTTGCAAGCCCAACTTAAGTTAGCGGCTAGCTGATCTAAACAGGCTTGGCGACTAAAGCCTGCCACCTGCCTGCCTGCTAGCACATTAATAATCGAGGGTTTTAATTTTTCTATGTAAGGCAAACTTTTTTGCAGGGCGTGTTGAAATTCTGCTTGGCGTAATGGGTGGCAGGCAAGGCCATCGCCCCCTTGCATAAAATTACCTGCTGGCAAGTTAATTAGCACCAATGGCAGATTAGCTTTGGCCAGTAATGCTTGCCATTCTTTTACTGTGAGTTCGTAAGGAAACTGAACTTCTATTCCTTGAAAGCCTAATTCAGCCGCTTTTTTTACACGGGCTTGAAGGGGTAGGTCGTTGAACATTAAACTAATATTGGCAGCAAGTTTCATTGGTTACTAAGCCTTTGGTTTGTTTAGATAAATTCGCTTAACCCTAGGAAGTAAGCAGGTAAGTAGGGTGTAGCTAATAGTATCGCAATGGCGTGCTACCTCATTCACCGCAAGCCCCTCTCCCCACAAAATTACTTCATCGCCAACTTGTGCTTCAGGGTAGTTAGTTAGATCAACTGTCAGCATGTCCATAGAAACACGGCCCGCTAGCTTACACATTATACCGTTAACTTTTATTGGCGTACCCTCTAAAGCATGGCGTGAATAGCCG
>CANQLY010000106.1 GCA_947624795.1 uncultured Marinospirillum sp.
TCAATTACTGCACCATCAGCAGCTTTGATCACAATCTTACTAGCAGTATCTGACTCAGAAGTGAAGGTCACACCAGCAGCTTGCAGCGCTTGCGCTTGTGCAGCGGTGATGATCAGACCAGAGTTCAGGATGATGCCAGACTGTGCACCCGTCACTGCCAGAGTACCGGCTGAGATATCCAGTGTACCGCCGTTGACTGTCAGATCACCTGCAACGACTAGCGTACTGCCAGTGCTTAGGGTAGTGATCTGGTTGACTGCAAAGTTGAAGGTCACATCCAGTGCACGGATGGCAACACCGATGCTGTCAGCTTGTACGCCGAAGGGTACGTTCACCAGCACGTGCTCGTTTGGCGTGTTGATGACCAGACCGTCTTCCAGGTCGTACTCAGTGGCAGACAGGTCGTTATCACCAACAATTGCAGGAGCTACAATGGTAGCGATTTGACTAGCAGTTAAGGCGGCACCGAAATCAATCACACCCAGCTCTTGCGCATTGTTGGTTGCACGTACTTTAGCGCCACCATCATCAAAGCGTTCAATTTCAATTTTGAAGACTTTGTACTCACCCAAGTTGAGTGGGTTTTGGATCAAGACGATGTGATCGACCACTTGGTTAAGCGGTACACTACCTGCAACTGTATCGCTAAAAAGAGTGGTTGCCGAGAAGGCATTGGCATTGACATTAGTTAGGTTGCTTGGCCCTTCAGTTGCAAGACCAGTACCATTGATACGTGCGACAAGCTGATCAGCGCTCAAATCATCCCAGGCAACATCGTTTGCATTGGTAGAAACAGCTGCACTCAAGTTCATCTCACGGACAGTATTAACACCACTAGCGGCTAGAACATTCTGAGCATTCGACGGCGCGACAAAAATATCAGTACCACCTGCCTGTGCGATAACATTAACGTTCGTATTCAAGAAACTACGGAAGTCAACATAGTCTTGAACAGCGTCGAAGTTAACCAAAGTCAGCTTGTCCGTGTTGTTCGAGCCTTGGAAGTGAATAACATCCTGTCCATTGCCATTACCCAACACAACCACGTCATGGCCACCCGTGAAGGTAACAATGTTCGAACTCACTGCAGTTGAGCCAGTACCATTTTCTTCGAGTTCACGCGTTCCATTGTAGGTAGCATTAACTGCATTATTAGCAGCGGTTAGCGCATTAGCAACTTCAGTATTGGTAACTGTGTCACCACTATCGCGCTGCAATGCTTGCGCCATAGACGACATTTCAGTTGCACCGAAGAAATCAACTACGGTTGGGTTAGTACCACCAAATGCGCCAAACAAATTAGCCTGACCGTTGGTAAAGCCAGCATCAACCTGAATAGAATCAGCAGCCATTGCGCCATCGACTTTTGATTCGATAATAATGCTGTTGTTCGGGCCATCTTTAACCGTCAACAATGCGCTCAGTACGTGATCCGATTTAATAGCGGCTTTAACAGCTGCATTGATATCAGCACGTCCGTTAGCATTAATGTGATCAGCCAAGTTAACAACTGATTCGAAGCCGCGGTTAGCAACATTGCCTGTTGTTAGTGCTGCAGCAATAGAATCGCTTAAAGAAACACGAATAACCAGCTTGTCCAGAATGGCTGTGTTGGCAGCATTAGCTATAGCTGCTAAGCCATTGCCACCACCGATCAGGTCGTTTAGCTCTGCTGTCGCATTCGTTGCATTGAATGACCATACAGCCTTGTCACCGGTATTGTCGGTGTAAACAACGTCATCACCACGACCTGCGCTGATGCGTGCATCGCCAGCACCTTGAGTCCAGATCACGTCGTTGCCTGAACCAGCATTGATGGTGATGTTGTCCAGAGCAGACTGGTTAGCGTACCAGTTGTCTGCAACGTTGCTGTTGCCTGTGGATACCAGGTCAACGTTGATGGTGTTGTTACCACCAGCCGTTGCATCAACTTCCAGACCGAACTGTGCGTAGGCAGAAGACTGCTCAGATACGTCGATGTTCAGGGTGTCGTTGCCTGCACCCAGGGTGTAGGTGTGGTTAGCAAGGTTGCTGACCAGAGCAGACAGTTCAACATCACCGCGCATGCCAGAGGCATTGAACACTTCGATGTTTTCCAGTCCGTAACCACCGTTGCTGTCGCCAGTGCGGTTGTTGCCCAGAGTCAGGTCACCACGGAAGCCGTCAGCATTGCTTACGTTAACAACACGCAGAGCATCGTTGGTAGAAACCATGTAAGACAGGGAGCTATCACGCTGTACTGTTACGTTGAAGACTTCAACGCCAGTAGAGCCTTGTGAGCCTTCAGACATGCTACCCACTTTCAGGTAACCGCCGTCAGAACCACGGCCTACGTCATCCAGGATGATGGTGCTGGTGATGGGTAGATCAGTGGTGCCCGTGCCATCAATTTCACCGCTGAAACGGTAGATGTTTTCAGAGGTGGAGCTGGAGAAGTTGATCGCCAGGTGTGGTGCAGCCAAGTTTTCTGGCGTGGTCAGGCGAGTGTCGTCAGTGATGTTATCGACTTTCAGTTCGATTTCACGACCCACACGTCCGTTAGGATCACGGAAGGTGCCACCCGGTTCGAATTCGATAGCGTTATCAGCAACCAGGTTACCTAGCTGGTCTTCAAGAGCAGCGTTTAGGTAGTCAACCATTTGTGCCCAGGTGTTAGGCTTGTCGTCTGCGTTAGGCTCAGCGAAGGTCAGGGTGTGAACCGTGCCATCCAGCTGGAAGCTTAAGGAATCCAGAGCGTAGCCTACCAGTTCTTGCTGACCCGCATCAAAGGCGTCCTGGTCCATCATGCGGAAACCTAGACGATCAACACCAGCGGCTTGACCTGCAACCAGGTGATCTTCTTTGAAGTAGATTTCGTAGTTGGATTCAGTGCGGTCACCGTTACGGCCAGCATTGCCGGTGCTGTGCATGCCAATGGCGACGTCTTCAGTGTTGGCGTGAGTGGTCACGTTTTCAACAACCAGCGTGGTGTCGCTGTTGTTAGACCACCACTCACGAACGCCAACCATGTTGTCAGCATCAACCAGTACGTTGTTTTCTGTAGTCACTGCGCGTGCATTCAGGAATACATTTTGAACGTTTTCGGTTTCTGCACGAATAGCGGTGGTGCCGCCGTTAGCAACATAGTCAGAAATGATGGTGGCGTCGAGGGTGTTCACACCGCCCTGGCCATCAATTTTGTCACCTGTGCCAAAAGTGTTGGTCACAATGCCGTTGGCATTTTGCTCAACGCCACGAGCAACAAAGGTGTTGTTCGCTGAAGTACCTACTAGCTCATCGGCATCTGCAGTCAGGCTTAAGCTTTCGCCGGGAACTGAAGGATCAGTCGGCTCTTCGGGTGCATTGTCGTTAATTTCTTGTACGACTTCGTCTAGGGTTTTTGTTAGAGCAGGTGCTTCGAAGCCTTCAGTTGCGGCTTGGGCTAGGGCGAAGTCTGCTAGGGCATCGGCACGGGTGGCTCCGCCAGCTAGGGCTTCAGCTAGGCTGTCGCCGTTGTCTGCGCCTAGGCGCTCTGCTACAAGGGCGGCAAATTCTGCATCGGTAGGGTTAGCAACTTTGCCTAGTTTAACTAGGTGTTGGAATTCGTAGTCTAGAACTGCGGCTACTGCGGCTGCGCCGGTGAGTGGCTCTTCTAGGCCTAGGGCTAGGTGGATTTCTTGGCGATTGTCGCCACCGCCTACTAGGTATATGCCGGTTTCTGCTGCTTCAGCGAAGTAGCTTTCGTGGCTACCTAGGTTTGCGCCAAAGGCTGCTGCCGAAATAAGCTGTGCTTGTTGCACTTGTTCTTCTGGTGTTAAAGCCATGTTGTAAAACTCCTTGATCAAGGTTTAGTGCTTTAGTTGCCTTGCTGCGGTTAATAAAAGCGCAACAAGTTAAATGTGCTAGGGGCTAACCTAAGTTTAGCGCCTAATTTGTGTTTCTTGGTTTTTACTGCAAGTTAAAAACTTGAATTACTTGCCTTCATTACGGCGCATAAGGTAACAGCCTTTACTCACATGCCATGTGACCGGCATCACACCACCTCACTTTTAGCATAAAAAGGGGGGGGGATGGGGGTTTTAGGGTTGTTGTGAATGCTGCGTTAAGGGCTGTTTTTAGCAACCTGCAAGCCACCAATAATAAATGACCTGCGATAATATAAGGTTCAAGGCATGAGTACAAGTCAGCCGTTGGGGTGGTGGGTTTAGTTTTTGGCTGCTTTATTTAAGCTGTTGTTTGAAAAATGGCGAAAAAGGCAGCGAAAAAGGCAGCGAAAAGAGTGGCTTACAGCTTATTTAAACTGCCGGTGCTTTGTTAAAACTGCCACCGAATGCCAAAGTCGAATTGGCGGCTGTTAAATTCAAACATGCTTAAATTACTGGTTTGTTTTTGTAATGCGGCTTGGGTGGTTAGTAATACATGGGGGCTAAGCGGTAATAAATAAGCCAGTGAAAGCTGATTTCGCACGACTTTGCGGCGGGCATTATTTAACAAGGTGGGGCTGTAGCCATGGTTGTCTTGCCATTGGCTGTAACGGGCTTGGGCTTGTAGGCGGCCTTTGCCTAGGGGGCGATACCATTGGGCGGTGAGTTCGTGGCCTTGGCGGTTGCCACCGGCTCGGCTGTTTTCTAGGGCGTGGTTATACATAGCCGTCACGCCAAGGCTTAGCTGGCTGGGGTTTAGGTCGCATTCCACACGGGGCGCTAATCGGTATTCCACGGCGTTTAAATGGTTGCGGCTGGGGAAGTCTTGGTAGGCGAGGGTGTGGCTGGCGATGAACTGGCAGTGGCGGCTTGAAGTTGTGGCATCAGCATTCGCATTCGCCTTCGTTGCAGCGGACGACGATAAGAAGGCTAAAGGCTGGGCGCGTTGCCAGCTTTGTTGGGCTTCTAGGGTGGTGAAGTTGTGTTTGTCGCCGTGTTGTAGGGCAATTAGGGCGAGTTCGTGATCTAAACTGTTGTCGCTTATAAGCCGGTGGTGCTGTTGGTAACGGGCGCTTAGTTGGTGTTGTTGGTCGTGGCGGTTTTCACTTAGACGGCTGTTTAGGCTGAGTTCAAAACTGCGGCGGCTGTTGGCTTGGCGTTGGGTGTAACGGCTGCTTAGCCCTAAGTGTGCCACGGCACCGCTTCTGGGTTCTAGCCCTTCGTTTAGTGCAACAAGCCATTCTTCGCCATCGAGCGTTAGGGTGAGCTGATTAATGCTGGGGCTGGTGTTTAGGTTGCTGTCATAGCCGGCACTTAGGGTGAGCTGGTGGGTAAAGGTGTTTAGCAGCTGGTTTAGGCGCTTTTGGTTTAGGCTGATTTGTTGGCGTATTAATGGTGGCAAGTTTGGGTTGCTTAGCAGCTGGCGGTTTAATGATTGGGCGGCAAAGGGGTCGCCATTGTAATGCAGGGCTTGGGCATAATCCATTTGGGCGGCGCCGTGCAGGGGGTTTAGCAATAACGCCCTTTCTAGGGTGTCTAGGGCGTTGCCAATTCTTCCGGTTCGCAGTTCAATCGCACCTAAATAAGCAAGGTAATCGGCGCTGCCTAGGCACTGGGGAAACAGGGGGCGCAGGCGGTAATATTCGTTTTGCCAACCTTGGGGGGTGGCTGGCAGGTGGCTAGGTTGCCAAGCGGGGCAGGTGGCTTGTTCTTGTAAGGCGGCTTGTTCTTGTAAGGCGGCTTGTTGGGCGGCTTGCAGTGCGGTAAGCAGCAGGTCGGGGTTCGTTAGCACTGCAAAAGCAGTGGCTTGTGAAGACCACAGCAAGAGGCCGATGCTTAGCAGGGCGCAGCGCATTAAAAAGTTGCAGTTAAATGTTATCAAATTGCTTACTTTGCCGTGCTGTTTAGGGGGGGTGACGAATGCCGTAATTATCTACTTTGTGTGTGGAGTTGCAAGACCCTATTAGTCTGAGTTGGGTTGGCATGAGCTTTGGCAACAAAGGGGGGCGGCTTTAGGGTAAATAGCTGCTGGGGGCGGTTGCTGCCTTCTAATAAATAGCTGCCTTGGGTTTGTAGGGCGTCTTTTGGCAGGCTTTGGGCGGCGTGTTCGCCTATTAATAGGGTGCTGCCTATTTCGGCGGTCATTTTTTGGATGCCGATGACCCGACTGATGGTTTGGCCAAGTAGTAAGTGGCTGCGGCGTTGTGCCGAACCAATGCTGCCGATTAGCACGGGGCCTGAATCGAGGGCAAAATCAAGCGCTAAGGGTTCTAGGTGGGGGCTAGGCGGTGCTTCTAACAGGCTTTTTAGGCGGGTTTGTAGCTGCTCTACCACGGCGATTGCCTTGTGCATTTGTTCTGTACTGTTTTTATAACCCGTGTTTTGGTTACTAGCGGTGTCTTTATTACTAGCGGTGTCTTTATTACTAGCGGTGCTTTCTAACAACGGCCAAGCGCCTAGCAGGGCATCGCCCCGAAATTCGTGTAGGGTGCCACCGTGTTCTGCTAGTGTTTGGTTGGCGGTAACAAAGAAATAATGCAGCAGGGCGGCGGTTTCTTCGGCTGGCAGGTGTTCTTGCCAAGCGCTGAAGTTGCGTAGGTCAGCATAAATAACCAGTAAAGGTTGGTTGCTGCCTTCGACTTGGCTTGAGGTTTTGCGAAAGGCGATTTGGTCGGCTATGCCTTTGGGTAAATAGCTGCTTAGGTTTTGGTACAGGCGCTGGCGTTCAAAACGGGTGCGTGAAAATTCTAATAGCAAAAGGGCAAGGGCGGCAAGGCTGCTGTAAAGCGCAGGCGCTAACCAGCCTAGCCATAAATTATGGGGCAACAGCAACCAGTGAATGCCTAGGTGTGCCACCGGCAACATAAAAGCGGCAGCGGCAAGTAGGGTGACATTGTGCTGCCTTTGTGCCGCAAGTAGCAGCAATAGGCCAGCGCTAAGTAGCATTTGTAGCAACTGGGCAAACACGGCACCTTGTGGCTGGTAAACGTGGTTGTTATCAAGCAAAGCGCTTAAAAAACGGGCTTGGAGTTCAACGCCTGATGTGAGCGCTGCGTGGGGCGTGGGCACAACATCGGCAAGGCCAAAGGCGGTGGCCCCCATAATAACCCACGTGTTGTTTAGCAGTTCGGGGGCAAAGTTTTCGTTCATTAAATCGGCCACTGAAAGCGTGGTGAAGCTTTCGGGGGCTTGGTGGTAACTTAGGCGCAGGTTGCCTTGTTTATCTAGGGGTAGGGCGCTGCCGCTGGCGGTTTTTAGCCACCAATCGGGGGCAAATAGCCCTTGGCCTTTTTCAAGGATTAACTGGGGTGCTGTCTGTTCTGCAACCTGTTCTGCAACTAAGAGCGCCGCCAAGGTTAGCGAGGGGTAGGCTTGGTTGTTGATGCAGACTAACGGCGGTTGTTTG
>CANQLY010000107.1 GCA_947624795.1 uncultured Marinospirillum sp.
GCTTGGAAAGCTTCACTAGAAACCTACTTTGAAGAGTTTTTAGCCCTCTTATTTCCTGATATTCATGCTGAAGTAGACTGGAGCAAAGGCTACAGCTTTTTAAATAATGAGCTTGAACAGATTACTAAAGACGCTAAAACCGGTCGCCGTTATGCTGACAAGCTGGTTAAGGTTTATTATCAAAACGGCACCGAAGAATGGTTACTGATTCATGTTGAAATTCAAGGTGACCCCCAGCCCGACTTTGCTGAACGTATGTTTACTTACTGGTGTCTATTGCGTATGCAGTATGGCGTAAACCCAGAAAGCTTAGCGGTTTTTACTGACTTAAATAAAAGCTACCGCCCTACCAGCCTCACGATTGGTGACTTAAACAAAAAGAGCCACACCAGTAACCAATTTAATTACCCAACGGTTAAGCTGACGGACTTTGAAACCGAAAGCCAATGGGCTAGTCTAAAAGAAAGTAATAACGTTTTTGCGCTTTTAGTGATGGCACAAATTAAAGCCAAGCGCCTAAAAGGTCATGACCAAGAGCTGTTTGAATTTAGATTGGGCTTAACCCGTTTACTGTATCAGCGTGGTTATAGCCGAGAACAAGTAGTTGAATTATTTCATTTTATTGGCTGGATGATCCGACTACCCAAGCCACTGGAATACCAGTTAATAGAAGCGGTTAAAGTTGTTGAAGAGGAATATAAAATGCCCTACATCAATACAGTTGAACAATACGGTATCGAAAAAGGTATCGAGCAAGCTGAAAAGCGTTTTGAACAAGAACGCCTTAAAGCAGCCCAAGAAAGGCAAGAAGCCGAAGTCCGAGTGTTACAAGAAAGGCGTGAAACCGTTCGCCAGTTATTATCAGTAAATGCACTTAATAATTTAACGGATGACCAAATAGCTCAAACCTTTAAGCTATCAGTAGAAGAAGTTGCTAGCATTCGCCTAGGCAGCCAGCACTAGGCTTTTAATTCTATTGCTGAATTTAATCTAGCAGCATCAACAAGGCAGCCGCTAGGCTGCTTTGTAGTTTTCAGGCCAGAGTTAAGCTTAAAAGTAAAAGGACACCCACTTGAACTTTGGGTAACCCTATCAGCTTCACGGCGGGTAGGGGTTTTTCACCCACACCAACCCAACTTAAAACGCCGCCCACCCCCCACCCACTTAAAAAAAGATCGGATATTTTTCTAGCATTGACTAGAATTACTTGCGTACATACAATGTATTTATGATTAAATTTCAATGGAACTCGGTGAAAGCTGAGTCAAACTTTGTAAAACACAAGGTTTCGTTTACTGAAGCAAAATCAGTTTTTTACGATGAGTTTGCGATTCAATTTTTTGATGAAGAAAGTTCAGAATCAGAAGATCGTTTTATTTTGCTAGGCACAAGCAATGAATCACGTACTCTAATTGTTAGCCACTGTGAAAGAGAAGAAGGCAATATTATTCGGATTATCTCTGCACGAAAAGCAACAAAGAATGAACGCAAATTTTATGAAGGAGATTAAAATGAAAGATGAATATGATTTTTCAAAAATGAAATCGCGCAAAAATCCTTATGCCGCTAAGTTGAAACGCCCTGTAACTATTAGGCTAGGTGAAGATGTGATTGACTACTTTAAAAGTATGTCAGAAGACTCTGGTATACCTTATCAAAGCCTTATTAATTTATATTTAAGAGATTGTGTCGCACAGCATAAAAAGATTGATATAGCTTGGCTTACATAAGTTTAAATAATCTTAAAGCTTAAAAGGACGCACACATGAAGTTTGGGATGTTTGATTAAGTTGCAGTAAGTAGTAAGAAATAAAGCAACAAAACGAACCCTATCAGCTTCACGGCTGGTAGGGGTTTTCATCCCACCAACCCAACTTAAAACGCCGCTTTCCGCCCCTACCTTCACCAACCTTAACGCCCCACCCACCAAACCCCGTCGGGCTAAAGCCACGACCTACCAACCCAACCCTTCACCCCCGCTGCTTTTTGGCAAGAAGTTTTGCAGATAAACCATCAACAAGCTTTGCAGCAAAAAGCCGCCGCAGACAATGCACCTGAAGCGGATACAGCCCCAGTGACTACAAAATCAGACAATGCTTTATTTTTGATTACAGGTTTTTAATTCTTGGCGATAACACGATAGTCGTGTTTAATAAGCAAGTATTAATTTTTATGGAATTGTAATCATATTATTAACAATTTGGAGGTTTGATATATGTTGCTTCAGCAAAAATTTGCAGAAAGCTTAATAAAAGAGTTAGCAGGCGATAAAGCTGTGAGTGCATTGGTTGGCGTGTTTTCTAAAATTTTAGCCAACCATTTAACACTAGGCGAAAACAATGAGCCTGTTCTTGCTTCAAGCTTTGGCAGCCTTGCAAAAATATTTTCTTTTATAGCAACACCACAAGCAGACCGTGTTCAAGGTGGCTTGCAGGTCGATAACAAAAAATTTGATGCGGCAGTTAAAGCAGCGGCTGAAAAAAATGGCTTAGGTTCAGACACCACGCCACCCGAAGATATAACGCCACCCGAAGATATAACGCCACCCGAAGATATAACGCCACCCGAAGATATAACGCCACCGGTTGTCAGCAACCCAGCGCCTACTGGTAATGGCGACATGGTTTCTTCTTATGATTTACAGCAAAGGTTTACTTCAGGTTACGATTCTGATTACAACTACACTAACGATAAACGCATTGATGCCTTATTAGCAGGCACTATGTGGGGTAAAGGCACAGGGCAAGGCGTTGAATTAACCTATAGTTTTCCTGGTAGCGATGGCAATAGCAGCCTTTGGCAACAAGATTACGGCCGTGGCGAACCCTTTAATCAATTTTATTCTTTTAATGCGCTGCAACAAGAAGGCACACGAGCGGCTTTAAACCAGTGGTCTGAAATAGCCAATATTCACTTAACTGAAGTAGCAGAAACCCCCGATGCAGTTGGGGATTTGCGTTTTGCTTTTTCAGGTGAAGTGACAGGGAATACACTAGGTTGGGCACACCTACCAAACCTTCATCAGTATTCTTATTCAGGGCAAACCATGACAGGTTACACTGTTTCTGAGGCATCGGGCGATGTGTGGCTAAACCGTGATAGCTACTCTGATAAAGACTGGCTAGCAGGCAGTAAAAATTACCACACCTTGGCGCATGAGGTGGGGCATGCGTTAGGGCTAAAACACACCTTTGATGCCGACGGAAATGGCACGGTGTTAAATGGTAATCAAGACAGCTTTCAGTATTCCATTATGTCGTATACCGACCACCAAAATATGGGCTATCAATACACTGATGTAGGTCCTAATAGCTACTCTTGGAGTAGTTTAGTGCCTTCTTCGCCCATGCTTTATGATGTTTTAGCCATACAGCACCTTTATGGCGCAAACTTTGAAACCCGCACGGGCGATGATGTCTATACTTTTAGTTCTGATGCACCTTTTTTATACACTATTTGGGATGCAGGCGGCACAGACAGCCTAGATGCATCCAATCAGTCCTTGGGTGCAAAGCTAAATCTTAATCAAGGTACGTACAGTTCGATTGGTGTGAAATATGACGGCTATAAAACCCCCGTTGCTGCAGTAGATAACCTAGCCATTGCCTTTGGTGTGCAAATTGAAAATGCCATTGGCAGCGCCTTTGATGATATCTTTATTGGCAACAGTTTAGATAACATTTTTACAGGCAATGGCGGGTCAGACAAAGCCACTGGCGGCGGTGGTACTAATACGTTTATTTTTGATGGTGATTATGCTGATTACACTATTAAGGGTTCTATTAATAATACTGTAGTAACTAACGACCATGATAAAATAATACTTAATGGTATACAAAATCTACAGTTTGATGATTACCTTCATACACTAGTTTAAGGTCAGTTGGTCAATTGGGGTCAGGTCAAAATTAGGCTTTATTCGATTTTGATCTGACCCCAAAATAAATATTAAAAGTTCTTTTGACGAAAGTCCCGTGGAGTTAGCCCAAACCGGTCTTTAAAAGCAGTGGTAAAATTGGCGCTTTCTTTAAAGCCTATTTGGTAGGCAATGCCTTGTATTGCTAATAGAATGGAAGAGAATAGTATGCAGGCTGTTTGTTTGAAGCGGTTCATCCTGTAAGTTGTCTGCATGATTAACTATGTTATTAGTACTAACTGCACGGTTTTTTAGTTATTAGTAAGCTAAAATTATTGGCGAGCTAGGCGTAGGTTCTGTATAGGCTGTGCATAAGTGCTACGGCAAGGGTTAATATCTAAACCGCCACGGCGCACATAGCGTGCTGAAACACTTAAAAATTCTGGCTGCAAACACTGTTGTAAATCTAAAAAAATACGCTCGATGCACTGTTCATGAAAATCTTCGTGCTGGCGAAAGCTAATTAAATAAGCTAAAAAACTGGCATGGTCTAAAGCACGGCCACGGTAATGAATGTGCACCGTGCCCCAATCTGGCTGGCTGGTAACGGGGCAGTTAGATTTTAATAGGTTGCTGTATAACTGCTCTTCAATTATTTCAGCGCTGCATTGCAGTTGTTCTAGGGCTGGGTGTTCATAGCTTTCAGGGGTGTTTTTAATCTGAATATCAATGGTATCAATGCATAAACCCTGCGGTTGATGCAGACCCTGTGACGCAACTTCTTCTAAAGTATTGAGCTTAACCTGCACCGGCGCTTGTGCCACCTCAGATAAATCAGCCATTAACAGCGCAGCCACTTCAGAAAAATCATGATAAACACTTTGGTTAAACCCGTTTAAATACAATTTAAACGATTTTGATTCAATAATATAAGCCGAATTAGCAGGCACAATAACCTGTGCAACAGCAACAACAGGCTTGCCCGAAGGCAACAACCAAGACAGCTCATAGCAATTCCAAATATCAGCCCCCACGTAAGGTAAGCTATTTGCCGTTAAGCCAAGCTCTTGCCACTTAGTTGCTCGTGGAATACCAAACAATACGCTTGCATCGTATTGGCTAATGTAATCGCTATTTTTACCCAAAGGTGAGTAGTGTGCAGGGTGTGACAAGGGGGCAGCCTCCTAGATTAAATACGTTGCATTAAAAATTGCGCTTTGTAAAACAGTGACTAAGCTTAAGTTAAGGGTAATCGCTAAACAAGGATTCTTAGTTTATGCCTGTTAATCATGCCATGCTAGGTTTTACGCTGCTAGAGCTGTTAATTGGTTTGCTTTTTACTGCACTCATTGTGCTGGGCATTGCTCACTATTTTTTAGTCTCTACCCAAGTTCATTTAATCATACAACAAGAAGCACTAGCAGCAAGAACGCTGGAAAACCTTTTACTACAAGCCCATTTTAACGGGCAAAGTGAAGCCGCGATTCAAGACAGTTTGCCTTCTAATAACTGCCCAAACGAAGCCTTTGTTAACGGCCTAGATTTTACACACTGGTGCCAAGCCTTAAAAGAACTACCCCAATTAAACTACAGCTTAACCAGCGTGCCTGCTTACCTTGAATGGCAATCGCCCACTGGCATAAAACGCATACAAAGGTGATTTAAAAGAATGCAAAAAGGATTTTCACTCATCGAGCTGTTAGTGGTCAGTTTGTTTGGCGGCCTGCTTTTACTTGCCGCAAGCCAACTATTGCTTAGCTTAATACGTTATCAAGCCGATCAGTCTGAATTACTGCGTTTAACTGAAAATGCCACCCTAGTGGAAGCAGGCATTAAAGAAACCATTTTAAGTAAAACTAAAACGCTATTAATAGGCAAAGCCATTAGCAGCTATCCAACTAAAACCCAATCAACAAAAATTTACATTAAATACAATGCACTAGGTTACATAACCTACGTTGAACCCTTTAATAGTTCAGATTGGCTGGTGATTGTAAGGCTAGACCCTAAAGACGCCGAAACAGAAAAAAGCTTTTTAGAAGCCATTGAAGCTAAGCAAGCCCTAGAAATAGAAGAAACCGAAACCGAAACCGCCCCCCAAGAACAAAAAGACAAAAAAGAATACGGCGTTATTTACCTAGATAAAAAATCGTTTGGCTTTGGCCTAGCTTATAAACAATTAAAACCTTGGCGAGCAAGGCCTGCATCCAGAACACTTGTCGACCAAGTGGAATTACTTCGCTTTCGCTACCTACCCCACGAAGCCATTTCACAGCCTTATTGTGAAATCAAACAAAGCATGCAAGTAACAGAATTTACAGAAGGTATCGAAGGCAACCTAATAACAGAAGATGCACTGCTTGATGTGGTCGATTGCGGCACCTTAGAAACCAGTCAGGTAAGCGGCCTACAGTTTGCTTTTATTATTGTGGCAAGCAAACCCACCAAAAAACGCAGCGCTAGTAGCTTTTCTTTGTGGGGCCAAACATTAACACCCCCCCAAGATGGCTTATATCGGCAGCTAATTACTTCAACAGTTTATTTTAAACCCCAGCCAGCAGGCTTGCCATGAATAGTAAAAATAACCCACAAGGCTTTGTGCTTGCCCCCATTATGTTATTTATGTTTATTAGTTTAATTATTATAATAATTGGCAGTAAAGAATTGCACCAAGCCGTATTAATGCACCAATTAAAACTGCGTAAAAATTGCGCCGATTTTTCTAACCAATTAAACAAAGCTGGTGAAGTGCGTGCGATACAATGCCCACCTTGCCTTGCTGTTATGGGTTGTTACCATGCAGATAATTCCTGAAAGTGGCTATAATCAGCAAGGCTTTAACTTAATTGAACTGCTGCTTGTTTTAGTGATTGTGGGCATTTTAATAAGCTACCTAGTGCCTTCTTACCAGCGCCTTGTAGAACAACAAAGCCAAAGAAGTGAATTAGCCCGCTTACAAGCTGTACTAAACCATGCACGCTACATGGCAACCATGAACAATAAAGTGCTGCAGCTGTGTGCAAGCAATGATGGCAAACAATGCGATGCATCGGCTTTTTATACCGGCAATGTGTTAATTGTGGTGGCAGATAGCCAGCAATGGGTGCATTTTTCAGCAGGCACGGGCTACCCCATTGTTTTTCCACGAGCCGCCATTAAAATAAGCCCTTTGCCCGACCAAGATTTTGGTGGCACACTTTTGCCCTGCACAGGCTTTAATTACAATCAAGCTAAAAGCTTAACTATTTCGGCAGCAGGCCGTGTTAGGGTAAACACCAGTGTTAGCGCAAGCCAGCTTGCCCAATGCCCCAACTAATCTTGGCTGCTGTTCGTTACTCGCTATCTTCTATATAATCAATGGTTCAATTTTCAACAAGCCAACCACTAACTAGAAACTTACC
>CANQLY010000108.1 GCA_947624795.1 uncultured Marinospirillum sp.
ATCTCTGCATCTAAGCGATCAAAAACAGGTTCGCCTAAGCCTGGCGGCACACCCTCAGCAACCACATTAATGCGCGCACCAATGGAATCACCTTCTTTACGCAGTGCATCCATGTAGGCTTCCATTTCAGGCACCTTGTCAGGGTCTGGGCAAAAGAAGGGATTACGCTCCACTTCATCCCACTGCAGCTTTTCTGCTTTAATAGGGCCTAGCTGCGATAAGTAACCACGAATAATAATGCCATGAGTTTCTAAAAGGTATTTTTTAGCAATAGCACCGGCAGCTACACGCATCGCTGTTTCACGTGCAGAACTGCGTCCACCGCCACGATGGTCACGGATACCGTATTTTTGTTGGTAGGTATAATCCGCATGGGCAGGGCGAAACTGCGCTTGAATTTTGCCATAATCTTTAGAGCGTTGATCGGTATTTTCTATTAATAAACCAATGGGGGTACCCGTTGTTTTACCTTCAAAAACTCCCGACATAATTTTTACTTGGTCGTCTTCACGCCTTTGGGTGGTGTGGCGACTAGTGCCAGGTTTACGGCGGTCTAAATCTAGCTGTAAATCGGCTTCAGTCAACGCCATTCCCGGCGGACAACCATCAATAATGGCACCTAAAGCTAGGCCATGGCTTTCACCAAAGGTGGTGACAGTAAAAAGCTTTCCAAAGGTATTACCCGACATAACTTAGGCTTCCATTTTAATCATTAACAATGTATTTTTATTGCACAGCAGCTACAAAATCTGCCTGAAATTCATCAAGCTGCGCGGCTGTTAGTACAAAAACGCCACGGGCTTCCACTTCAAATTCAACCCACAAAAAAGGCACTTGTGGAAACAAAGCTTCTAGGTGGGTTTCACTATTACCCACTTCCACCACCAGCAAGCCACCATCATTTAAATGCTGCCTTGCATTGGCCAAAATTACTTTGACTAAATCTAGGCCATCGTCACCTGCCACCAGTGCAAGCTCGGGTTCTTGGTGATACTCCTCAGGCATAGCAGCTAAATCTTGTGCGTCCACATACGGCGGATTACTGACAATTAAATCAAATTTATCTTCAATTTTAAGCCCTAAAAATAAATTAGAAGCCAGCGCAGTGACTCTTAAATCTAAATGATGACGGCTAATATTTTCTTTAGCAACGTCTAGTGCGTCTTGTGAAATATCACTTAATACAACCTCAGCCGTAGGAAAAGCATAAGCACATGCAATACCAATGCAGCCACTGCCGGTGCACAAGTCTAAAATTTTAGCCGGTGGCTGTGTTTCATCAAACCAAGGCTCAAAACAATTGAGAATAAGTTCGGCAATGGGTGAGCGAGGAATCAGAACCCTAGGGTCGACTTTAAACGGCAAGCCTGCAAACCAGCTTTCACCTAATAAATAAGGCAGGGGCGTGCGTGTTTCACAGCGCTGCTTAATTAAACTTATCAGTTGTTCACGCTCTAACTGGGTTAAACGGGCATCAAGTAATCGCTCATCAGTATCCCAAGGCAAATGCAAACTGCCTAATACCAAGTGCAGCGCTTCATCCCAAGCATTGTCTGTACCATGCCCATAGTATAAGTGGTTTCTATTAAAGTTAGTCAGTGCCCAGCGCACAAAATCACGCAGGGTTTTTAATTCTTGAACCAATGAAGTGGTTGTTTGATTAGTAATTAGGCTCATCGCTGCGTAACATCCTGAGTTGACGTGTTAATATTCGCTAATTTTAGCAATTCACTAAGTTTAGCATAAGGAGCAAAAAGTGAGCCCTGAGAATAACCCCAATGACGATCATAATTTATTTCAAGAATTAATGAAGGGGGTTAAACCTGTTAAGCAGAACCTTGCTGACTTAGGTAAACCACGTCGGGTTAAAGACATTAATCACCTTGCTCGCCGTTTAGCGGCGACCAGTGAATCTAGCTCCTTAACAGACCTTGGAATATCTGATGGTCAAGTTAGGCCAGTTAACCCAGGTGAAAACCTCCTATTCCACGTTCCTGATTTACCATTACGCACCTTGCAAGCGTTAAAAAAGGGTTATTAAGCTGGCAAGAAGGCTTAGATTTACATGGATTCACCATAGAAAAATCACGGGCTGCTTTAAGTGAGTTTATTCGTGATGGCAGCCGTTCAGCAAGCCGCTGTTTATTGGTTGTACACGGAAAATCCTACAATCGTGAAGGGGAAGTGCCTAGCATTAAATCACACGTCAATGTTTGGCTAAAGCAAATGCCTGAAGTGTTAGCGTTTTGTTCTGCCTTACCTAAAGACGGCGGCTCAGGCGCACTTTACATACTATTACGCACCCGAAAAACCAAATCTTAAATAGTTAAACCAAGGCTTGACAAAAGCATTGACTATTGCATTAAACCAAAGGTCGCACTTTTGAAGTCATAGCAATGCAAATTATGCTTAAGCCTTGATGAATACATTAATTACGAAAACAAACCTCAACCACAAAATCACCACTGTCAACATGAAAGGGTATTAAAATTTTGGGCCCATAGGCGCTGTGTAAAATTTTATGCCCTACACCAACAAAAGTGACGGGTTGCGATAAGTAAAAATTAAATCCTTTTTCAGACAGCGTTTTTTTAGCACCACCCGATACAATGTTAGTGATCTCACCCACTAAATCCTCCACTGTGCTGTCTATTTTAGTTGGGCGCTCACCTAACATTCGCTCAACTAGATCAAACGCCACTGGCTCAGAAAAACTGATCGCCATAGAACCTGCCGTTTGTTCGCCCATTAAATCGATAAACCCTGTTACTACGCCCCGTGCAACATTGTCTTCTTTTAATACTGGTTTACCAACCTGAGGCTGCAAGTCACACATAGTACGTAATACATTAACCATTGAGTGAAGAAATGGGTTAATAAAATCTGCGCGCATAATAAAAGCTACCCAAAGAGTAAAAAGTTAAACATTAAGCTTACCGTAAAGAAAATACAAAAGAGAGGTATAGTTAAGAAAAGCTTAAGCCAATGGCTAGAATTATAGCTTATTTGAATACTATTTGGGCAAGCAACAACAACGCCCAATGAGTATGAAAAAATTTAAAGCAAGGCAAAAACCTGCGAAAAGACGCAGTTTATAATGAGTAAATGAGCACTTTAAGCAGGTTTTTAACGCAGTCATGCCTACGTAGCTAGTAATTAAGCAGCGTTAATTAAACACGTTCAAAAATAGTTGCCACACCCTGCCCCATACCAATACACATGGTCGCTAGGCCAAGGGTTGCATCTTTTTGCTGCATCACATTAAGTAGCGTGGTGCTAATACGTGTACCTGAACAACCCAGTGGATGACCTAAGGCTATTGCACCGCCGTTTAGGTTAACTTTTTCATCCATCTTATCCATTAATTTCAAGTCTTTTAGCACTGGCAAACCTTGTGCTGCAAAGGCTTCATTCAATTCAACAATATCAATGTCATCAATGGTTAAGCCTGCCGCTTTTAGTGCTTTCTTAGTGGCTGGAACAGGACCGTAACCCATAATGGAAGGATCACAACCGGCAACGCCCATAGAAAGTACCTTGGCTATTGGTTTAAGACCTAGTGCCTGCGCTTTTTCATAGCTCATCATTAACATGCCTGAAGCACCCACTGACAAGGCAGAAGAAGTACCTGCGGTTACCGTACCGCTGCGTGGATCAAACACTGGCTTAAGCTGGCTTAGGGTTTCTACTGTGGTTTCAGGGCGAATCACTTCATCTTTAAGAATCAGTTTTAAGCGACCTTCAGCATCGTGGCCTTCTACACCAATGATTTCGTTATCAAAACGGCCATTGATAGCAGCGTCATGGGCTAAACGGTGTGAACGTGCACCCATTTCATCCTGCTGCTGACGGGTAATACCGTGCATTTTACCGAGCAGTTCAGCGGTTAAACCCATCATCATGGCTGCTTTAGCATTTTGCATACTGGCCGAAGGGTTAACATCAACACCGTGCATCATGTTGACGTGCTCCATGTGCTCTACACCACCGACTAGGTAAATATCACCCAAGCCAGCTTTAATGTTAGCGCCAGCAATATGAATGGCACTCATAGAAGAGCCACACAAGCGGTTAACGGTTTGTGCTGGTACTGTTTTAGGAATGTCGGTCAAAATAGCCGCATTACGGCCTACGTTATAACCCTGTTCTAGGGTTTGGTTAACACAGCCCCAAATAATGTCATCTATTTCTGCTGGGTTTAAACCCGCATTGCGCGTTAATAAGGCACGCATAATATCGGCGGATAATTCTTCAGCACGTACATTACGAAAGGCACCATTTTTGGCCTTAGCCATGGCAGTACGTACACCATCAACAATTACGATATCACGTGGTTGCAGACTCATTGTTATTCTCCTGAATTCGGTGACAAAACCTTAACTGTAAAAACGTTCGTTATTAGCGGCCATAGCACGTAGCTTGTCTGTTACAGCATAAAGCGGACCTAGCTCTGCTAAAGAATCAGCCAAGTCAACAAAGGCTTGCACACCCATGGCATCGATGTAACGTAGCGCACCACCACGGAAAGGTGGGAAACCTATACCGTAAATTAACGCCATATCTGCTTCGGCAGGTGTACCCACAATATTATCTTCTAGGCAACGCACCGTTTCTAAACAAAGAGGAACCATCATACGGGCAATAATTTGCTCATCGGTTAGTTCCTCGTTAGCTTTTACTAAAGGCTGAATTAACGCATCAGTCGTTTCATCATTTTTCTTCTGCGGCTTACCCTTGCGGTCTTCTTCATACTTATAAAAACCCGTCGAGTTTTTCTGACCTAAACGGCCTGCGTCGTACATAGCATTAAGTACAGTTTTGCCTTCACGCTTCATACGGTCAGGAAAGCCTTCAGCCATGACATCATTAGCGTGAACGGCTGTATCTAAACCCACCACGTCTAATAAGTAAGCAGGACCCATAGGCCAGCCAAAATTCTCCATGACTTTATCAACACGGCGGAAATCTGCGCCCTGTTCAACTAGGCCAATAAAGCCACCAAAGTAAGGGAACAAAATACGGTTAACTAAAAAGCCTGGGCAGTCATTCACAACAATGGGTGTTTTACCCATTTGCTTAGCGTAGGTCACTGTTGCGGCTATGGCTTTTTCAGATGACTTTTCGCCACGAATAACTTCTACCAAAGGCATACGGTGCACTGGGTTGAAAAAGTGCATACCACAGAAGTTTTCTGGACGCTTTAGGTTTTTAGCTAGGCTGTTAATCGAAATAGTTGAAGTGTTAGAAGCAATAATGGCATCGTCAGCCACATGGTTTTCTAGCTCGGCTAAAACGCTTGCTTTAACCTTCGCATTTTCAACCACGGCTTCAACCGTTAGCTCTACATCAGCAAAATCACCGTAAGACAGTGTAGGACGAATACGGCCTAAAGCTTCTGCCATTTGTTCAGCAGTAATGCGTTTGCGCTTTAGCTGACCCCCTAGCAATTTGCTGGCTTCTTTTAAACCTAACTGAAGGGCAGCTTCATTAATGTCCTTCATCATAATCGGCGTACCTTTAGAGGCCGATTGATAAGCAACACCACCACCCATAATACCCGCACCTAAAACTGCTGCCTTCTTAACCGGATCAACCTGTTCTTGATAGGCTGCGGCTTTTTTCTTAACTAGCTGGTCATTTAAGAACAAGCCAACCAAGTTATAGCAAACATCAGTTTTTGCCATCTTTGCAAAAGTTTTAGCTTCAACTAGCTGCGCTTTTTCACGTGAAGCCGTGGCACCTTTTTGAATGGCTTTAATGGCTTCAACAGGCGCTGGATAATGAGGGCCTGCTTTGCCTGCTACAAAACCCTTGGCTGTTTCAAATACCATCATGGATTCAATCGGGTTCAACTTAAGCGGTGCTTTTTTCTGTTCACGACGCGCTTGCCAATCTAAGTTACCCGCTTGGGCTTGGGCTAGAATATCTAAGGCTGCATCCCTTAGGTTTTCTTTACTCACTACCGCATCGGCAGCACCCATTTTAAGCGCAACATCGGCACGGTTTTCAGTACCACCGGCAATCCACTCAATGGCGTTATCGGCACCAATTAAACGTGGCAAACGTACACAACCACCCCAGCCTGGCACTATGCCTAGCTTGGTTTCTGGTAAACCAATTTTTGCGGTATCAGCCATGACACGAAAGTCAGTGGTCAGTAGCATTTCACAACCACCACCTAAGGCTAGGCCGTTAATTGCGGTCACAGTAGGAAAGGGTAAATCTTCGATTCTATTAAATAGCTCGTGAACCTTTAGGTTCATCTCAACTAGGAATTCTTCGGTTTCACCAAAAATACCGTGAAACTCAGTAATATCAGCGCCAACAATAAAAGCTTCCTTGGCACTACTCATAAGCAAACCCTTTATATCGGATTTAGCTTGTATGGCTGCAACTGCTTCACCTAACTCTTTAATGGTGTCTGTACTAAGTACGTTAACTGCCTGACCTTCGCGATCAAAAATTAACTCTACATTTCCGTCATTAAGGGCGTGTACTTGAATGGATTTGCCTTGGTAAATCATCGTGTGATCTCCAGCTTTTTGTTTTAGAAAAACTCATCGGGCACTGCAAGCCTGCTTATCTACAAGCTTTCATACAGCCGTTTGAACTTAAAGCTAGATTCGACCATTAAGAAGAAGTTGTCAAGCGGAGCAGAGGGATTAAAAAATGAATAGTTTAAAATGAATGCTATAAAAAAGCAGTTATCCAGAATTTTCTGATAACTACTTTTCTCAGTAAGTTTTGATTGCTACGCGCTTAGGTTAACAAGTTAGAAACAGCAGATTACTTATACTGGCACGCCCGAATGAAATCTAAACACTGGGTCTGGGCTTTCTATCAGTTGTTTTTCTGCTTCTAACAGTGCCGCTATTCTTTCTGCAATGGGCTTATCCGTATAAAGATTAGCTAGGTATAAATAGCCTTCAAAGTGCCTTGCTTCTGCTTTAATTAACGAGCAGTAGTAGTTGGCTAAAGTTAGCTCACCCTGCTCGACTAAGCTAGGTATTAATGCCGCAAAGCGTTCGCAAGAACGGGCTTCAATAATGGCACCTATAATTAGCGCATCCACAAAACGGCCTAGCTCACTGGTTCTTAGTTGCTTAAAAAGTTCGCCTGCATAACGCCCTGGCAATAGGCTGGCGACGTATCGAAATAATTCACTCCATGAGCGATGGC
>CANQLY010000109.1 GCA_947624795.1 uncultured Marinospirillum sp.
GGGGTGGAAGAGTGAATAAATCAGAACTAATCGACGCAATAGCAGCTAAAGCAGACCTTCCTAAAGTTTCTGCTGGCCGTGCACTAGATGCCGTGCTTGATTCAATTACTGGTGCATTACAGCAAGGCGAGAGCGTTTCTTTGGTTGGTTTTGGTACGTTCTTGGTTAAAGAGCGTGCAGAGCGTAAAGGCCGCAACCCTCAAAATGGTGAAGAGATCACCATTAAAGCAGCTAAAGTGCCTAGCTTTAAGCCTGGTAAAGGTTTAAAAGACGCAGTTAACTAAACGAATAACTGTTGTTACTTAAAACGCACCCTAGAAGGTGCGTTTTTTTTGGGTGGGTGTTTTACAGTGCAGCCCCTATTTTAGAACTTGTTTTTAGCGCTTATTTGAAAGCTGCGTTTTTTTTTACAAAGCGTTATAATCACCAGTCAAATAAATTTTAAACATCACCTTGCCTGAACTGAGAGCTACATGCTGGTAAAAATTAGAGAAAGATCCAAAGGAATAGTCGCCTACTTCCTAGTAGGTCTAATAGCCATTGCCTTTTCCTTATGGGGAATGGACTCACTCTTCACCGCTATGCGTGGTGATCCTAACGAAGTGGCCCAAGTAAATAAGCAATCGATTAGTCAGTTTCAAGTCGACCAAGTGGCTCAGCAGCAAATGCGGCAGCTACAGCAGCAAGGCCAAATTGATTTAGAACAAATTGACATGAATTTACTGCGTCAGTTTGCGTTGAATCAGTTAATACAAGAGCAGTTAGTGCAACAAAAAACCAAGCAACTCAAGATGCACATCTCAGATCGTCAGCTTGAACGGCAGATTGTTCGCATGAGCGCCTTTCAAGATGATGCGGGTCGCTTTCAGCAAAGCAGCTTTAGCCAAGTGCTTGGACAGCAGGGGTTAACACCCCAAACTTTTCGTCAGCAGTTAAAGCAAGACTTACTGAGCGAGCAGTTATTAGGCGGTTTGGCAGCAACTGAGTTTGCTTTGGCCAATGAGGTAGATCAGTTTCAGCGCCTTGTAGGTCAAACACGGGATTATCGCTATAAAATTATTCAAACCGCTGATTACCTAAAGCAGCTAGAAGTCAGTCGTGAACAGATTGAACGCTTTTATCAGCAGCAATTACAAAATTACCAAACCCCTGAACAGTTAAAGGTTAATTATTTGGTGTTTGATCCGGCCAATTTAGCTGATCAATTCACAGCCACCAAAGAACAGTTGCAAGCAGAATATGAGCGTTATTTAACGAGCCTTAAAACCCAGAATAACCATTACAGTGCTGCCCATATTCTAGTAACTTATAAAGACGCATCAGAAAAGCAAGCAGCGATTCAGCGTTTAGAAACGGTTAGAAAAGAAGTGCAAGAAGGCGCAAGCTTTGCAAGCAAGGCAGCTGAGCTGTCCGATGATGTCTCAACGGCCAATATTGGCGGTGCTTTAGGGCGTATTCAAGCAGGCAGCCTGAACAATAGTTTTGAAGATGCGCTATTTTCTTTAGAAAAAGTGGGCGACCTTTCATCCGTGGTTGAAACCGAGTTTGGTCTACACCTGATTCAATTAACTGAAAAAGACAGCATTGACTTGCCAAGTTTTGAAAGTTTACGAGAAGAATTAGTGGCACGTGTGATTGCCCAGCCTGTGCGTAACGCAACCACTGAAAAGCTAGAGCAATTACGCAATCTAAGCTTTAGTTCAAGTAACTTAAATGAAGTAGCTGAGTCAGCATCTTTACCTGTGCAAACAAGTGGCTGGTTGATTCGTGAGCAGTTACAGGGCATGTGGGCAGAGCCAAGTGTGAGTAAAGCCTTGTTTGCCGATGATTTAATTAACGATGGCTGGTTAACTGAACCCTTGCGTTTAAGCGATGGCCGTTACCTAGTGGTTGCGCGTGAAACCTATCAGCCACAAAAGCAGCAGGCATTAGAGGCTGTTTTAGAGCAGGTGACTACTGAGTTAAAAGCACAAGAAGCCGCCTTGCTAGTGCGTAAAATTGCCCAGCAAGAGCTTGATGAGCTGCAAGTAAATCAAGAGGTTAAAGGTGAATGGATAAGCGTTACGGGTGTCGCTCGCAATGATTCTTCTACACCTTCTATGATTAACGAAGCAGCATTTCGTCTTAGCTTAACCAATGCAAGCAGTTCGATTCGGCTTTCAAATGGCGATTCAGCACTGGTTAATTTACAAAAAGTAGAGCAAGGTAAAGTAAGCACGAATGAAACTGAAATAACCCAGTTAAGTCGTGCTTTAAAAGAAGATCAGGGCTATCGCATGCAAAACAAGTTTGTACAGCAACTTGAGCGTGAAGCTAACATTATCTTACGTTAGGTTAATCAAGTTATGTCTAAATTAATGCTTGACCTGCAAGGCTTAAGCCTAACCAAAGCAGAGCAGCAGTTATTGCAAAGGCCAAGGGTTGGAGGCGTTATCCTCTTTTCCCGAAACATTGAAGATGCAGCCCAAGTGGCTGCATTGACAGCAGAAATACGTTCGATTCGTGCCGATATCCTACTTGCTGTAGACCAAGAAGGCGGCAGGGTACAAAGGTTAAAAGAAGGGTTTACTTGCCTACCTGCTATGCGTGAGCTAGGCAATCTTTATGAATTAAATACAGTGGCTGCCTTAGATGCTGCACGGCTGATTGGCCAATTAATGGCGGCAGAAGTCATTGATGTTGGTTTAGATATTAGTTTTGCACCAGTATTAGACCTTGATTATGGCACTAGCCAAGTGATTGGTGACCGTGCTTTTTCTGCAAATATCCACAGCTTAATTGAGCTGGCGCAAGCCTTTGTAAAAGGGATGCATCAGTCGGGTATGGCGGCCACGGGTAAGCACTTTCCAGGCCATGGTTATGTGGTGGGCGATTCGCATACTTGCATACCGCTTGATAAAAGACCATTAGAAGAAATTAAAGCCACCTGCTTAAAGCCTTTTGTTGCCTTGGCAGATCAGCTGCAAGGCATTATGCCTGCCCATATTATTTATACAGCAGTTGATGAGCACCCTGCGGGCTTTTCTAAGCGCTGGTTAAAAATGCTGCGTAAAGAACTTAACTTTACTGGTATGATTTTCAGTGATGACTTAGCCATGGAAGGTGCAAGCCAAGCCGGTAGTTTTCCACAAAGGGCGGCGGCGGCTTTGCAGGCAGGTTGTGATCAAATACTGGTTTGTAATAATCAGCCAGCAGCCATTGAAGTATTAGAATGGCTAGAAGACCAAAACATTGAAACGTGTAATAAAATAGCTGCGTTAAAAGCTCAGGCACCCAGCAGTAGTGACTGGTTAGCTTCCCCAGAAGCTTTGTTAGCAAGGCAGCTGGCAAAATACCTCGTTGCTAAAGATTTGCAGAGTGTATTGCATCTGCTTATTTAAAACTAAAAAGGTGAAGTATGGATCGTATTTTAGAACGTGCCTCTGAGCTAGGCAAAATGTTACCTGAGGATTATGCTTGGATACTGCAAGTATTCATTATTATTTTAGCTGCACTGATTATTCATTTTTTTGTTAATCATTTTTTTGACAAAGCAGCGACTCGCTTTAAAAAAAGCAATAGTGTGTGGAATGACTTTTTATTAGATGCTGCTCGTAAACCGGTGAGTATTTTTATTTGGTTGCAGGGCTTGTTGTTAGCACTCAATGTTGTAAATTTAAATTCAACACTTGAAATGGCTGAGTTTATTGGCGCTACACGCCGGTCAGTGGTGATTGTTCTTTTTGCTTGGTTTATTGTGCGTTTTATTTCAGGCATGGAGCAGCGCCTAACTTGCCCTAATACATTTAAAAAGCCACTAGATTTAACCACGGCTAAAGCAATGGGTAAGCTATTAAAAGCGGCTACTTTTATTACAGCGGCTCTAGTGCTGTTACAAACGCTTGGTTTTTCAGTATCGGGTGTGCTGGCTTTTGGTGGTATTGGTGGCATAG
The DNA here is from genome assembly GCA_947624795.1 of uncultured Marinospirillum sp. Taxonomy (GTDB): domain Bacteria; phylum Pseudomonadota; class Gammaproteobacteria; order Pseudomonadales; family Halomonadaceae; genus Marinospirillum. The sequence continues at coordinate 3,933 of CANQLY010000109.1, forward strand.
CCATAGGGTTTGCTGCCCGTGACTTATTAGCCAACTTTTTTGGCGCCATCATGATCTACCTTGACCGCCCTTTTTCAGTGGGTGATTGGATACGTTCACCTGATCGTAATATAGAAGGAACGGTAGAAGACATTGGCTGGCGCCTGACTCGCATTAGAACGTTTGATCAGCGGCCGCTTTATGTTCCTAATGCGATTTTTGCTAACATTTCAGTAGAAAACCCGTCACGCATGTATAATAGACGAATCAATGAAACGATTGGCCTTCGCTATGAAGACATCGCAAAGGTACCGGTAATCATTGAGCGTGTACGCCAGTATTTAATTGACCATCAGGACATAGAAACAGAAAGCCGTACACTGATTGTTAACTTTAATACTTATGGCCCATCTACTTGAGACTTTTTTATCTATACTTTTACCAAAACAACCAATTGGGTTGATTTTCATGGCATTAAGCAAACAGTACTGCTTGGGATTTATGAGATTATTAATGATGAGGGTGCTGAAATAGCCTTCCCAACACAAACTTTACATTTAGTTGAAGACTCTAAAGCTTCAGGCTTAGAACAGGTTGCCCTTAATGAACGATGATTTGCAAAGTGAAATTGAACGCATTCGTAAGATCGCACAAGATGCTGATTGTTTGGCAAGTGAACAACAAGTAAAAGAAGCATTTGACTGCATGGCATTAGCCATTACTGAGCGCTTAAAAAATAAGTTGCCTGTGGTTTATTGTGTGATGAATGGCGGGATGTTTGCCACTTCAGAGCTATTAAAACGCTTAAGCTTTCCATTAGAAGTTGATTATTTACATGCCACCCGTTACCGCCGTAAGACTGAGGCTGGGGATTTGCATTGGCGTGTTGAGCCTGAAGTAGCAATTAAAGGGCGCAATGTTTTAATTATTGATGATATTCTTGATGAAGGTGCAACCCTTGCTGCCATTATTGACCATTGCCATGCTCAGGGTGCAAAAGATGTTACCTGTGCAGTGCTGGTGGATAAACAGCATAACCGTAAAGCATTAGAAGGCTTTACGGCCGATTTTACGGGTTTGGCAATTGAAGACCGCTATTTATTTGGTTGCGGTATGGATTATCAAGGTTATCTACGTAACCTACCTGCTATTTATGCACCTAAAGGACTTTAGTTGTTTATAAACTGGAGAGATAGACAAGGAGTCGGGGTTCGTTTGAATCAAGTCAAGCCCCGCTAGTTTCTTAACCCTAATTCGGAGCTTAGGCTAATGAATTACCCGTCACCCTACTCCTTAGGGGCCACGCTTTACATGCCTGCTTTGCGCAGCGATATCCTTGATGCGGTTTTTCGTAAAAAGTTGCCACAACTGCGCTCTTTGGTGGTGTGTTTAGAAGATGCCGTTGCTGAGGTTGATGTGCAAATGGCATTGCAAAAACTTCATTTGTTACTAACCAATATTGAACAATGCGGTGGGCGTTTAAACAAAGGCCCTCTACTTTTTGTGCGTCCACGCAATGCAGCAATGGCCGCTGAATTAAATGATTGGCCATTAATTAAACACATTGATGGTTTTGTGTTGCCAAAGCTGGGTTTAAGTAATTTATCAGTTTGGTCGGCTGCTGTTACTAATCCACACTTGTTGCTTATGCCAACCTTAGAAACCGCAGAAGTGTTTAACCCTAGTGCGATGGTCGAGCTTGGCTTAGCATTGCAAAGCACGCTACAAAACCGAGTGCTTGCTTTGCGTATTGGTGGCAATGATTTACTAGGTTGCTTGGGCTTGCGTAGAAACCCAAAAACCACCTTGTATGATACGCCCATGGGCTATGCTATCCCTATGTTGGTCAGTGTTATGGGGGCGCAGGGTTTTGCACTAACCGCGCCTGTTTTTGAGCAGCTAGCCACCCCAGAATTATTAGAGGCAGAGCTTGAGCTTGACATCGCTCATGGTCTAGTAGGAAAAACAGCCATTCATCCTAGTCAAATTAATATTATTCAACACAGTTTAAGGGTAAGTTTAGACGACCTAAATTCTGCCAACGTGCTGCTGAGTGATTCAGCTCCTGCGGTGTTCAAGCACAATGGTGCTATGTGCGAACCTGCCACGCATTTAAAGTGGGCTGCCAATACTTTGCAACGGGCTAAATGGTATGGTGTAAAAGCCACTCAAAAGCGTAATAAAAATACGTCCATTAGCCTTGCTGGAGTGAACTAGTCATGTCGGCTGCAAAAAAACCCGTATTATCGGTGTTTGATTTTGATGGAACCTTAACTTATCACGATAGCTTTGTGCCTTTTCTTCGTTTTGCTTTTGGCCCTTTTGTTTTTGTGCGTAAGTTATCGGGTTTGTTATTACCAAGCCTTGCTTATTTATTGGGTAGGCTAAGCCGCGACCAGTTAAAAGAAAGGTTGGTTGCCCATTTTTTAACCGGGGTATCAGAAGCTTGGTTTAATGAAATGGCAGAGGCTTTTTGCAAGCAGCGTTGGAGTAGGTTATTGCGCCCTGCTGGCATACAAGGTGTGGCTGATGAAATTGCTGTAGGGCATGAGGTAACGCTGTGTTCTGCTTCACCTGAATTATTATTACGCCCTTTTGCAGCCAAACTAAACGTTAAATTAATTGCAACTCAACTTGAAGTTATTGAAGGGCATTTAACGGGAAAAATAGCAGGCGTTAACTGCCGTTGTGCTAGTAAAGTGGAGCGTTTGCAAGCAGTTTATGGCGAATTAAACCATTACCATGTGCGTGCTTGGGGTGATTCTGCAGGTGATAAGCAGTTATTAGAGGTTGCACAAGACCCTCATTGGCGTTATTTTCAAAAATAAAATAATTTAACTAATCGTGCCTAACTTAAATACTGGAGTAAGTGAATGGTTAATCTAGTTCCTGGTGGAAATACAGGTGTTGATTCATCTGTGCACCAAGTTGAAATTACTTATGCCACCCTTGCCGGTGCAGACATTGATGTGTCTGCTTTTTTACTAGGGGCAGAAGGTAAAGTTCGTGGCGATGGCGACATGTGCTTTTTTGGGCAAGTAAGCCTGCTAGGTGGGGCTGTTCAACTCACCGAAGCGGTGCCAGGTCGCACAGTGTTTAGCATTCATTTGGCTAACATTGATCCCGTTATAGAGCGCATTGCTTTAACTGCTACTATTTATGAAAATAAAGCGGCTTTTTCACAGGTTTCAACCCTAAATGTAAAAATTGCAGGCACCTTAGAAGCG
>CANQLY010000110.1 GCA_947624795.1 uncultured Marinospirillum sp.
GATCAACAAGCAGCAATAGATCAGCAGGCAGCAATAGATCAACAAGCAGCAATAGATCAACAAGCAGCAATAGATCAACAAGCAGCAATAGATCAGCAGGCAGCAATAGATCAACAAGCAGCAATAGATCAACAAGCAGCAATAGATCAGCAAGAACAAACAATTGGTAGTACTTTTGGTAGTACTTTTACTGAAACTGTAAACGAGGAAGGACGAATAGAGTGTGAGGTTGACTGGGATGTAGACCCAGACGATGATGAAGAATATTATGAAGAGATGGATTTCTACCCTGCCCCTGAGCCAGAAAACTTAGATGCTAGAGTTACTACTAATGAATTTGACATCAGTGATGAGCTTAAAGAAAGATGGAAAAATCATGTTCAAAGCAGCTACACAATAGACCAAGTGATTGAAAAACTAAGAACAAAATCTATCGATCTACAGAATGCTTTTGTAGAGCGACTAAACTTAGAAGTAGAAAGTATCGAGTTTTCAAACTTTGTAACTAGAATCAATAAATTTATGGATGGCGCTGAAGATGCCCACGTTTCTAGAAGATAGGTACTTAGAAACAATCGGTCTGTTAAAAGACCTTGATTTATGGGACTTGGAAAATGGCATGAAGTTTTTACCCATTATTCAATACTGTATGCCACCTCCAGCATTTGATGAAATCTACAAGCTATTAAAAAACCTCTTTCACTCTGGAGTAAATACTAGTTGGGCGCCTAGTAAAGTTTTATCAGAACTTATGCAAAAAATGAGAATAGTTCACGATAAAAAAAGAAGCTATCTGGTTGAAACGAGTAGAGGCGATCCAAAGAAATATGGAACTCACTACCCCATCAGTTTTGGCATCAATAAAATCGCCAATCAAAATCAATGGCTTAAAAGTGATCGAGCTTCCCTCATAGTGAAATTTGTAGAGATCGTCTATTTGACAACAGCTAAACAAGAACTTTTGTATTCAAACACCTACTACAGAAATATTTTTAATCTACGAGATGTTTTAATAACTGATTTTCACGAAAATACAACTGCATTACCACCTAAGGGGCAGTTTGATCGCGAAATTGACATAAAAGCTAACAAAGTTAATTATATATTGAATAGATTTAGCCTTTTGGGTACAAATGAGAATACATATGGAGTTCTAGACAAAGATAGGTTTTGGGCTAACCCACCTGAAGCAAAATTCACACTTCCCTCAGGTTATAACCAAGATTTAGACAAAAACATTTCAAATTCCGATGAGAAAATGTCCATTATTGGTTTTGAGCCTGGTAACTTTGCTAGGCCACCACAACCTGAAGATTTTTTATTGAACAATGAGCAACAAAAAAATAATCCTTACTATAGCCAGCCAAAATGGGTTCGAAATAATGTTCGCTCACTTGCCGATACTAACCAATTAACTTGGTCTACTATTTTTGGTTACTGGGAACGAGTTCTTAGGGCTAACAAAAAGGATATTTTCACCCTTTCACTTATTAGCTTAATTGCAGGCATTCGTAAAAGGCGCTGGATGAATGCAACTTACGAGGCTAATAAACCTCTGTCAGCAGAGAGTATGTATATTAGCGAAAACAATACCCTTACTTTAATGATAAACCGAGCTGCACATATATTTAGCAGCGATGAGCCCTACGCAAAACACTTTACTATTTTAAACATTCCAAAAAAACTACAAGTTAGTAAAGAAAATGTAAAAGCAGGATTAAATGAAGAAGGTTTAGCTAGAGGTTTTGAAGCAAATAACCCTGGCGTCAAGCCTTTATTGAATAATGTAGCTAGGTCTGGACACACTTTACTCAGAAAACAAATCGCTGGTGAGCTCAATGCATTTATTCTCGCGGGTGACATACCTATTGAATTTAAAGCTAGAAATGCATATTACCAAACCAATAACCTAGATGTGAACTTGTTGCTAAAAAAGTGCATGGTAGAGCTAATGTCAGTTTTTAGTAAAGTAGAAAAACACTACCCGCTAACTAAGCTAGAGCTAAACAATATCGACTTTAATGATAAGGCACCTGTTGAATCTCATTTTTTGGGCTCACAGCTTGCTAAACCAAATTTTAATTTTAGTAGCTTTGCGATCGCACCACAGCTAAATAATGACCACCACTTGCAAATCCGATTATTAAACCATTTAGAACTTTACTATTTCTGGATGCTGCACTATAGCTACGCAATACGCCCTTGGGGTGAAGAGACTAATCATTGTTATGGTAATGACTTTCTATTACATAAAGATAAAAATAGCAGCGATTACATTGAAGCTAAACTAATTTGTGTCAATAGTTTAGTTAAAGAACAAAAAAAAGAACTAGATAAGTGCCGTTCGGATGTTACAAAACACCACCAGGTAGCAAGTAGCTCACTAAAGGTTAATAATGCTGAGCAACCTCATTTCCATGTTTATGAGAAAGGCACTAAAACTCTTAAATCTAAACCACTACTAGCTAAAGAAGCTATTGATTTAACAAAAAAGCTATGGGGTGGATTGAAGCCAGTATTAGGTCGAAGCAATGCTCACCGACATCAGTGTGCATCCTATATCCATAAAGAGCTGGGTGAAGCATACGCTGATGCATGGCTTGGACATCATATCGATGGCTGGTATTTTGCATCGCCACAGTCATCATCAACGATTAATATCTTAAATAAATTAGCTGAAACTCAACAAAAATGGCTTGAAATAAATGGGTTTAATCTAATCAGGAATCCTTTGTCATGAGTCGAATGCTCACTATTGAAGAGCTGGCACCAAAGCTTGACTACCCAGGTTTTTGGGATCTAAAAAAACTTTATTTTTTAAAAGCTATTCTTTCTATCTGTGGTAAAAACTCACGCATCACTAAAGCCGACTTACCAACAATTGGTAAACTGATAGAGGACTCTATTAATAGCCAATATGAAACACCGACCTCAAAAAACTCTAAACCGATAAAAATATACTTATTTAACAAAACTGAACAAAAAATTTGCAACGACGTTATTAACCATCTTCAAAAAAACAACTGGGGAAGCTGCTCTTTTTTTCAGATCAAGACTAAACCCTATCGCCCCAGTTTGCTGCCTATGGAAGAAGTAGAATTAGTACAGCTTGGTATGGCGAATAATTTAAGGAGGAGGTTTTGGGCTGGCCAGCTAGATATTAAAAAAAACATTCCTATCATTGCATTATTAGAAGCTGTTGCAAGTACTGGAATCACCTATAAACATATCATGACTTCCATAGCTAGCCATGGGTCAAATGATTTAGCAAAAGGATACCTTAAGCTATTAGTTTCTAAAGAGATGAACTTAAGCACAACACTCCCTGTTTCAGCAAAAACTCAACTTTTATTTCAATGGTGCCAAGATAACAAGATTACTTTAGAGCAGTTTAACAAAAAGTTAAGGCATGCTTTGTACAAATCTCCTGTTTCTAATGCTTCTTACTATACATTAAATGATTTACTTCTAGCCTTAAAAAAACAACCCTACTACGCTGGCGTTGAGTCAATTTTAATCGCTCAACTACACAACGATTTGTTACCAGTACCGAGGCCAACCCCTTATAGCTATCTTCAAAGCCAATGCACAATTCCCACTATTATTCGTCGTGATAAGCCAGAATCTACCCAACTAGAAGAAACTAATGAAGAGTTAAAGTTATCAAAACTTCTTAGTAATGAGATGGAAGAAAGAGAGGATCTTGCAGAGTTAGATTTTCCTGATATAGATGCAGAAAGTGTTTTTCCATGGGCACAACAATGCAGCATTACACTGCAACAAATTCGTTTTAAACTAAGAAAGAAACTAACGAACAATAATGGCAAATATACCAATGGTAAAGTTGGTGAAGACTTTGTAATTAAGCTTACAGAAGATGCATTTAAGGAAACACTTGACCGTACCTACAAGCTAGCAATTGAGTCTGCTTCAAAAGTTGAAGTAAAAGCTATAAATGAGACAAGATCTCAAATTAAAGAAAACTTTACCGGTCTTCATTTAGCTATCCATCGCATCCGCCATCACCTTATTGATGAACAGAATACACTAGATACATGCCTTTCAGAAATGAGCGGTTTGTTTAAGTATGGTTTTTTACGCTATTCAGGCTCTGCCAACTTAAGCAATTGGGATGAAGAAGATTTTGAAATTCTTATTAATGACTACTTGTTTGATCGTGAAAACGAAACCTTATCTGAGGAAACTAGGCTTAATTTAATGTCTAGCTTACGGGGTCTGGTTGGCTACTGTAAAAAACAATTTGGTTTATTTAAAAACATTAAATTTGCACCTAGAACCAAAGGGTTTGTTATCAGAACACGGCGTAATCATGTTTTTGGTCCACTTGAATTTGACCTATTAAAAGTTGATCAGGACCCTGTAGCCTTGTTAGCATTTTACGCAGGCCTAAGGTCTGGAGAGATTGCCAACCTAACACTTAATGATGTTGTTACAAGTCCTTTTGAATTAGTGATTTATGTGCGAAAAGGTAAAACACCATCAGCTAAACGTAGTTTACCCCTCCACCTAATAGCACCACCAGAAGTAATTCAAGTTATTCGCGCTTACACAACTTTAAGGTGGGATTTCTATAACGAATATAAAAAAGATGCAAAATCAAGAGATGAAACCGTACTTACACCAAAAGAAGTATACCTACTAAGCACTAACGGCGATTGTCGCACTAATACTGCGAGAACAGCTGTAAGACAAACACTCGATAAACTAAAAGATGAAGCAGGTTCAGAAGTCGACTTGCACTTACTTCGTCACTCTTTCGCATCTCACCTTTTTTTACGTTGGTACACCTGCCGCCATCCTGACCTTGTTGTTCAGTTAGCCGATCAACAGCATTGGTTTTTTTCAGAAGAAGGCTTAGATAACTTACGAATCTTTTTTGGTGAAAAACCTGGAAAACCCATACCAGATAGCAATATCACTGCTTTTGTGCACATTATGAAGCTGTTTGGTCATAAAACTACCAAAACATTATTTCAGGTTTACATTCACTCATTTGATACTGTCATACAGCATGCTCTTAAAAAATCACAAGAAGCAGATGGTGAGGAAATAATACTAGGCAAGCTAATTGCAGAACTAGTACCTAAAATGCGCTCTAGTAAAAGCCAAGCAAAGTTAAAAAGCAGAAGAGCAATGGACTTGGTAAGTCTACTTAAAAACACTCTATAGTTTCTAGAAAATAGTGCATTATTTAAGAGATGCTAAAAGTACTAACATACCTAGCGTTTTCTCATGTAAAACTTATATATTAATTTTAATTCCTAGATTCAACTTGCTAGTGCAACAGCCTGTAATTCTTCAAACAATACTTCATTCAGTGTTTTCATTCCAAGTGTTTTCCTAGGTCGGTTATTTAAGCGGTGCATAATGAATTCAAAATGCTCATCATCTAGGTGCTTTTGCAATGGTTTGATACTCAGCAAACTCTTTACCATTATCTGCCGTCAGAGTATGTAAACCAACAGAAGCCAAAGGTGTTAACAACTCTATAATCGCATTCTTAACACTTTCTGCGTCCTTGTGATCAGCCTTTTTTGTCAGTGCAATTTTCATCTTTCTATCAACAATTGTCACAGCTGCCTGCTTGTGGTGTATAGAGCGTCAACCATCCTGTCCGGTTCAGCGTCAACTATCGCTTGCTTAAGGCCTTGATTATGAATTTTGTCTAGGGCAATAAATATTAAGGCGCGTGACTTACCCGATGTAGGCGGAGATTTGATTAATAATTACTGTTCACCACGCTCTTGCATAGCACGCATACCTAGCTCGTTAGATTTGCTCGAAGCACCGGTGTGAGCGGTATGAATAGAAACTGCTGGAACACTGTAATTATTGGTTGCATTAGTCACTTTTTATTTATCCTTAAAAGCAATTGTTTCGCTGTGTTCCTGTTGTATATTCAGCTTAACCACCTTAAAGCTGCCCATAACTGCCCATAACTGCCCATAACTGCCCATAACTACATATCACTCAAAGTGTAAAATGTACCGCGCCGTTCTCCATGCTGCATTAAGCGCCCTTCATCTTTAAGGTTTTTCAACAAATGTTTGGCCTGATCTTGGGTTAAATGGCATAACTCCATCACATCATTACGCTGTACACGGCCATGTTGACGAGCATAGTTTAATACCATTTCAGGGTGCTGCAATTTGCTAAGCCCGACTTGCCGCGTATAGGCTATTGTCTCGCCCTTAGCGCGGTATAGCTCGGCTGACAATGTATAAGAACGGTTGCGCGTTTGGCCATGTGCTTCTACCAGCCCCGCCTCAACTAAACGCTCTAGTGTGCGCCTTGCTTGTGTTATATCACGCTGAATATGCAAAGCCAGCTCATCAGCGGATAGGCGCTTCTGTTCTCGCAAAGCGGCTAATGCTATTAAGCTATCAATGGGAAGTGGCTTCCCACCGTGCTGACCTTCCTGTTCAACAACTAAGCGTAAAAACACTTCATCTGCCGCATCTGTTGGCAACTGCAAAATAACGCTATGACTGTCTGTGCGGCTGTAGTCTGGTTCTGGGCGACCGAATCGCAACATACCACGGTAAATTTTATCGACACCACGACCCGATCGTTCAACAACACCAATCCGCTTCATGGCATCGGCTAGGGTGCGGTTGCGTGGACGTGGTTCGGTGGTTAGCAAGTTATCTAAGGTGACACCATTCACTAAGCCACCTGGGTTACTAATGTTTAAGCCGTAATCATCCAAACGTATATGCACGGCACTTAAATGATGATAGTCACGGTGCACCAATGCATTGGCAACTGCTTCACGGAATGCACCCATATCCACCATAGGAACGGGAACACGAAACAAGCCGACTTGTATTTCTTGTTCGGGATTGTAGGGTCGAAAGTTAGTCTCTAACCAGTCCAACGCTTTAAGCAATGGATAGCGCCGGAACTCATTGAAGTTGACAGCATCACTTGCTAGCACTTGAAAGGCAAACTCATGGGTTGCAACTTTCTCGCGCAAGGCCGCTTCTTTACCTATCACCAATAAGCCCGTCAAAGTGGGTAGGCGCTGGCCGCTCGCATCGCGGACA
>CANQLY010000111.1 GCA_947624795.1 uncultured Marinospirillum sp.
GTAAACCGCCCAACTGGGCAAGCTCTACAGTGGCTTCTATATTCACGCCCTGCATCATGCCATCGCGGCTAATGTCGGTGTAAACGATGCTGCTCACACCATCATCGGCAAAGCGTTTGGCAAGGTCAACAGCACGTAAATTAGAGACTTCTGCCCAACCATCGGTAGCAACCATGCCATTAATTGCATCAAGGCCAACAATAATATGGCCAGGAAAAAGGCGGCACATTTCTGTCACAAATTCAGGTTCTTTAACGGCTTTAGTACCCAAAATAACCCACTGCACACCGGCTTCTAGGTAGTGTTCAATGGTGGCAGCAGAACGAATGCCGCCACCAATTTGAATGGGTAGGCCAGGGTTAGCACGGGCAATGTCGGTCACTGCTTTACCATTGACTGGCTGGCCATCAAAAGCGCCGTTCAGGTCGACTAGGTGAAGGCGACGGCAGCCTTCTTTTACCCAGCGGGCTGCCATTTCAACGGGATCATCACCATAGCTGGTTGATTCTTCCATGCGGCCTTGCCTTAGGCGAACGCAGTGGCCATCTTTTAAATCAATTGCAGGAATAATAAGCATGGTTAGAGTACACCTTTGGTGGATGGCATTTGTCCTGCCATGCGTTCATCGGCAGACAAAGCCATACGCAAGGCGCGACCCAAGGCTTTAAAAATACTTTCGGCTTGGTGGTGAGCGTTAGCGCCTTTTAAATTATCGATATGCAGCGTAACGCGGGCATGATTTACAAAACCGTAGAAAAATTCCCATAACGATTGGGTATCTAAACCACCAATGGCGGCACGGGTAAATTCAACGTCTTTAAATAAGCCAGGACGACCAGAAAAATCGATAACCACACGCGACAAGGCTTCATCTAATGGCACATAAGAATGGCCGTAACGCACCATGCCTTTTTTATCGCCCACGGCTTTATCAAATGCCTGACCTAGTGTAATGCCTAAGTCTTCTACACTGTGGTGATCATCAATGTGGCGGTCGCCATCCACTTCAATGTTCATATCGATCTGGCCATGGCGAGCAACCTGTTCTAGCATGTGGTCTAAAAAGCCAATGCCCGTGTTGCAAACAAAAACACCCGTACCATCGAGGTTAATTGTTACTTTAATTTTAGTTTCTAATGTGTCGCGACTGACACTTGCAATGCGTCCGCTCATGGTTTTTTGCCCTTTAAAAGCTTAGTTTTGCTTAATTATAACAGCTACAAGAACCAAAGGCAGTGCATAGGTTTTTATGTAGGGCATAGTTTTTTGCTAAGATACTTTTTTTCTAATTTTATAAAGGACAGCGGTATGCCTGTATTTCTGGTTAAAGCCAACACAAAAACGCTGACAGAACAGCCTGCTTGGCTGGTTGATTTGCATAAAATTTATACCGAAGGTTTTGCTGCTTCGCCTACTTCTTTCCCTGCTTCGTTTGAAACTGCGCCCAGCTTTATTGATAAAACTTTAATGCAGCCTAACTGCTGGTTTGCAGGCGCATTGTTTAACGACCATTTGTTGGGTGCAGCGTTAGTCACTGAAAAAGCCAATGTTTGGCAATTTAGTTTTTTAAATGTACGCAAAGTAACCCAGCGCCGTGGTGTGGCAACACGCCTATTAACTTTATTAGCTGCAAAAGCACAAGAAAAAAATGTGCCCCTTTGCTTGGCAACCCCAGCAGGCCTAGAAAACAATGCGGCTGTTCAGGCTTTGGTAAATAAGTTAGACCTACTGATTAAGCAGGACTGATTAAGCAGAAAAACCAACACTACTCTAAATTGTGACGGGTGACTTTTGCGCCTCTTCCTTGGATAATGCTCAGTTATTCATTATTCCCTAATAGAACCAACTTCTAGGCTAGTCTTAATACATGAAAGCTTTTATCTCTGACCATTTAGACCTTCTTGTCGCTCAGCTAAAATCTGATCAACTTTTACCTGAGGATTTTCAGCCACGCATTCAAATTGATAATACCAAGGATAAAGCGCACGGTGATTTTGCGTGCAACTTAGCTTTAATGGCCGCCAAACCTGCCGGTAAAAAGCCCATAGACTTAGCGCAAGAAATTGTACAACGCTTGCAGGCTAATGAAGAGTTTGGCCAAAAAATTAGCAAAATGGACATTGCTGGCCCCGGCTTTATTAACTTTTTCTTATCACAAAATGCGCTAACCTCGGTAGTTAACCAAGTGCTTGCTGCCGGTGAAAACTTTGGCCGTAGCAACGTGGGCTTGAATCAGGCAGTGCAAGTTGAATTTGTTTCTGCCAACCCCACTGGGCCTTTGCACATAGGCCACGGGCGTGGTGCAGCGGTGGGCGATTGTTTGTGCCGTTTGTTAGATGCAACCGGCTGGCAGGTGGTTCGTGAATTTTATTATAACGATGCCGGCGCACAAATTGATAACCTTGCTTTATCGGTGCAAGCCCGTGCTAAGGGGTTAGGTCCTGATGCTGCTAGCTGGCCAAAAGATGGCTACCAAGGCGATTACATTTTAGACGTGGCTCAATCGTTTTTAGCCGGTGAAACCGTGGTTGCCGATGACCAGCGTGTGGTAGCTAATGCTGATATTAATGATTTAGAAGCTATTCGTAGTTTTGCTGTGGCATTTTTGCGCCGTGAGCAAGATTTAGATTTAAAAGCCTTTGGTGTGGAATTTGATGTTTATTATTTAGAATCGTCACTTTACAAAAAAGGCAAGGTTGAAGCCTGCGTAGAGCAGCTAATAGCCAGTGGTTTTACTTACGAAGAAGGTGGCGCTTTATGGTTGCGTACCACTGATTTTGGTGATGATAAAGACCGTGTGATGTGTAAAACTGATGGCGGTTATACCTATTTTGTACCCGATGTGGCTTACCATTTAAACAAGTGGCAGCGTGGTTTTAAAAAGGTGATTAACGAACAAGGTGCAGATCACCATTCTACCATTACCCGTGTAAGGGCTGGTTTACAGGCATTGAATGTCGATATTCCCAAAGGCTGGCCTGATTACGTATTGCACCAGATGGTGACGGTGATGCGTGATGGCGAAGAGGTGAAAATTTCTAAGCGTGCCGGTAGTTACGTTACCTTGCGTGATTTAATTGATGAAGTGGGTTGTGATGCTACCCGTTACTTTTTAGCCGCCCGTGCTGCCAGTTCACAGCTAACCTTTGATATTGATTTGGCACGCTCAAAAACCAACGATAACCCTGTTTATTACATTCAATATGCCCATGCCCGTTTAGCGAGCGTGGCACGTCAGGCAGAAGAAAAAGGGTATAGTTGGTCGCCCAGAGACACCGAGTGTTTAGCCAAACTAAACTCTGACCAAGAGCAGGCAGTGCTTAACTTGCTGGCGCGTTTTCCTGATACGATTAAAAAAGCTGCAAGGGAACTTGAGCCGCATCAAATTGCCCAATACTTACGCGACTTAGCCGCTGCTATGCACTCTTGGTATAACGCCAATCAGTTTTTAGTAGACGATGAGCAAACCAGAACTGCACGATTAATGTTGGCAGCAGCCACCCGCAGTGTTTTAGCAAAAGGCTTAGCCTTACTGGGTGTGACTGCGCCTGATTCGATGTAATACACCACCTTAAGGGTAGGAGAAATGCTATGGCGCAGGATTATGCCAGCCGTCAGCGAAAACGTATTAAACCTGATAAAACAGAAACACTCGTTCAAGCACCGGTTAAGAACCGTGGTGCTATACCCCGTCCTGTTGAAGAAAAGGTTAGCCCCAGTGCTGCTTTAGGTTTTTGGGCACGTTTACCCGGCTGGGGTTGGTTGGCTCTTGGTTTAATGCTTGGTTTTTTTATTGCAAATTTAAGCCAAGAATCAGCTCCTACGCCTTTTGAAGAAAAGCCACCTTTGGTTGTGATTGAGGCAAAAAAAGTGCCCCAGCCGGTGGTTAGCAACACCGACCAAGGCGCAGAAAAGTCTTCAGAAAAGCCTACAGATTCAGCGGCACCCCGTTTTGATTTTTATACACTTTTACCCGAAAGTGAAGTGGTGGCACCAGAAGTTGAAGCGTATAAATCAACACCAAGAGAAGCAGAAAACCAGCCACGTTATATGCTACAAGTGGGCTCTTTTCGTAGCAAAACAGACGCAGGAAAGCAGCAGGAACGCTTGAAAAGCTTGGGTTATGATCAGATAAGAATCAGTGAGGCGACCACCGCCAATGGCGATACTTGGTACCGTGTGCAAGTCGGGCCTTACCAAGACAGGCGATTGCTTGCCCGTGCACAAAATGAATTAGCTAAAGTTGGATTTGATTTTATGTTATTACGATTAAAGGATTAGCCTTTAGTTAAGCAGCCTACAACCTACAATTTAAAAATAAGGAGACGGCATGACCACTATAGTGTGTGTGCGTCGTGGAAATGAAGTAGTGCTTGGTGGCGATGGCCAAGTTTCTTTAGGCAACACTGTTATGAAAGGCAACGCTCGCAAAGTGCGCCGCCTTTATAACGATAAAATTTTAGCAGGGTTTGCCGGTGGTACAGCCGATGCTTTTACCTTGTTTGAACGCTTTGAAGGCCAGTTAGAAAAACACCACGGCCAGCTTGTCAGGGCTGCGGTAGAAATGGCAAAAGACTGGCGTACCGACCGTGCCTTGCGCCGCTTAGAAGCCATGCTTATTGTTGCCGATGAAACCGCCACTTTATGCATTAGTGGTACAGGCGATGTGGTTGAACCAGAGCACGGTGTACTAGCCATTGGCTCAGGTGGTAATTTTGCTTTAGCCGCTGCCCGTGCTTTGTTAGAAAATACCGAGCTTTCTGCTCATGAAATTGTTGAAAAAAGCTTACAGTTAGCCGGTGATATTTGTGTCTTTACTAACCACCAGATGACCATAGAAGGGTTAAAAAAATGAGCAGCATGACGCCAAAAGAAATTGTCAGTGAGTTGGATCGTTTTATTATTGGTCAGGCCGATGCTAAGCGTTCTGTTGCCATTGCTTTGCGTAATCGCTGGCGCAGAATGCAATTAGATCCAGATTTACGTGCAGAAGTGACCCCTAAAAATATTTTAATGATTGGCCCAACGGGCGTGGGTAAAACAGAAATTGCTCGCCGTTTAGCCAAGCTTGCCAGAGCACCTTTTATTAAAGTTGAAGCCACCAAGTTTACCGAAGTGGGCTATGTGGGCCGTGATGTAGAAACCATTATTCGTGACTTAATGGAATCGGCGGTAAAAATGCTGCGTGAAGAAGCGATGGGTAAGCATAAAGCTTTGGCTTGCGATGCTGCTGAAGAACGTATTCTTGATGCATTGTTGCCGCCTGCAAGGGGTAAAGAAGAAGGTTCTGCGGTGGTTGAGGAATCGGCAACTCGCCAAATGTTTCGTAAGAAATTACGTGAAGGCCAGTTGGATGATAAAGAAATTGAAATTGAAGTAGCAGGGCCGCAAATTGGTATAGAGATTATGAGCCCGCCGGGCTTGGAAGAAATGACCCAGCAGCTACAAAGCATGTTTTCTAACCTAGATCAGAAAAAAGGCCGCACCACTAAGCTAAAAATTCGTGATGCGCAGCGCCAATTACGTGATGAAGAAGCGGCACGCTTAGTTAACCAAGAAGAAATTAAGCGTGAAGCCGTTGATTTAGTGGAACAAAATGGCATCGTTTTTTTAGATGAGCTAGACAAGGTGTGTAAGCGGGGCGAAAGCTCGGGTGGCAGCGATATTTCACGTGAAGGTGTACAGCGTGACTTATTGCCGCTGATTGAAGGCTGCACGGTGAGTACTAAATATGGCATGGTTAAAACCGACCACATTTTATTTATTGCCTCGGGGGCTTTTCACCTAGCTAAACCCTCTGATCTTATTCCAGAATTGCAAGGCCGCTTGCCTATTCGTGTGGAGTTAAAAGCACTAACCACCGAAGATTTTCGTCGTATTTTAACGGAACCTACGGCCTCTTTAACCCGTCAAGCCACGGCACTTTTAGCCACTGAAGGCGTAGCGCTTAGCTTTACTGATGATGGCATTAACCGTTTGGCAGAAATTGCCTATGAAGTAAATGAGAGCACCGACAACATTGGTGCCCGCCGTTTGCATACAGTTATTGAGCGTTTGTTAGAAGAAGCAAGCTTTGCTACAGAAAGCTTAGAAGGCAAGTTAGTGGTTAATGCAGATTACGTTAACCAGCAGTTAGGCGCATTGGTTAAAGACCAAGATCTTTCACGTTACATTCTTTAAAGGTACAACATGGCCCTGCCAAAACCAACTAGAATTCATTACAGTCACAGCCGTCATTGCTTAGAATTGCATTATGCAGAAAGCCAAACGTTTGAATTTTCAGCTGAGCTGTTAAGAGTATTGTCACCTTCTGCTGAGGTAAAAGGGCACGGTTCACCTAAGTTACAAGTTGGCAAAAAAGATGTGCGTATTTGGAAGATTGAACCGGTTGGACGTTATGCCCTTAAATTAAGTTTTGATGATGGGCACGACACAGGGCTATTTACTTGGGACTATTTTTGGCATTTAGGCACCCATAAAGCGCTTGAATGGCAGCGTTATTTAGACCAGCTAGCTGCCGCCGGAGAAAGTCGTGCTCCAAAACTTATTCCACTTGCTGTTGATGCAGGAAATTAATGATGATAGATAAGGAACAAACACCCGTTGAACAAGTAAAGGGTGAGCAAAAAATAGGCGCGCAGGATGCAACGACGCACTTTGGCTACCAAGAAGTGCCGGTCGATGAAAAGGTAAAGCGGGTTGCCAGTGTGTTTGATTCCGTTGCCACTAAATATGACCTGATGAATGACATGATGTCGATGGGTGTGCACCGCTTATGGAAAAAATTTACTATTGAATTATCGGGTGTGCGTAAAGGGCATAAAGTACTTGATATTGCCGGTGGCACCGGCGATTTAACCCTGCAGTTTTCACGCCTAGTGGGTGATGAAGGTGAAGTGATTCTGG
>CANQLY010000112.1 GCA_947624795.1 uncultured Marinospirillum sp.
AACCCCGCCCATTAATGGCCATATCCAAGGGTTGGCTTGTGACTTCTAAGCCACCTTCGGTAAATTGACGCTGAGTGGCAGTAACACGCACACCCGTACCTAGCTGTAAACCGGTAGGTAATTCAGTGTCACCGCCATTTTGTGCACCGGGCATTTTTTGTACTTGATAAAGCAGGTCTTCAAAAACTGCACGGTTACGCTTAAAACCCACCGTGTTTACGTTAGCTAGGTTGTTAGCAATGGTGGACATTTTTACGTCCATCGCATTTAAACCTGTTTTACCTGTCCAGAGTGCCGGATGCATAACTTAAACCCCTTTCTAAAATTTATTAGTCAAATAATAAAGGAAAATCAAACCTAACCACGAAGAATACTGCCAGCTGACTCACCAATATCATCCACTGTCTTCATCATTTTCACGTTCATTTCATATTGACGTGAAAGGGACAATAATGTTGTTAACTCATTAACAGCATTGACATTGCTTGTTTCAGTGACGCCTGATTCAACCCTAACCAAAGGGTCGGCAGGTAAATCACCATCAAAATCACGGGGGCGCATTAAACCATCAGGGCCTTTTTCCATCGTCAGCCCTAACGCTTGTGCACTGACCAGTTTAACTTGATCAACTAGCTCGGCAGCACCACCTAAATCATTCACACTAATACCACCATCGCGGTTAATATGAAAGTGCTGCCCCTGAGGTAAAACGATGGGTCCACCGTTGCCGATAACCGGCAAACCGTTGCCGGTACGCAACATGCCCGTTGGGTCAATATTTAAATCACCGCGGCGACTATAAGCTTCATCACCATTAGGGGCTTGCACCGCTATCCAGCCTTCGCCCTGCACGGCAATATCTAGCGGATTACCTGTATGATCGTAACTGCCCGATTGAATATCAGTGGCAGGGCGTTCAGTTAGGGCATACACACGGCTAGGGTGATGCTCGCCAAATACTGGCATGGCACGTGCTTGTTCAAAATCGGCACGAAAACCTAGGGTATTAACGTTAGCTAGGTTATTTGAGCGAGCGGTCTGTGCCATCATATTGTGCTTGGCACCGGTCATTGCAATGAAGAGCGCTTTATCCATGAGTAACTCCAAATTCTTAATTGCTTAGCAAGATGCAAGGATTATGCCAGAAACAGAAAAAGCGCACCTAAGTGCGCTTTTGTATCATACCAGCTAGTACATTAACGCATGTTAATAATTGTTTGCGTTATGGTATCTTGGGTTTGAATGGTTTTGGCGTTAGCTTGGTAATTACGCTGACCAATAATCATTTTTACCAGCTCTTCAGCTAAATCAACGTTAGATTCTTCTAAAGCACCGCCAATAATGGAACCTGTTATACCCAAATCTGCTGTATTTACTAAAGCATCACCCGATTCAGAAGTAGCCACCCAAGACGTTGAACCGTTAGGCTTTAACCCCTCAGGGTTTCTAAAAGTAATCACTGGCACTTGGCCAATATCACGCATCAAACCATTGCTGTAGCGCCCTATAATAGTGCCATCAGAACTCACTTCAAGGCCTGCTAAATTACCAGCAGTATAACCATTTTGGTATTGAGACTGGGCAGAATAGCCAGCGCCATATTGTGTGGTGCCTGCAAGGTTATAAGTAATCTCATTATTACCGGCATTTTGGCCATTAAACCCACCCACAAAAGCACCATCAATATTGCCAGCGTTACCTTCTGTAGGGGGAGCAGGGGGCAAAGTGATGGTAAAGCTTAACGGACTTGCTTGCGCCTCGCCCTCTTCACCTTCGCCTGCATTAACACCATTTGCAGGTAACCCTTCTTCATTAATGGCGGTTGAATAGCCGGCGTTATAACCTGTTAAACGGCCTTGTGTATTAAAGACCATGGTTGCCTGCGTCATTCCTTCAATATCTAAATTTTCAGCTTTATCAATCCAATTTTTAGCGGTTAAAGGCTCCTCACCTTCAGCACCTATAAACTGACCATCAAAAGCAGTCACCACCGCCCAAGTATTACCATTAACGCCTTCATCACCCTCACCATTCTCATCACTTGATGGGACTTTAATAAAGTATTGGGTTAATTCATGCTCTTTACCTAAGCTATCAAAAACAGGGGAACGGTTGGCTTCGGTGTAAGTTGTGCGATCGTTAGGGTTAAAATTTGCAATCTCTAAGCTAGGTTTGCGTGAATCAAAGTTAAACGCAACATCAATTTGGGTAGTCGCTTTAGGTGCTAGGCTGTCTTGGCTTAATTGTATGTCTTGTGGTGCACCGGCAATAATACTGCCTTCATCATCAGCGTTATAACCCTGCAAACGCTTACCCGTGTTATTAATAACGTAACCTTCTTCATCTAGGTCAAAATAACCTGCACGGGTGTATTCAATTTGGCCATTATTGGACATCATAAAATAGCCATTACCGTCAATCATCATATCTAAAGGGCGGTCGGTATGGTCTGTGTTGCCTTGCGAATGCTGCTGAGAAATGCGCTCAACCAATACACCCGAACCTGGCTTGTTTTTTCCAGAGCCAAGAATAGACGAGGTATACATATCACCAAATTCAGCACGGGATTGCTTAAAACCTTTAGTGCTAGCGTTAGCAACATTATTACCAGTAACGCTTAAATCCATTTGTGCTGCACGCAAACCTAAAAGACCTGTATTAAAACTCATCGCTAAACACCCCGCCTGAAATTAGTTAATTACTTTGACATCACGCAATGGAACAGGTTTGTCAACACCACTGAGGTTCAACATAATTTCGCCACGCGCGCCTGAATTAAGCGAAACGCTGGTTACATGCTGAGAAAGGTACATTTCAACACCTTCGTGCTGATCGCCGTTGCTTGCAAATGCACGGAACTGATAAGCACCCGATGGAAAAGGTTCGCCGTCAGTGTCTAAGCCATTCCATTCAAAAGATACTTCACCAGCAGGGCGTTGGCCTAAAGAAATATCGCCTAGGTATTCACCGCCACCCGAATAAACGGCCACATAAACATCAGCCGCTGAATTTTTTAAATCAATGGTGCCATTGACTGCTTTACCGTCTTTAAGCTCAGTCCACTCACTTTGCACCTGCACTGAACGCCCAACCAAAGTTGAGGCTTGCAAGGCTTGCGTTGACTGAAGGCTAGTTGCAAACTGACCCACGGTATTGTTTAAATTGCTAATGCCTTCAAGTGATGAAAATTGCGCCATTTGGGCAATAAACTCACCATTATCAGTTGGCTCTAGTGGGTCTTGGTGTTCTAGTTGAGCAATGAGTAGGCGCATAAATTCATCTTTACCTAACTCGCCCCTTTTACCGGCCTTTTCAGCTTCACGCTGCTGGTTTTGCACCTGCAGGTTTTGGTAAAAATCTGATTTTTCAATACTCATAGTCTCTTCTCTGTATTCGCAATTGCCACTAAGGCCACAGCAGCGGCAAATTTTTGCCCTACTGATTAAATTCTATGCTTAACCGCCCTGACCCAAAGTCAGAACCCGCTGCATCATTTGTTTGGTGGTGTTCATAACTTCAACGTTAGTTTGAAAAGAACGTGAAGCCGACATCATGTCCGTCATTTCTTCGACCACATTCACGTTAGGATAAAATACATAACCCTCTTCGTTGGCCATAGGGTGGTTTGGCTCGTAACGCATTTGTAATTCTTGGTTGCTTTCAACTATGCCCAACACCTGCACACCTTCACCGGCAACATCGCTTGGGTTAAAGCTAGTGGTTGGGTTTTGGTAACCGTATTCATCGGTGATGCCTTGCTTGTAGCGTTCTAACATCGGCGCAAAAACAGGCTTACGGGCACGGTAGGTTTCATCAATAGAAGAGCTAACACTTTGTGCGTTAGCCATGTTAGAAGCAGTGGTGTTAAGGCGCACTGTTTGTGCGTTCATGCCGCTTCCAGCGATATCAAAAATTTTATTCAAAGACATAATTCAGCTCCCTATTAACCCTGTTCTCTCATGGCTTTCATTAAGCCTTTGAATTTGCTGTCTAAAAAAGTAAAGCTACTTTGAAAATCCATCGAGTTCTTAGCAAACTCAGCCTGCTCAATGTTAGTTTCTACCGTATTGCCATCAATTGAAGGCTGGTGTGGGGTACGAAACTTAAGCGACTGATCCATCACTATTGCAGCGGCAGGAATGTGCCGTTGACTAGTGCGCTGCAAGTCCATGCGCTGGCGGTTTTCATACTCACCCTTTAAAATGCCTTTAAAGTCTAGATCACGTGCTTTGTAACCGGGTGTATCGCTGTTAGCTAGATTGTTCGCTAATATTTCTGAACGCTTACTGCGCACATTAAGCGCATCGGGATGTAGACCTAGGGCATTTTTAAAGCTGATTGACATATTCATTCTCCGCTGCTTTAGCTTTATACATACAATTTTGGTGCCAAGTTTAAAAACTCTTTATAAATCAATACCTAGCAAGCAAAAAAGGTTAACCTGTATAAATTAGAAGGGTTAAAGTGCTATTGAATTAGCAAAACGATTAAAAAGCGGCAAGTCACTGCCGCTTCTTCACTAAGCTTCACTACTTAAAACTTAAGGCTTATTTAAAATGAATGCTCATACAAAACTATTAACAAAACTACTAAACCTGCTAGAAGAGCGCTTAAAGCACACAAAAATTTGGCACGTTAGCCAACCAACTGCGGCGGCATTTAATAGCACCCTGCCCTTTTGTACCGATACCATGAGTTTAGAACAGTGGTTACGTTACGTTTTTATACAAAGAATGCGGGCTTTAGTGGATACAGGTAAAAGCTTACCCACTTGCTGCGCTATTACAGAACACCTTGAAATGGTGCTTACCCACAGTGAAAAAAACCAGATCATGGAAGTTACGCTTGCCATTGACCAGCTGTTAACCAAGCAAAAACTGCCGCCCATTCGCTTACTAAAACAATAAGAGCCTAACCAACAAGTTTTATAGTTATCCAAACATTATCACATATTCCTTAAACTTATCCCTAGTGTTGCTTTTTTAAACTAAACCTTGATTTACCTACCTCAAGATGACTTAATCCACCTTCTTTTTTGTAATCTCAACGGATTTAGACATGACCGAAGCGGTGTGGATTATCTTTGCTTTTGGCCTAGGTGCCGGCGTTAAAACCCTAGGTTTACCCCCTTTAATTGGCTATTTAGCCGCTGGTTTTGCTATTTCAGCCTCCAGCCAGTTTATTGGTTTACCTGCTGAAAGTACTGCAGCACTGCAACACCTTGCCCACTTAGGTGTTTTGTTGTTGCTTTTTACCGTGGGTTTAAAGCTTAAAGTTAAAAGCCTTGCTCGCCCTGAAGTGATTGGTGGCGGCTTAATTCACTTTTTTATTTCCTGCGCTATTTTTACGCCAGGCATTTATTATTTTATGGATATCAGCCTTTATACGGCACTGATGCTGGCAGTGGCTTTGTCTTTTTCAAGCACAGTATTGGCGGCAAAAGTCTTAGAAGGCAAGCGTGAGTTGCGTGCTTTTCATGGCCGTGTTGCCATCGGTATTTTAGTAATCCAAGATTTAATTGCCTTGTTTGTTATGAGCCTGACTAGCGGTAGCACACCGTCTATGTGGGCGTTGGTGGTGTTTGGCATTCCACTCTTGCGCCCTGTTTTTTATAAACTGTTAGATTTTAGCGGTCAAGATGAGCTGCTGGTGCTGCTAGGCTTATTGCTGGCGTTAGTGGTGGGCGGTTTTGGTTTTGAAAGCGTTGGCCTAAGTTCAGAGTTAGGCGCTTTGGCTTTTGGTGCTTTACTGGCTAATCACCCGCGTTCTTCCGAGCTTTCTAAAGCCTTATGGAGCATTAAAGAAGTTTTGCTGATGCAGAAGATCAGATGTTATGGCAACAGTTGCAAGCGCCTAACCTTAAATATGTACTGCTTACCGCTAACGATGTAGAGGCTAAGGTTATCGCCAGTCAAAAATTAAGAAAATATGGCTTTACTGGCGTTATTATTAGTCACAGTTCCTTTGCCGGAGATGCCGAAGCCATTAATGCAGCAGGTGCTAACTATACCCACCAAACTTTTTCTGAAACGGGCATAGGTTTGGCCAAGCACCTGCTTAAAGAAGCCGATAAAGAATGCCAAGCAGGCTAAGCTTAGTCTTTGGCCAGCACTCTTGCCAAGCGCTTAGCGTCATCATGTGTACCAAAACGGTCTACAATGGTGGCGCTGGCTTCATTCAAGCCTAGCAGCTCAACTTCTGCACCCTGCTCACGCATTTTAATGACTACCCTGTCTAAAGATTCAACGGCGGTAATATCCCAAAAATGGGCGGCGGTTAGGTCGATAACAACTTTTTCAATCGGTTCTTTTAAATCAAAGGATTCAATAAACTTGCTAGAAGATGCAAAGAACACCTGTCCTAACACCGTATAAACCCGTGTACCGTCGCCCAATTCGCCTTTATTAACCACCATGTAATGGCCTACTTTATTGGCAAAAAACATCGCCGCTAATAGCACACCAATAAACACACCCAGGGCTAGGTTATGAGTTGAAACCACCACCGCCACAGTGGTTAACATGACGATATTGGTAGAGGTAGGGTGTTTTTTAAGGTCGATAATCGACTTCCAACTAAAGGTACCAATAGAAACCATTATCATGACTGCAACCAAGGCGGCCATAGGAATAATGGATAAAAAATCGGATAAAAAAACCACCAAAACCAGCAACACTAAACCTGCTGTTAGTGTTGAAAGACGTGTACGACCACCCGATTTAATATTAATAACTGACTGGCCTATCA
>CANQLY010000113.1 GCA_947624795.1 uncultured Marinospirillum sp.
GCCGATGCCGGCACCGCCGTTGATACCGATTCAGACACAGTGGCCGATGCCGGCGCAGGCGCAGAAGAGTCAGGCAAAGAAAATAGCAATGAATTGATTCTGCCGCCCGATTTAATGCTTGGCCTAGAAAACCTTAGCCCCGATGATGTGGCCGAAGCACCCAGCACCGCCTTGGTTTGGGGCTACTTAAACACCAATGCCGATTCAGTGCCTGCTTTTGTACAAACGGGCGCTAATTTTGAAGCCATGACCCAAAACTACCAAGCCACCCAAATTGCCAACGGTGCCTATGCACTTTATCGCCGCAATGAACAAGACCAAACTTTTACGCCCTTTATGCCCCAGCTGCAATTTGCACTTAACAATGCAGCGGCTTGGTTAAATTGGCAAGATGCCCGTGAACCCATGCAAGTGGGCGAAGGTGCATTATTTATCGACTTTGAACGGGGCTTATTCACCACCCAGCTTGAACTTAGTCACGAACAAACCGGCAACCTTATCTTCAAAGTCTCTGGCACAGCCGATGCAAACGGCAACTTTAACAGCAACAGCCAAGGCCAAAGCGTGAACGGGCTAGTCAGTTTTGACAGCAAAGAAGCCGCTTATTTGTTCAATAAAACGCTGCTTGAAAAGAAAGGTGAGATTGATGGTATTACTCTTTGGGGCATTAAGAAGTAAACTTATGCCCTTCATTAAAAAGTAGCTTAAAAAACGATTGTAAAAGCAGTTGTAAAAGCGACTTAAACACAGGAAAGCTAAGCATGACTGAACAAAGAAAAATCATGATCGACAACCAAGAACACAACCTTGCCGACTTACCGCAAGAAGTTCTGGTACAAATTAACAACCTGCGTGTGACAGAACAAGAAATTGCTCGCCAAGAATCCATGCTTGCCATGCTAAGAACCGCCCAAGCAGCCTATGGCCAAAAGCTAGGCGAAGCAATGAAAGGCGTTAAAGTAAAAAAACCAACAGAAAAAAATGCCAAAGCTAAAGCCGCGCCAAAAGCTGCTGTTAAAGCCGCTGACAAAAGCAAAAAGCACTAAGCGCATTGCTTAAAATTTGCTTTTAACAAGTAGAAATCTAGGGCGGTGGTTGAAAAAATAACCGCTGCCCTCATGTTTTTAGCACAGAATTGAACCAATAGTTTTAAAGCCTTACTAATCCTCTAAGAGAGCCAACATGAAACCAACCCCACTGGCCACTGACCTTAAAGAAGCACTCAAGGCCAGTAAAAAGTCTTTTATTGCTGCGGGCGTATTCAGCTTATTCATTAACCTATTAATGCTAACTGCGCCTTTATACATGCTTCAGGTCTATGACCGAGTTGTCACCTCACGCAGCACCGAAACCCTGCTTTACCTTACCCTAATCATGGTGTTTTTATTTGGCTTAATGGGCTTACTAGAATGGGTCAGGTCAAGGCTTTTAGTACGGGTCGGTAATCAGCTTGAAGAAAGGCTAAGCACCCGAATTTACAGCGCCATGTTTGAACAAGGCGTAAAAAAGCCCAACGAACGCAGCCCCCAAGCCCTCAGCGATTTAACCACCATTCGCCAGTTTATGACCGGCAACGGGTTATTTGCCTTTTTTGATGCGCCTTGGTTGCCCATTTATATTGGCCTGCTGTTCATGTTCCACTCAGCCTTTGGCTACTTTTCTATTGGTGCTGCCGTTATTTTGCTCACCATTGCCATTTTAAACGAACGGGGCACCAAAAAAGCCCTGCAAGAAGCCAACACCCTAAACATCAGCGCCCGAAACTTAGCAGGCAGCAACCTAAATAACACCGAAGTGCTACACGCTATGGGCATGTTGCCGGGCATTCGTAACCGTTGGTACAAAAGAAACCAACTGTTTTTAGCCAAGCAAAGCGAAGCCAGCGACAAGGCCGGCATTTACAGCAACCTAAGTAAAGTGCTGAGAATGGTTTTCCAGTCGCTTATTCTAGGCTTAGGTGCTTTGTATGTGGTTCAAAACGAAATGTCGCCAGGCATGATGATTGCCGGTTCTATTTTAATGGGGCGTGCATTAGCACCCTTAGATTTACTTATTAACAGTTGGGGCGGCTTTAACAATGCCCGCTCAGCCTATGGCCGTTTAAACCAACTACTGATAGATTTCCCAGCCAGCCAAGAACACATGAGCCTGCCCGATCCTGTTGGCCACGTAAGCCTTGAAAACCTTGTTGTTTTCCCACCCGGCAGCCAAACCCCAGCGGTGCGTAACGTAAACTTAAACTTGGTTGCAGGCAAACACCTTGCCGTAGTTGGCCCCAGTGCCGCCGGTAAATCGACCCTTGCCCGTGCCATTTTAGGCTTATGGCCAGCCGCCGGTGGTGTGGTAAGAATTGATGGCGCACAAATCGAACACTACAACCGTGGCGAACTTGGCCCCCATTTAGGTTATTTGCCGCAAGACATCGAACTGTTTGATGGCACAGTGGCAGAAAACATTGCCCGCTTTGGTCACGTCGATTCTAACCAAGTGGTTATTGCCGCTAAAAAAGCCGGTGTCCACGAACTTATTCTAAAGCTTTCTAATGGCTACGATACCCACATAGGCAGCACCCAAGGCGCATTATCCGGCGGTCAGCGTCAGCGTGTCGGCCTTGCCCGTGCCCTATATGGCTTCCCAAAAGTGGTGGTGCTAGATGAGCCAAACTCAAACCTAGATGAACAGGGCGAAGTGGCTTTAACCCACGCCATGGCCCAGTTAAAAGAAGAAAACACCACGGTTATTGTGGTCAGCCACCGCCCCTCACTTTTGCGCCATGTCGACCAAATTTTAGTGATGCGTGAAGGCTCAGTGCACATGTATGGCGAACGTGATGATGTATTAAAAGCGCTTGCTGAAAAAAATCAAGTTAGAGCCGTTTAATTTTTAGCTGCCAAAAACAGAGAAAACGCATGAACAAGCCAGAAATCGCTTCGGCAGGCAAAGCCCTCCAAAGCAAAAAGAAACAATCGGTCATGGCAACGCCTGCCGCAAAAAGCCCCATTGCATTTGAAAACCAACAAAGTGCAAGCGAAGACGTACCCCAAGATGCTAATCGCTACATTCGCATTGGGCTGTTTATTATTATCGTAGGCTTTGGCGGCTTTGCTTTTTGGGCAACCTTTGCCCAGCTTGGCAGCGCCGTTATCAGCCCGGGTGAAGTGGTGCAAGAATCTTACCGCAAAACCATTCAGCACTATGAAGGCGGCATCGTTGAAAACATAGCCGTGCGTGACGGCGACCTTGTTAAAGCCGGTGATCTGCTAGTTAAGCTTGAAACCACCCAGTGGGAAGGCGAGCTTCGCAGCGCATCACAAAGCATGTACAGCCACCTAATAGAACTTGAACGGCTGCAACACGAACAACAACTGGCTAAAAACCTAGAATTTAGCCAACGTGTTATTGATGCAGCGGCTGAATCTGAAGATTTGCAAAGCGTACTTCGCCAGCAAAAGCGCCTTTACACCGCCCGCATAGAAAGCTACAACAAAGAACAGCAAAGCCTAAGCAGCCGCATTGCCCAAACCCAAGTGCTAGTTAAAGGCTTAGAAGAGCAACGTGGCCTGTTACAAGAACAAATCAAGCTAATCAACGAAGAACAAAAAGCCTATGCCACCCTGCAAGACGAACGCCTAGGCGATGGCACCCGCGCCCGTGAACTTGCCCGTCAAGCCTTGTCTTTGCGTAACGAAGCTGCCCGCTTAAAAGCCGAACAAGAACGCACCCGCTTACAAGCCAGTGAAGTTGAAGTGCAGCTTGCCAACAACGAACAAACCTTCCAAAAAGAAGTCGGCGAACGCATCCGCACCACCCAAAATGCTTATTTTGAAGCCCAAGAACGCTTTTTAATCATGCAAGATCGGGTAAACCGCAGCTTCATTCGTGCCCCAGAAGCCGGTTACATCGTGAATATGCAACTGCACACCATTGGCGGCATCACCAATTCAGGGCAAAATATTTTAGATTTAGTGCCCGTTGGCGACCAATTTGTGGTCGAAACCAAAATAGCCACCCAAGACATCAACAGCGTTTTTATTGGCCAAAAAGCCGACATCCGCTTTTCAGCGTTTGATCAGCGCACCACCCCAAGCGTTGAAGGCGAAGTGATACACATTTCTGCCGACAGCATTCTTGATGAAAAAACCGGCATGAACTATTACCTAACCCGTGTGCGTGTCACCGAACATGGCGCAGCAAAGCTAGAAAACCTGCGCTTAATTCCGGGTATGCCCGCTGAAGTAATGCTACGCCGTGAAGACCGCACCTTCTTAAGCTACTTAATGAAGCCACTGGTCGATAGTTTTACCCGCAGCTTTAAGGAAAAATAAAATCATGGCGACCCCCTTCAACTCAGCATCAAAAAGCCTGTTAAGACTCAAAACCTCGGCCAAAGCCGTTGCCCTTTGCCTGCCCTTGTTAGGCGCACCTTTATTCAGTGCGCCTGCATTAAGCGTTTCTTTGTTAGGCGGCTCTTTACTCGGTGCCTCTGTATTAAGCGCCTCTGCTGCCCACGCTGCACCCGAAACGGCAAATTTTGAACAAGTCTTAAACGCCGCCATGAACTACGACACCGCTTACCGTGCTGCCCGCTACACCCTAGCGGCAGAACGTGAAGAAATCGGCATGGCAAAAAGTCAGCTATTGCCTAATTTAAGCTTTGGTGCCGGTTACGTTTACGAAGACAACGACAACATTTACACCGACAAAGACAGCGGCTTTTACGACCCAGCAAAGCCCCGTTCTAGCGGCCAGTTAGAAGACGATTACTGGCGCTTTAACCTACGCCAGCCCTTGTTTGACTATGCCCGTTACCAAAATTTAAACCGTGCTAAAAAACAAGTCAGCGCCGCAGAATTTCGTTACGAACAGGTAACGCAAGAACTCATTTACCGTGTTGCCGAACTGTGGTTAGGCATGTTGTATGCCCAACTGAAAGTGCAATTTAGCCTAGAAAGCCTAGAAAGCCTAGATTTGCGTCAAGAACAAGCCCAACGCCAAGACGAGCTAGGTGTGGGTGATCAGCTAGAGCTGCTAGAAATTGGCGCAAGGCGAGACCTTGCCGAAGCCGACCTATTAGCCGCCCGTAGCGAACTCGATGAAAAGCTATTAGAAATTCAAATGATGAGTGGCCGCCAACTGCTGCCACCCAAAAGCTGGGTTGCCAACGTTCACCAGCTAGACGTTGCCCAACAGCCACTAAAAGTAAACGAATGGAACCAACAAGCGCTAGGCAATAACCGCTACCAAGAACAAATGGCACGGGTAGAAATGGCCGATGCACAGCGCCAAGCCAGCCGTGCAGGGCACTACCCCACGCTAAATTTAAACCTAGATTACAGCCGCCGTAATTCTGACGATGAATTTCGTGAAAAAGAAGGCTTCACCGCCTCGGTCGACTTAAACCTTGAACTCTACGGTGGTGGCAAAACTTCCAGCGCCCTGCGCCAAGCCGAAGCCCGCCTTTCTGCCGACCAAGCCCAAGCCGACAACGCCGTTAAACAAGCCCAACAAGCCATTGCCATTGCCTCGGCACGGCAGCAAAACCTGTATCAGCGTTTACAAGCCCTGAAAAACTCCATGATCTCGGCACAGCGCTACCACGATGCCGCCACACGGGGCGAAAGCCTAGGCTTGCGTAGCCAAATTGATATAGTCGAAGCCAATACCCGCCTGTTTGAATCACGGGAACGCCACGCCGAAGCACTGGTTGCTTATTTATTAGCCGATTTACGCCTGCACCTTGAAACAGGGCAGCTAGTTCCTAACAAGCTAAAAGAATACGACCTATTGTTTAGCAAGCGCCTAGCAAACTAAACCTGCACCAAACAAAGCCGCCCGCAAGGGCGGTAAGATCAAGCGGTAAGAAAAACCAGTAAGAAAAAACCAGATAAACCCACGGTTAAACGGCTTTTTCTCAACTAACCCACCAAGGATGTGATCACCATCACCACGCAAAGCGTGTCAGCCTATAGAATGCTTAAAATCAAGCAACCACTGCAAAGCTATAACAACCAAGGCTAAACTACGCCCCGTTATAAACTAGCAGCGACAACAGGTGAACCGTGAGCAGCAAGCCCCATCCATCCACAGCATTACCGCCTTCGGTAGCCCTTACATTGCGAATTAACCCTCGCATGTCGCGGCTGCTGCTTGTGTTGCTGGTGCTGCCGGTTATTTTTCTGCTCTCTTGGCTTGCCACGTCCCTGTTTAATTCGCTAGAAGAACGCCTAAGCGAAGCCCGTTGGGCGGCCTTTTCAGATACCAAACCTGAACAACGCTTTGTGGTGCTAACCATCGACGAAGCCGCCCTAGAACAATTAGGCGCTTGGCCTTGGCAACGCAGCACCCTAGCCGCCATTTCTGCCAAATTAAAAGCCAGCGGAGTAGCCCTACAGCTGTACGACATTTTGCTACCCGAAGCCAAAAAAGGCGATGCACAACTCGCCCAACAACTCGCACAAACCCCCAGTGTGCTCGGCATTTTACCTGTATTGCAGGGCAACCAAAATTTACAGACCGGCAATTTGGGACAAGGCGCTATTTTACAAGGCACCCAGTCACCTTCAGGCATTCACTGCAAAGCAACCGCCTCGCCGCTGCCCCACACCCGCAGTTATTTAGGCAACGCCCCCGCCTTTGCGTTACAAAACCAAGGGCACCTAGCGCCCCTAGTCGATACGGATGGCGTTATTCGCAAAC
>CANQLY010000114.1 GCA_947624795.1 uncultured Marinospirillum sp.
CCATCAAGGCTCATGGCAAGCTTGGCAGTAACACGCGGCAAACCCGTGGTCATGCGCTGATTAAAACCTAAATTCAAGGCCATTGCATCGGCTTCTAAAATGCCATAATAAACCTCGATACCAGCGGCTTGAAGTTTTTTAACGCCCTGCCCTGCCACTTTAGGGTTAGCGTCTAACTGGGCAATAAACACCCGTTTAATGCCAGCTTTAATTAATGCATCGGCACAGGGTGGGGTGCGACCTTGGTGGCTGCAAGGTTCTAGCGTCACGTAAGCATCGGCACCTTGCGCCCGTTCACCGGCTTGGTTAATGGCATGAATTTCAGCATGGGGTTCGCCAGGCTTTAAGTGGGCACCTTCGCCAACTAACTGCCCGTCACGCACCAGCACGCAACCAACACGGGGGTTTGTTCGAGTGGTATACCAGCCTTGGCGTGCCAGCTGCATTGCTTGCACTAGATAAGAAGCAGAAAAGTTTGGAACAGCAAGAAGAGTCAAAAAAAACTCCTAGGTAAAACCTGAAATTAAAGTTTTAGGTTATGCGTTCGGTATTATTGGATCAGCCACTAACTGGTCTATTTCAGCACGAAA
This sequence comes from uncultured Marinospirillum sp., assembly GCA_947624795.1. Classification (GTDB taxonomy): domain Bacteria; phylum Pseudomonadota; class Gammaproteobacteria; order Pseudomonadales; family Halomonadaceae; genus Marinospirillum. The sequence goes on from CANQLY010000114.1 coordinate 591, forward strand.
TTCTTCCAAGTCTTTAAACTGACGATAAACGGAAGCAAAGCGTATATAAGCCACTTGATCTAGCTGCTTAAGTTGCTGCATTACCAGCTCACCAATGTGCAAAGAAGGCATTTCACGTTCGCCACTAGCACGGCATTGCTGCCTTATTGTTGCCAAAGCAGCTTCTAGTGCTTCGGTATCAACGGGGCGCTTTTGCAAGGCACGCTGCAAACCTGCACGCAGTTTACTGTCCTCAAACACCTCACGTGAACCATCACGTTTCACCACTCTGGGCATCACTAGCTCAACGGTTTCATAGGTAGTAAAACGCTCACCACAGGTTAAGCACTCACGCCGTCGCCTAACTTGGTCGCCATTAGCAACTAGCCGTGAGTCGTTTACTTTTGTTTCCTGAGCGTTACAGAAAGGACAGTGCATAATTGCAATCGAACCTAGTCTTTTTTTGTAGAATAGTTAAGTATTCTACCTGCAAAAGCCTTAGGGTGCTAACTTCTAGGCTGTCTAGTTGCATGTTTTTTAACCAGACCAAAATTAAAAAACCGGAGCAAGAATTTTGCTCCGGTTATCTAACAGTTAAAACCTAGATTTTAGTTTGAAAATTCAAGTTAAAAACTAGTCTAGGTAAACAGGGAAACGTGCACACAGTGCCGTTACTTTCTGCTTAACCGCTTCAATGACTGCTGGGTTATTCATGTCATCAAGAATGTCACAAATCCAACCGGCTAGCTCACTGCATTCTGCTTCGTTAAAGCCACGGGTTGTTACAGCAGGCGTACCAACACGCAAGCCCGATGTTACAAAGGGGCTTTGTGGGTCTTTAGGCACTGCGTTTTTGTTTACGGTAATGTTGGCTAAACCTAAAGCGGCATCGGCATCTTTACCGGTTAGGCCTTTACTGATTAAGCTAATTAGAATCAAGTGGTCTTCGGTACCGTTAGAAACCACATCGTAACCACGGTCCATCACCACTTTTGCCATCGCCTGAGCATTTTTAACCACTTGGGCTTGGTAAGTTTTGAACTCTGGCAACATGGCTTCTTTAAAGCACACAGCTTTAGCCGCAATAACGTGCATTAAAGGGCCACCCTGACCGCCTGGGAATACAGCCGAGTTCAGCTTTTTATAAATAGCTTCATCGCCACAAGCAGAAAGAATTAAACCACCCCGTGGGCCACGTAACGTTTTGTGGGTAGTTGTGGTTACTACGTGGGCATGTTGCATTGGGTTAGGGTAAACGCCTGCGGCAACTAGGCCGGCAACGTGTGCCATATCAATGAACAAGTAAGCATCAATTTTATCAGCAATTTCACGAAACCTTGCCCAATCAATGATTTTTGAATAGGCAGAGAAACCGGCAATAATCATGGCTGGCTTGTGTTCTAGGGCTAAACGCTCAACTTCGTCGTAGTCAATTTCGCCCGTTTCAGGGTTAAGGCCGTACTGAATGGCGTTGTAAAGCTTGCCAGAAAAGCTAGGCTTTGCACCGTGAGTTAGGTGGCCACCTTCTGCAAGGCTCATGCCTAAAATGGTCGCACCGGGTTCAACTAAAGCTAAAAACACAGCTGAGTTAGCTTGTGAGCCTGAGTGAGGCTGAACGTTGGCATAGGTTGCGCCAAACAATTCACAAGCACGGTCAATGGCTAGCTGCTCAATAATATCAACGTGTTCACAGCCACCATAATAACGCTTACCCGGATACCCTTCGGCGTATTTGTTGGTTAACTGAGAGCCCTGCGCTTCCATCACTGCTGGGCTAGCATAGTTTTCAGAAGCAATCAGTTCAATGTGATCTTCCTGACGCTGGTCTTCGGCTTGCATTGCAGCCCAAATATCAGCATCAAATTCAGCAAGTTTGGTTTTACGACTAAACATGGTCACCCCGGCAAGTGAGAGGGAATAAAAGAAAATAAAACAAAATTTAAGTTACCTATTCTACCTTAGTAAACAAATCTCTTCACATGAAAAAAACCACTGGTTATAAGGAGTTTCATTCAGGCTAGCTTTCCCTGCCTGCTACTTCTATTATAACGAAACAATTTTAAAGCATTCCAACAAGTTAAGGAGTCGTTCCTCGGCTATGGCACAATACGTTTACAGCATGCATCGGGTCGGCAAAATCGTTCCCCCTAAGCGTGAAATTCTAAAAAACATCTCTTTATCTTTTTTCCCCGGCGCTAAAATTGGCGTTTTGGGTTTAAACGGTTCAGGTAAATCAACCCTTTTACGCATTATGGCAGGCGTTGATACCGAAATTAATGGTGAAGCTCGCCCCATGCCAGGCATTAATATTGGCTACCTTCCACAAGAACCTGAGCTAGACGCGAGCAAAACCGTTCGTGAAATAGTTGAAGAATCGTTAGCCGTTGTTAAAGAAGCACAAGATAAACTTGAAGCCGTTTATGCCGCCTATGCAGAACCTGATGCTGATTTTGATGCTTTAGCTTCTGAACAAGGCCGTTTAGAAAACATTATTCAAGCCGCCGATGCACACAACCTTGAACGCAAACTAGAAGTTGCCTCTGAAGCACTTCGCTTGCCTGAATGGGATGCGGTGGTGGGCAATTTGTCGGGGGGTGAAAAACGCCGTGTGGCACTTTGCCGCTTACTTTTAGCTAACCCAGACATGCTGCTGTTAGATGAGCCTACTAACCACTTAGATGCAGAATCAGTGGCTTGGCTTGAGCGCTTTTTGCACGATTACCCCGGCACCGTAGTCGCCATTACGCACGACCGTTATTTCTTAGATAACGTGGCAGGCTGGATATTAGAGCTTGACCGTGGCATGGGTATTCCTTTTGAAGGCAACTATTCTGGCTGGCTAGATGCTAAAAACACCCGTTTAGAACAAGAATCTAAACAAGAAAGCTCGCACCAAAAAGCCGTTCAACAAGAATTAGAATGGGTCCGCCAAGGGGCTAAAGGCCGCCAATCTAAATCTAAAGCACGTTTAAAGCAGTTTGAAGAACTTTCAAGCCAAGAATTTCAAAAGCGCAACGAAACCAATGAAATTTACATTCCACCTGGTCCACGCTTGGGTGAAAAGGTAATTGAGTTTAATCAAGTTAGTAAGCGATTTGGCGATAAAATCTTGTTTGAAGACCTAAACTTTGTTATACCCAAAGGCGCTATTGTGGGTGTTGTTGGGGGTAACGGTGCCGGTAAATCAACACTTTTCAAACTGATTAGCGGTAAAGAACAGCCCGATACAGGCGAAGTGGTTATTGGTGAAACAGTGCAACTAGCCACCGTAGATCAATCGCGTGAAGGGTTAGAAGACGATAAAACAGTTTGGGAAGTGGTTTCGGGTGGGTCTGATATACTTAAAGTTGGCACAGTAGAAACCCCATCACGGGCTTATGTTGGCCGCTTTAACTTTAAAGGCAACGACCAGCAAAAACGGGTGGGTGATTTATCGGGTGGTGAACGAGGCCGTTTACATTTAGCCCTAACACTAAAGCAAGGCGCTAACGTATTATTGTTAGACGAACCTTCTAATGACCTAGACATTGAAACGCTACGTGCCCTAGAAGAAGCATTACTTGCTTTTCCTGGTTGTGCGATGGTTATTTCGCATGACCGCTGGTTTTTAGACCGCATAGCAACACACATTATGGCTTTTGAAGGTGATTCAAACGTAGTATTCTTTGAAGGTAACTACCAAGAATATGAAGAAGACCATAAAAAACGCGTAGGCAATGACACACCTAAGCGCATGAAATATAAACGTATTGATGCTTAAAACACTTTAGTAAAAGCACTAGGTCTGCTACAGCCTGCTACAAGGACGTTGCAGGGAATGGTGTGCTGCTTAAGTGGACTGGCAAAAATAACAATTTTTAATAATTGAATATTAATAACTAAAGCGTAAAGGCAAAGGATGCAGGTTTTTAGAGTTTATCATCATAAAATTAAGGGCTATCAAGCTGTCCCTATGGGGTTCAGTATTAGCGCTTTTATTACTAGCTTTCTCTGGGCTGCATCTAATAGCTTATGGGGTAAAGCTTTCTTATTGTTTTTTGGGTTTGCATTAATGGGTGGTGCCATTGCTGCTGGCGTTTTGCTTCACTTCCCCATGTTATCGCTTAGTGCATTAGCAGGCTTTGCCATACTACCCTTATGGGCAGGCATGCAGGGTCAACAATGGATTTGTGACAAGCTAACCAATCAAGGCTATTCGCTGACTAAGCGTATAACAGCCGCCAATGCCAACAATGCGATTGCGGCGGCTAAACGCGACGAAAACAAAGGGTCTGACAACAGCCAGGCGAGTTCTGGGCCACGTCCGGCGGCTACTTTTGGTAAAGATTTTCGCGATATTCGCGACAATGCTGCGGCTAACTCTAACCAGCCGCCACCACAAGAATTTAATGCCAAGCCTTGGAAGCGTCGTTAGTTAATGTAAGTTAAAGTTAATCGCTTATTTAAAAAGCAATTATAAATTTGATTGGTTGGAGCACTATTTTTTTATGAGCAACTCTCCGTACATTATTGATGCAACACTTGAAAACTTTCAGCAAGTGATTTTAGAAGGTTCGTTAAAACAACCGGTCCTAGTTAGCTTTTGGGCGGGTTGGTGTGCACCGTGCAAAGCGTTAATGCCCCTTTTAGAAAAACTGGTCAATGAATTTCAAGGTCAGTTTATTTTAGCTAAAATTAATATTGAAGAACAACCAGAACTTGCCCAACAGTTTCAGGTACAAAGTGTGCCAACGGTTATGTTGGTGGGCGAGGGGCAGCTGTTAGATAAGTTTGATGGCATTAAACCTGAAACTGAAATTCGGGCATTTTTAAAGCAGCACCTCACTAACCCTGCGGATGCTTTTAAAGAACAAATTAAGGTGCTGATTGGTGAAGGCGAATTAGACCAAGCACAAACAATGCTGCAACAAGCCATTGGACAACTGCCTGAAGACATTGATTTACAGATAGACCTTGCAAGGGTTTTATTGCAAAAGAATTTAGCTAATGATGCTAAAGCGGTGCTTGAAAACCTGCCTGAAGCCGACAAAGCGCGCCCCGATGTAAAAGGATTAATCGCAGGTTTAAAATTTAGCGAAGTTGCGCCCTCTGCTGAAAAACTGGCTGAATTAGGCGAACGTGAAGACAGTGAAGCCAACTATTTAAAAGCAATGGCAGCTTTACTGCAAAGTGATTATGAGCAAGCCTTAGAGCGGCTTTTAAATCTTTTACGTGACGATAGAAGCTACCAAGAAGGCGTAGCACACAAAACACTGTTGGAAGTTTTTGCAATGCTAGGCGAGGGCAACCCTTTAGTTGTTAAAGCGCGCCGAAAGCTGTATACCTTAATGTACTAATATTCAGCAGTGACAAGCTTTCTAAAAAGTCTTAGAATCATTTGACATGAATTTAGATTAATATTTTACATTTATACTTAAGAGGTAATATCAATGTCATCATCAGACGAAAACTTTAAAGATAGCACTGGTTTAATTTGGATTCCAATTGGTATTGCTGTACTAGTTGCTATGCCAACTTTAACTGCCGTTGTGGGCTGGTATAAGGTGTTTTTTGTATACTAGTTTTAACTTTTTCCGCTTTTAGCCTGAATTTAATTCAGGCTTTTTTTATTCAAGCCCATAAATTTTTGGGCTTAAATATTTAATTCAGACCTAGCCCTGTTTTTTTATTTGTTACTTATTTAGCTTTAAACGTAGTTGTGCAACTTCTTGAATAGAAAGCTCGGTGATTGCTGCAATGGTCTGATCATTCAATTCCGTTTGCATCACCATATTACGGGCTGTTTTTTCACGCTGCTTTTCTATTCCCTTCTCGATTCCTTGCTCGATTCCTTGCTCGATTCCATATTGCTCAACAGTATTAATGTAAGGCATTTCTAGCTCCTTTTCGACCGCTTTAACGGCTTCAATTAGCCGGTGTTCAAGTGATTTGGGTAATTGAATCATCCAGCCAATAAAGTGAAAAGCACTGGGTCGGTAGTTTATGAATGGCTGGAAATAGTAGCGCAAGAAATTCGTTAAAATACTTTTCTAAAGCCGCTTTCCAAGCACCATCATAATCGGAACGATTAGGTTTTAGGGGCGTATTGTCTTCTGGCTGG
>CANQLY010000115.1 GCA_947624795.1 uncultured Marinospirillum sp.
TGGTGCAGGTTATGATGCAGCGGGTCACCCAATACCGTCACCGGGTAACACTAGAATATGTTGAGTCATTACAAAATCTCTTTCAATAAATTTAGGCAAAAATCCACGGGGTTACTTTAGCGCGTGCTTCTTCATACGCTTTAATATCAGCGGCATCTTTTAGCGTTAAGCCAATGTCATCTAAGCCTTCAATTAAGCAATGCTTACGGAACTGATCCATTTCAAAGCTTAGAATCTCACCGCTTGGTGTGGTTACTGTTTGCGCTGGTAAATCGACTAATAAACGGTAGCCTTCTGTGGCTTCTACTTCGTTAAACAGGCGATCAACCGTGGCATCATCTAGCTGAATTAATAGCAGGCCATTTTTGGGTGCGTTATTAAAGAAAATATCCGCAAAGCTGGGCGCAATAATGGCTCTAAAACCATAGTCAACCAAAGCCCAAGGGGCGTGCTCACGTGAGGAACCGCAACCAAAGTTAGCACGCGATAAAAGCACTTCACTATTTTGGTAGCGCGGCTTATTCAGTACAAAGTCTTGGTTCAGTGGGCGATTGGTTGCATCTTGCCCCGGAAAGCCTTCGTCTAAATAACGCAGTTCATCAAACAGGTTAGGACCAAAACCTGTGCGTTTAATGGATTTCAAAAACTGCTTAGGAATAATTAGGTCAGTATCGACGTTGGCTCTGTCTAAAGGCGCCACCAAACCATTTAATTGGGTAAACTTTTGCATTTTTAACTCCACTCACGCACATCAACAAAGTGACCGGCAATTGCCGCCGCTGCTGCCATAGCTGGGCTAACCAAGTGGGTACGACCACCGTAGCCTTGGCGACCTTCAAAGTTACGGTTAGAGGTAGAAGCGCAATGCTCACCCTGCCCTAACTTATCGGCATTCATCGCTAAACACATAGAACAGCCCGGCTCACGCCATTCAAAGCCCGCTTCAATAAAGATCTTATCTAAACCTTCGTCTTCGGCCTGCTTTTTAACCAAACCAGAGCCTGGCACTACCAAAGCTTGCATCAAAGTTGATGCAACTTTACGACCTTTGGCAATTTCAGCCGCAGCGCGTAAATCTTCAATGCGTGAGTTGGTGCAAGAGCCAATAAAGACCCTGTCTAGCTTAATATCGGTAATCGCTTGGTTAGCTTTTAAGCCCATGTATTTTAAAGCCGATTCCCAGCTTTTACGCAGGTTTTCATCACCAGCCTTAGCAGGATCAGGTACAAGGCTGTTCACCGAGCCAACCATTTCGGGCGAAGTACCCCAGCTAACTTGTGGCTCGATAGTTGCAGCATCTAACTTAACCACTTTATCAAACTTTGCATCAGCGTCGGTGTGCAGTGTTTTCCACCATTCAACCGCTAAATCCCAATCTTTACCCTTAGGTGCAAAAGGGCGGCCTTCAACGTAATCAATCGTGGTTTGGTCACAACCCACTAGGCCAACCCTTGCGCCCGCTTCAATGGCCATATTACAAATGGTCATGCGGCCTTCCATCGATAAGTCAGCAATGGCCGAGCCAGCAAACTCCATGGCATAACCTGTACCACCAGCCGTACCAATTTCACCAATAATGGCCAGTACGATGTCTTTAGCGGTCACGCCTTTTTGTAGCTTGCCGTCTACCTGAATCAGTAAGTTTTTCATCTTGCGCTGAATTAAGCACTGAGTTGCTAAAACGTGTTCAACTTCTGAAGTGCCAACACCGTGCGCTAAAGCAGCAAAAGCACCGTGAGTCGCTGTGTGAGAATCACCACAAACTAACGTCATACCCGGTAGCGTTGCGCCTTGCTCTGGACCAACCACATGAACAATGCCTTGGCGTGGGTCGTTAATTTTAAATTCAGTAATACCAAATTCTTCACAGTTATCATCCAAGGTTTGCACTTGAATGCGTGAAGTTTCATCTTCAATACCGCTCACACCCTGCGCACGTTCGGTTAAGGTCGTGGGCACGTTATGGTCAGGCGTGGCAAGGTTTGCCGACAAACGCCACGGCTTACGCTTGGCTAAACGCAAGCCTTCAAAGGCTTGGGGTGAAGTTACTTCGTGTAATAAATGACGGTCAATATAAATAAGTGCCGTACCATCATCACGCTGCTTAACTAGGTGGGCATCCCACAGCTTGTCATATAGGGTTTGAGCCATTTTTTTCTCCTCAATGATTAGCCTGCATTCAGGCTTGCTTGCATCTTAATACCTATGCTTGAATAAAACCAATTCATAGCATTCATATTAAGCATAACTTTTTGGAATAGGTGTTAATTGTGGAATTGTTAGCAAAGTATTCAAAGAACAGGGATTGGAATTAAATGTAACGCTTTCGACTAATTATATGGGGACCATAAAAACAATGGTATCAATAGGGTTAGGCTGGAGCCTACTGCCTGAAACACTAATCGATGCCAACTTAAGTGTACTGCAATTAGACCACCAACCCATCACCCGTCCACTGGGTTTTTTATCCCACCGCAAGCGCACTTTATCCAATGCTGCCCGCCAAATAATTCAGCTGCTTAAAAGCACAGAATACGGTTTAAAATGATTTAAGTAGCTTAATTAACTCTGCCTCAGGCAGCGGCCTGTAAAACAAATAACCCTGCGCCTGCTGACAGCCCATAGCCAGTAACTGCATGGCTTGGTATTCTTCTTCAACGCCTTCAGCAACCAAATCTAACTTTAAGTTATGCGCCAGCTGCACTATGGTTTGCACTATGCTTAAGCTGACATCATCACATCCCATATCGCGTATAAAGGACTGGTCTATTTTTAGGGTAGAAAGCGGTAGTTTACGCAGGTAAGACAAGCTTGAATAACCGGTACCAAAGTCATCTAAAGCAATACGAAAACCTTTTTCTTGCAAACTACTCAGCGTAGCTAAAGCACACAACTCATTAGCCATTAAACCCGTTTCAGTAATTTCTAATTCAAAGTTATCTAAGCTTAACTGATGGTTTTTAATGACTGATTCTAACCAACTAGGAAAATCTTCTTGTTCTAATTGCTGTACAGCTAAGTTAATCGCTACTCTAGGCAAGCTTAAACCTGCATTGCGCCAACGAACCATCGCACGGCAGGCTTCTTCAACAACCCAAGCGCCAATTTCAACAATTAACCCTGATTCTTCAGCTAAGGGAATAAACACCGCTGGAGACAAAGAACCTAACTCTGGGTGCTGCCAGCGAATTAAAGCTTCAACGCCATAAATTTGTTGATCAACCAATTGCACCTTAGGTTGAAAATGTAAGCTTAAACCTTCACCAGTGATTGCCGAACGCAAAGCTTGCTCTAATTTCAGCAGCTTACGGGCTTCATCGGTCATCTTATGGTCAAAAAACCGAAAACTATCACGCCCCGCATTTTTAGCTTCACTTAAAGCCGTTTGTGCACTAGTTAACAAGGTGTCTGCGTTTAAACCATCGGTAGGAAAGAAAGCCACGCCAATAGAAGGACTTAAAGCCACCTGCTTATCATCAATAGTGACTGTTTTTTGTAGTTCTCTTTTAATTTCATCGGCTAGCTGAGTAATGTCATGGATTGCTTCGTAGTCTTCAACTAATAAAGCAAACTCATCAGCCCCCACACGTACTAGCGTATCGGCGGCACCAATCAATTTGCGTATTTTTTTACTCTGCTCGCTAATCAGCCTATCGCACCAATTGTGCCCAAAAGTTTCATTAATAATTTGAATATGGCCTAAATCAAATAATAATAAAGCCAATTCTTCTTGCTGACTCTTTGCTTGGCGAACAGCATGGTTTAAGCGTTCATTTAATTGGTGACGATTACCTAAGCCAGTTAGAACATCGTGGTGCGCCAAGTGTTGGATCTGTGCTTCTTTAGCACGCAATTCACTTAAGTCATGAATGATAGAAATGTAATTTTCAATTTCACCCAGATCATTACGAACACAGTTAATAGAAAGCCACTGCAAATAAACACTGCCATCTTTACGACGATTCCATACTTCACCTTGCCAACGATCAATTTCAGCAATGCTTTGCCACATAGCCTTGTAAAAACTTTCATCGTGGTGGTCGGAACGTAAAACTTTGGGTGTTAATCCTAAAACCTCTTCAGGCTGATAACCGGTAATTTCTGTAAAGGCTGAATTAACCTGCTGAATTCTAGCCCGACCATCGGTCACCATAATACCTTCAATGGTGGATTCAAAAACGCGCATTGCTAAACGCCGTTGCGCTTCAAATTCTTTTCTACGGCGTAGGTCTCGGGCAATACCCGTAATCCACAAGACTTCACCATCAGCATTAAGGTGAGGAATAATAGTTAAGTGACTAGGGAAAGCTTGACCTTTTAAATCACAAAACTCTAACTCGCCTTCCCAAGCCTCACTAGCCGTAATCAGTTGCGGAAGTATTTTTTCATTTAGCTGCTGATATACCTCAGCAGAATGCAAGTTACTGACATGGATTCTTTCTAAATCTAAATTCAAGGAAGCCGGAATACCCAGCATACGACGGCCTGCCAAATTGATATACATTAGGCGTTGATCTATCGAAATAGTGGCTATTAACTCATTGGCGGCTTCTAAAATAGCCTGCTGACGACTTAGAATTTCAAGGCTCAATTTATTTCTCTATAATTTTAAAAAGATTATTAGTAGCAACCCTGCTGTCTGTGGTAACTAGAGTAAAACCGGAACATAAAAATAACAACAAAAAAACAAGGGTTTATGCTTTTGCTATCCAATATGACGTCTTAGTCAGAAAATTTTGCTTTACGTTAACGTCAACTTACCCTAAAGTTGATTTTATTAAGAGTAAAACAGTTTATATAAAAAACAGCAGAGGAACAGACCATGCAATCCATCTTTAAAGATATGAACTTCGGCTTAGACGATGACTTAAATATGCTGCGCGAATCAATCAACGCTTTCGCTGCTGCTGAAATTGCGCCTCGTGCTGCTGAAATAGATAAAACCAACGAATTTCCTATGGACTTATGGAAAAAATTTGGCGATATGGGCTTACTTGGCATTACTGTACCAGAAGAGTTTGGTGGTTCTGGTATGGGCTATTTGGCTCACTGTATCGCAGTTGAAGAAATCTCCCGTGCTTCTGCTTCGGTAGGTCTTTCTTACGGTGCGCACTCTAACCTTTGCGTTAACCAAATTAAAATTAATGGCACGCAAGCCCAAAAAGAAAAATACTTACCTAAGCTTTGCTCTGGTGAGCACATTGGTGCTTTGGCCATGTCCGAGCCTAATGCTGGTTCAGATGTAGTGAGCATGAAGCTACGTGCCGACAAAAAAGGCGACAAGTACATTCTAAATGGTAACAAAATGTGGATCACTAATGGTCCCGATGCTCACACCTTTGTTATCTACGCTAAAACCGATACCTCTGCTGGCTCTAAAGGCATTACCGCTTTTATCGTTGAAGGCGATTCCCCAGGTTTTTCACGCCACCAAAAATTAGACAAGCTAGGTATGCGTGGTTCTAACACTTGCGAATTAGTTTTCCAAGACTGTGAAGTGCCAGAAGAAAACGTACTGGGTGAAGTAGGTAAAGGGGTTCGCGTGCTTATGAGCGGCCTAGATTTTGAGCGTACTGTTTTAGCTGCTGGCCCTATCGGCATTATGCAGGCGGCAATGGATATCGTGGTTCCTTATATTCACGAGCGTAAGCAGTTTGATCAGTCCATAGGTGAATTCCAGCTAGTACAAGGCAAAATTGCTGATATGTACACCACCATGTCTGCTTGCCGTGCTTATTTATATGCTGTTGCGGCAGGTTGCGACCGTGGCGAAGTCAGCCGCAAAGATGCTGCTGGCGTTATTCTTTATTGTGCTGAAAAGGCAACTCAAGTTGCTTTAGATTCCATTCAGCTGCTAGGCGGTAATGGTTACACCAATGAATATGCTACTGGCCGCTTACTGCGTGATGCCAAACTTTACGAAATTGGCGCAGGCACCAGTGAAGTACGTCGCATGTTGATTGGGCGTGAGATTTTTAACGAATCTCGCTAGCCTCAAACGAACTGCTTTTAGCCACGGATTACACAGATAGGTGGTTTTGTAGGTCAGTCTTTAGGCTGACGAGCTTTGTCTTTGTCGCCCTAAAGGGTCGACCTACTCGCCACCAAACAGCAGCTGCACTCTAATTATGCCACCAAACCCAGCTGCACTATTACAATAAAAGGATCACTGAAATGACTGTGATTAAAACGCAGGTAAATACCCGAGCGCCGCAGTTTGCTGAAAACGAAGCAGCGATGCGTGAAGTAATTGCCGATCTGCACAAAAAATTAGAAGAAGTTAAACAAGGTGGCGGTGCTAAAGCGCAAGAACGTCACTTAAGTCGTGGCAAGCTTCTGCCCCGTGAACGTATTGAACGCCTACTCGACCAAGGCGCACCTTTTTTAGAATTCTCACAACTTGCCGCCCTTGATGTTTACGATGATTTTGTACCCAGCGCTGGCATTATTACCGGCATTGGCCGTGTTTCCGGTGTGGAATGCATTATTGTAGCCAACGATGCCACCACCAAAGGCGGTACTTATTATCCGCTAACCGTTAAAAAGCACTTGCGAGCGCAAGAAATTGCCCGTAAAAACCGCCTTCCTTGTATTTACCTAGTCGATTCAGGTGGTGCTAACCTACCCAACCAAGACGAAGTTTTCCCCGACAG
>CANQLY010000116.1 GCA_947624795.1 uncultured Marinospirillum sp.
GCTGAAGGCCCTAGTTCAACGCCATTACGCATAGCAGGCGTTAGGTTGGCAGTGTCTTCTGCCCAATAAGGGCTTAGGTGGTATTGGCTAAATTTCAACTTGGTTTCTGGGCGCACATAAGCCCAAGGCCAGCGCCATTCGGCACGCAAGCTAGGTTCAAGGTGAAAGCGCAAAGCATTAGGCACGCCCCAAGAGGTGAAATAATATTCATCGCTAGTATTGGGCTTTAAGGCAAGGCTAGTCACTTGGTGGCCGGTGTAGCTTGTGCCTGCAGCAGTTTCATAGTTTTTATCAAACAGGCCATTAAACTGGGTTAAATCAATTAACAAGGCAGCCTGAACGTGCTTACCCCACGCCGTGGTTTTGCGTATTTCTAACTGTGGCAGGCGGTAATATTCGCTAGTTTTGGCTTGACGACCTTGGCGTAAATCAAATAGCTGATAAGTTTCGGCAGGGTCAGCCTTGTAAGTATCAAGTTTTTGATAACCTTGAAAGTTTAAGGTGGTTTGCCAGCCATCCCGATCATAATTAAACTTTAACTGCTGCAATAGCTCGGTGTCTGCTGTTGCAAAGCCATGACTCCCTAAGTCTTCTAAATAATGGTTATCACTGACTTGTGAAAAATCAAGCTGGTAACTAAATTCAGTGTTTAAACTGCCTTGGTGTTTGGCCGTAAAATTCCAGCGGTCATAATCTGCATAAGCGTCATCATCACTTAGCTGTGCATAATAAAGTTCACCTGAATTTTGCTGAGTTAAATAACGCAACTGGCCACCTAACATAAACCCACGTTTATTGATTTGCCGCGGGAAAAAAGTGGCATCAATATTGGGTGCAATAGTCCAATAAAAGGGTTGCTCGTAATCAACCCCACTACTTTTTGACCAAGACAAGGTGGGGGATAATAAGCCCGTATGACGGCGGTCATCAATTGGAAAACGAAACCAAGGCCAATAAAAAACCGGCACGTCTAATATTTCCATGCGCACATTAAACGCATCACCAAAGCCTGTGCTGTGGTTTAAATTAAGCCGCCCAGCCACTAAGCGCCAAGTCGTATCGCCTGGGCTGCAACTGGTCATGGAAGTATCACGCAAGGCTACCACCCCATCAGAACGCTGTTCTAAATGCCAAGCACTGCCACGTAACCTTTGCTTATGCAGCACATAGTGCGCCTCACTCATTTGCAAGCGCCGCTCATCTAACCGGTATTCACCCGTGGCACCTCGCAGCAACAAACCTTCTTGGCGCAGGCTAATATTCCCTGATAACCGGGTTAGGTTACGCCCTGTGTTTATTTTAGCCTGATCGGCGGTTAAATAAAGCGCACCATTGCGTAGGCGAACATCGCCTTGCATGATTAAGCCACCATCACCGGAATAGCTCACTTGGGCGGCTTCAGCAAATAACCTTGCCTGATCGGACCTTAAGCTGGCTTCTGGCAAATCTAGCTCAGGTGCAAGGTAATAACCACGGCACACTTCACCTGGCGGTAATTTTTCATAGGCATGCCAATCAAGCAACTCAGGCGCAAGGGCTTTAGGTGGCGCAGCCTGCACAGTTAAAGCAGTCAGCATTAAGGCACTAGCTTTTAAGCTGTTTTTAAAAAGCATAAACTTCAAGCACTACTCCCAAAACAAGGCGGCTAGCCTGCTAAAGTCTGAAAAATTGAGTATTATAGCGATAATACGCACTAGCACCATGATTAAAACCAACCTTAAACTGACCTGATACCGATAAAAATGGCTCGTTCAAAACGCATTAACACTTGGTTAAAACCTTGGCTTACAACCCCCATAACTCAGTTAATAACCGTTGCTGGCGATGCTAGCTTTCGTAGTTATTACCGCATTACTGCACCACAAAGTACCACAGGCCGCAGTTTAATTTTAATGGATGCGCCACCCAACAAAGAAAATTCGCACAGTTTTATTAGCCTTGCAAAAGCTTGGCACCAGCAGGGTATCAATGTTCCACAGGTTTTGGCTTATGATCTAACACTGGGTGTGGCATTGCTTGAAGATTTTGGCGACACCCAATTAATGCAATGCATTCAAACGCACCCCACCCAAGCCGATGCTATTTACCGTCAAGCATTAAAGCAGCTTATGGCCATTCAACAACTGCCAAGTAACTTAAGCTGCGAACACCCCTTACCCCATTATTCCGCTGCATTATTAGCACAAGAGCTTGCATTATTCGATGATTGGTTCGTCACTGGCCTGCTTAAAATTGCACCCGAAACGTTGCCAACCAGTTGGCCTAAGTTTAAACAACAACTCATTGCCAGCGCCTTAGAGCAGCCCCAGGTTAGTGTACACCGTGATTACCATTCACGTAATTTAATGGTTTTAGACACCGACACTTTAACAGCTAATCCACTGGGCATTATTGATTTCCAAGACGCTGTTTATGGCCCTTGTACCTACGATGCCGTTTCACTGATTCGTGATTGCTATATTGATTGGCCGGTTGCGACACAACAGGCTTGGCTGGCTTATTTTCACCAGCTTTATTGCCAAGAAGCAGCGGCATCCAATTCAAAAACACCGGTTAGCCTAAAAGAATTTCAACGCTGGTTTGATTGGATGGGCATGCAGCGGCACATAAAAGTTGCTGGCATCTTTGCCCGCCTTTGGTTGCGTGATAACAAAGCCGGTTATTTACAAGACATCCCCCTAACCTTGCAGCATTTATTATCTGCAGTAAAAGCCTACCCTGAACTGAACGCCATTCAACACTGGTTAACTGACGTTATTATTCCAGCGTTTAATGTGTTTTTACAAGCGCACCCTTTACAGCAGCAGGGTAAAGAAAACAGTGATGACTAAAGCCATGATTTTTGCAGCAGGGGAAGGAAAGCGCATGCAACCGCTGACCTTACACACGCCTAAGCCTTTGCTTGAAGTGGCAGGCAAGCCGCTTATTTTTTGGCACCTAGAACGCTTAGCTGCCCAAGGCATTCAACAGGTGGTGATTAATGTCAGTTATTTAGGCCAACAAATTATGGATGCCATTAAAGATGGCGCAGCTTGGGGGCTAGACGTTAGTTATTCTATTGAAAGCAGCCCCTTAGAAACTGGCGGTGGTTTATTACAAGCCAAACACTGGCTAGGTGAACGCCCTTTTTTGTTAATCAATGGCGATGTTTGGTGCAGTGAATTACCCAAACTTCCACCGGCTGATAATAATGAGCTTTTATTTATGTTGTTAGTTGATAACCCTTTACACAACCCCAGCGGCGACTTTTATTTTGCAAAAAATTCAGGGCAGCTAGCCAATGCACCTTGTGCAGAAATGGCCAGCAAAACCTTTGCAGGCATTAGCCGCATTAACCCAGCCATGCTTGAAGATTCATGGCTAAAAGCCGCTTATGGCAAGGTTTACCAAGCAGGTGAGGCGTTTACTTTAGCGCCCCTTTTACGCTTAATGATTGATAAGCACAAGGCAAAGGCCGCTGCATTGAAAGGCGATTGGGCTGATGTTGGAACCCCCCAGCGACTGACTGACTTAAATACGCGTTTACTGCCGTCATCACCCAATTAAAGACTACAAAGGATTATACAATATGCAATGGAAAAAGTTAAAGCTGCCAGATTTTGCAGGTAAAGCGCTAGGCTTAGTGCTTGGGTTTTTACTAGCAAGCTGGCAAGGGGCTGCCTTGGGCATTATTTTAGGCCACAGTTTAGATTTTCATCGCCCTTTAATTTTTAAATGGTTCAGCAAGCTGACACGTAAACTTGCTTTACCCAAGCCCAGCGAGCGCCTTTACCGTGAAGCACTGTTTTTTTGCCTAGGCTACATTGCCAAACAAGACGGGCACGTTTCGCCGCAAAAAATTGCCGCTGCAGAGGCAGTATTTAAGCGCATGAATTTAAATACCACCCAACGTGAATCGGCCATAGCAGAGTTTAACCAAGGTAAACTTGCCACTGATCAAATAGAACCTAAATTAGAAGAACTGCGTAAACGGTTTTCTAAGAAAAAATTACGCCGCTTAGAGTTTGTAGAACAGCTATTGAACATGGCCTATGCCGGTGGCCCAGCAGGTAATAATCAGCTGCAACAACTGGGTTCTTTTTTACCTTTATTAAATATTAGTCCAGCAGAATTTGACGGCTTACACCAGCGCATTCGTATACAAAAAGGTTATCAAACCAACCAGTCTTACCAGCAAAACAAAGCGCCGAGTGCACCGGTTTTATTACAGGCTTACCAAACCCTAGGCTTAAAAGGCACTGCCAGCCCTGAAGAAATTAAATTAAGTTACCGTAAGCTTATGAGCCTGCACCACCCAGATAAACTGATGGCGCAGGGTTTAACAGACCGTGCTTTAGAAAAAGGCAAAGAAAAAGCACAAGAAATTCAGCATGCTTACAGCATCTTAAAAAAAGCACGAGGATTTTAACGCCTGCGCCCTAAACTAAAGCCCACGCAACCAACCTTCAACCCTTTGCGTTAACCAACGGCTATCGGTACCGTCTCCGGTGCTAACCGGCACTTTAATGGCCATTTGTGCAGCCAAGCTGTTGCCTGCCCTTAAATAGGCCGCTTTACGCTCGGCAGCCCAAAGGGTTTGCAAAGAGTTTTGACCAGCATAAATGTCTAAAATAGGGCGCTTACCTAACTTTTTAATTAATTCAGCAAAACTAGCCGAACTTGCGCCAGCCGGTGTTTCTACATAAAGTAAAATTAAAGGTGATTTTTTAGACAAATTACCTGCCTCTAACCAAGGTTGCAGCCAATAAACACTTTCACCTTGCAAAATAAGCACTTGCTTACCTTGATTACCTAAGTGCTGTAATGCAGCTTTAACACGCGCTTCAATTAAGACTCGGTATTCATTTAAAGCAAGGTTTGGGTCAATGACTTCTTTAGCAGCCCCTTCCTTACCTTCATCTTCATCTTCATCAGTTTCTAAAAAAGCAGCCTCTGCATTCGTATCTGCTTTTTTAGGGGCCACGTTATTATTTTTCTTAAGGCTTGCATAAGACAATAAAGGCTCAGTACCCAGTGTTCTAGGCGGTAGGCCAGTATTATTATAAATCGGCAAAGCAATGGCTAGGGTAGTCCAGCCATATTCTGGCAATACTTGCCTTAAAGGTGCTATTCCCAAAGGCCAATTGGGGTGTTCTCTGTCGCCTGGCAGCATTAACACCTGCCCTTTAGCCTTAGCGCTTAATGCATTAATCTGTAAGGCTAAAAAAGTTTTTTCTTCAGCCAAAGGCAAGTTAACAATCTGCTTGGCAGGCAGTTCAGCAATTAACCCATTCAGCATTTGTTGCATTGGGTCTGGGTTAGCACGCTCCTGCTTAACCGCCTGTTCTTCTTCGTCATCATCAAAACCAAACGTTGATTCTGTTGCCAAAACTTGGCTGGAAAACAGTAAAAAACCCAAAAGGGTTACTAACTTTTTTATTTGAGACTTGTTCACTTAAATGCACCCTTAAATTTAACTTAACTTGAGTATAAACACCCAGCCACCCACAACCAAGCCCTATCAAAGATGTAACAAAGCTGCACAAGAAGGCTTAATACCTTAAAATGCTTAACGACACCTTTTGATCTAGACAAATTAATGTGGATAAAAAATGATGCCTAATAACAAGCCTGATTTTATTATTGCCCCTTCCATTCTTTCTGCTAACTTTGCTTGCCTAGGTGAGGAGGTCGATAAAGTACTTGCCGCCGGTGCAGATTGGATTCACTTTGATGTCATGGATAACCACTATGTTCCTAATCTAACCATTGGCCCTATGGTGTGTAAAGCCTTGCGTAATCATGGTGTTACAGCACCCATTGATGTGCATTTAATGGTAAAGCCAGTAGACCGTATGATTGGTGATTTTATTGAGGCTGGTGCAACTAGCATTACCTTTCATCCTGAAGCCTCTGAACACATTGACCGTAGCTTACAAATGATTCGTGATGGCGGTTGCCAAGCAGGTTTAGTGTTTAACCCTGCCACGCCATTAAGTTTGATGGACTATGTTATGGACCGTTTAGACCTAGTGTTATTAATGAGCGTTAACCCAGGGTTTGGCGGGCAGAAGTTTATTCCGCAAACCCTTCAAAAACTGCGCGAAGCCCGAGCCCGTATTCTGACTAGCGATCACCTTATTCGCCTCGAAGTGGATGGCGGCGTGGGCGTGGGCAATATTGCTGAAATTGCAGCCGCCGGTGCCGATGCTTTTGTGGCCGGTTCAGCCATTTTTGGTGCAGCTAAAGCAGACGACCCTAACCGTTACGATTCCGTTATTAAAGCATTAAGAGAACAACTGAAAGGAATTTAAGCATGACCCCCGAACAATTTATTGCATTGGGTGCCGAAGGCTTTAACCGTATTCCGGTAAGCCGTGAAGTGCTTGCCGACCTAGACACACCCCTTTCAACCTACATGAAGCTTGCACAGCAGCCCTACAGTTATTTACTTGAGTCGGTACAAGGCGGTGAAAAGTGGGGGCGTTATTCCATTATTGGCCTACCTTCCAACGAACGCCTTGAAGTGCATGGCCATGATTTTAAGCTGTTTCGTAATGACCAACTAATTAGCAGCGAAAAAGTCGCCGACCCTTTGGCAACCATTGAAGCGTTTCAGGCGCAATACAAAGTTGCCCCCCTGCCAGATTTACCCCGTTTTACCGGCGG
>CANQLY010000117.1 GCA_947624795.1 uncultured Marinospirillum sp.
ATCAGCTTCAAGTAAGTCACCCTCAAAAAAATCGACCATAAACTCAACGCCCGTATTACCGGCATACTCCATCGCCTCGGCAACACGCATAGGGTCCATATCAATGCCAATGCCCCGTGCATTTCTGTCTAAAGCTGCCGCCACAACAATGCGCCCATCGCCACAACCTAAATCATAAAGTAGGTCTTTACTATTCACCTCAGCCAAATCTAGCATGGCCTGCACCACCTTTTCGTCGGTTGGCACAAAAGGAACGTCTAAAAAAACTTCAGGCTCCTCTATGGCATAGTCATCAAAAACTAAATCTCTAAAATCTGGGTCAGACATGGAATATTCATCAAGCTCATAATCTAAATCTCTAAGCTGATCAATCGTATAATCATCGTGGTCAAACGTTAAGTCTTTGTACAAGGAATGCACCTAAAAAGTAAAAGGGATTATGTTTTTTGAGCAAAACGCTGCAGCTGCATTGCTTGCAGCCGACTCAGCGCACGGCGAAATGGAAAAGCTAGCGCGCCTTCAAGGTAAAGGGCTTCAAGAGGCACCGCGGCTTCTAAATAAAGGGGTACGCCCCGATCATAACATTCATCAACCAAAGCAATAAAACGCCGCACGCCATCATCTTGAAGCGTTAATTTGGGCAACTGCCTATCACCGGCTTCAACAAGCTCTGCTGCATCTTCTGTACCACGGGCAATGGGTTGCTCTGCTGCTGCCGTTGTTAATTGCGGTACTTGGCTTAATAAAATGTGTGTAAACTTATCGCACAATTCAATAAAATCGACGGCTGCAAAGGGTTGTTCACACAAGTTTTTATAGCTGCACCATAACACTTTAGAACTACGTAAAGCTAACTTCAAAGGCCGATTACCTAACAGCAAAGGCTGGCTAACTATTTGTTTTACAGGCTCTTTTTCTGTTAATTCAGCAAACACTTCAGCCAAAGCTTGTGGGGCATTAACCCAATAACGCTGCTGGCTTGCACCCGGATGCAGGCGGTGATCTGTACCACCATCGACACTAATAATGTGCATGTTTTTTTGAAGTGCAGCAATGGCAGGTAACAGCTGCTCACGGTTAAAACCATCATCGTAAAGTTGCTGCGGTGGCTGGTTAGACGTTACCACCACGACCAAGCCTTCAACAAATAACTGCTGAATTAAACGGCTAAGCAACATGACATCGCCAATGTCGCTAATAAATAATTCATCAAAACACAAGACTTGCACTTCATCGGCTAGCTCTTTTGCAATGAAAGCCAAAGGGTCTTCTTGCCCAATAATTTGAAACAAACGCTTATGCAGCCAGCGCATAAAATGATGAAAATGCAAGCGCTTAGCAGGCACTTTTAAGCCTTGGTAAAAACTGTCCATTAACCAAGTTTTACCCCGACCAACAGGCCCCCACAAATAAACACCTTGTGGCACTTGTTCATCTGAATCATTGGAATGTAGCGCTTGATAGCAACGCTCAAGGCTTTGTACTGCTAAATGTTGAGCAGCGTCTTCTTTAAAACCTTTAGTAAGTGCCTGCTGATAAGCAATGGAAGGAGACAACACAGTATTTTCCTTTTAACGGGTTAACTCAATGTCGAGCATCTGAAATCACAGCATTTATTTAGACCGCTGCTTGTATTGCGTTGGGCAATAGCCTCGATTTACCTCACTGCTTCTTAGCGCTAGGTGCTTGGTTTGCCTTCCCGTTACCCGTGCCCGCCATAACTTAAAGCTGCCAGACTTTAAGTAAGTACGCATAAACTTAATCACTTCAGGTTCCGTTAAGCCATACAAGTGCTGAATTGCTTCAAACGGTGTTCTATCTTCCCAAGCCATTTCAATAATACGTGATGCATCTACTTGATTCATATAAAACTCGCTAAAAATTAGGGTAAATTACAAGGTTTCATTAGCTTATTTTTAACTAGACTAAGTGATTTGCAACGCGCTGAGCAAAAAATGCATTCATATCCCTAACTTCTTCTAAGCAAAGGCTGTGCTCCATACCATAGCTTTGGTATTCTGGCTGATAACCCATTGCTTGCAATTGTTTGACCGCTGCTTGACCTAAGCTTTCAGGAACAACAGGGTCAAAGCTGCCGTGGGCAACAAATACCGGAAGGGTGCGGTTAGTTTCACTTAAACAAATGCTATCAGCCGTTGCAAAATAAGTAGACAAAGCAAACAGCCCACCCAAAGGCTTAGGGTAACTCAGCGCTAATTCATAGGCCACCGCACCGCCTTGTGAAAAACCACCAATAATAATGTTTTCACTTGGCACGCCTCGGGCAATTTCCTGTTCAATAAATTCTGCTACAAGTTCTGATGACTTTCTTAACTGCAAGGTATCGACTTTGCGGTCAATATCCATTGCTAAAATGTCATACCAAGCAGGCATCACCATGCCGCCATTAATAGTAACGGGGAGTTCTGGCGCATGAGGAAAGATAAAGCGTACTGGCGTTCCTTTAGAAAACACAAACTCAGGCACAACTGATTCAAAATCGTGACCACTGGCACCTAGGCCATGTAACCAAATAACCGTGTGTTTTGGCTCTGGACCCGTATCCATTTGCAATGCATCTAACTTAGTCATAGTGCTCCTAATTCTTTCTTTATTAAAATTTAATAACCTCAGCCATTCAGGGCTAGCAGACACAACAAGACTTACCTACTTTGTACTCGCTTGGTGTGCCGTTACCTAAACCAGCATTTTATTTTACTTAAAATACCCAGCGCTTGCGTTTAATTTTGGGTGATCAGCTAAACGCTAGTCATTCGTGGTTTAAGGATAAAGACCCTAATACGCTTTATTTAATTGCCGAGCTGCGCCAAGAAACCGATTATGTTGTGCACCATGTACAAAAGGTTTGTGCGTTTTTTGCAGGTATGCAGCAGTTTGCTCAAGCCTTAGATAGTGCAGGCTTTAAGGTGCTGCATTTAACTTTAGATGACACCCAAGCTTTTAGTGATTTACCACAACTACTCGCGCATTTAATTCAGCAGCATCAAGTGCAATGCTTTGAATACCAGCTGCCTGATGAATACCGTTTGCGCCAGCAGTTAGCGCAGTTGTGTGCACAACTCAGCATTAGCAGCCAAAGCGTGAGTAGCGAACACTTTTATTTAACCGATGAAGAATTACCCCGTTATTTTAGCCAAGGTAAGAAGCACCGCATGGAAGCCTTTTACCGTAAAATGCGCCAGCGTTTTGCTATTTTAATGGATGATGAAGGCCAGCCTGAAGGTGGGCAATGGAACTTTGATGCCAATAACCGCAACAAGCTAAAAGCCGCTGATTTGCCCGGTGTGCCACAGCCCTTGTTATTCACTAATGATGTTAGTGAGATTCTTAAACGGCTAGAAAAACATCAAATTAAAACCCTAGGCCAAGCAGAAAGCAGCTTATTATGGCCGGTGAATCGTCAGCAGGCAAAAGAATTACTCGATTACTTTTGCCACTTTTGTTTACCTTTTTTTGGTACCTTTCAAGATGCCATGACTGGCCAACTTAAACAGCAGGGCAATAATCGTCAGTGGAGCTTGTATCACTCTCGCCTATCTTTTGCACTGAACAGCAAAATCATTAGCCCACAGTTAGTGGTGAATACTGTACTAGCGCATTACCGCAAACAACAAGAACAACTCCTTTGTGCAAAACCACGGATAGACCTTGCCCAAGTGGAAGGCTTTATTCGCCAAATTCTTGGTTGGCGCGAATTTGTGCGTGGCGTTTATTGGCTGAATATGCCCGAATACGCCAGCCTTAATGCCTTGGCTGCTAACCGCGATTTGCCCTCTTGGTTTTGGACAGGCCAAACCAAGATGAAATGTATGCAGCAGGCAATAGAGCAGTCGTTAGAATTTGCCTATGCCCACCACATTCAACGCTTAATGATTACCGGAAATTTTTGCTTGTTGACGGGCATTAACCCAGACCAAGTCGATGCTTGGTATTTGGGTATTTATATTGATGCGCTGGAATGGGTAGAAATGCCTAATACACGGGGCATGAGCCAGTTTGCCGATGGTGGAATTGTTGGCTCTAAAGCCTATGCCGCCAGTGGTAATTATATCAATAAAATGAGTGATTATTGCGCTACTTGTCATTATAAAGTAGCAAAAATTACTGAAAAACAAGCTTGCCCGCTTAATGCTTTGTATTGGCACTTTATGCAGCAACAGCAAACAACCTTGGGCAACAATCCACGCACTGCTCTGGTGTTTGCCAACTGGCTTAAAAAAACACCTGAACAACAACAGGCTATTTTAGCGCGTGCTGAAGACTGTTTTAATAGCCTTGAGCAACTGTAACCCTTGCGCTAATAGTGGTGTGCAGCATTTGGCATGCTTTTTTTAGACTTTGAACCAGGAATGTATTTTGCTCAGTTTCAAATGCAAGCAGGTACTACACCTTACCTGTTAGTAGTTGTGTACATATACAAAGGCAGGTGACTACTCACCGCCCTTGATCGGGCGATGCTTCTTATTTCGTTAGCCGTTGCTCAATAGTATCAAGACTTACGCAGCTTCCATAAGCAGAGACGACCGTCCAGCCGCCTTTAATTCTAGAATGCCTTTATCACGAATATTAAGGGCGGCATTTAAGTCGCGATCTATATCCGTAGTGCCGCAAGACGGACAATCCCATTTGCGAACCGATAAGGGCATTTCTTCCATTTTATGACCGCAACAATGACAAGTTTTAGAGCTTGCATACCACTGGTCGAGCTTCACTAGGTGTTTACCTTGCTCTTTCAGTTTGTACTCCAACTTAACGACAAAGCTATGCCATGAGGCATCTGCTATGTGTTTCGCCAGCTTGCGGTTTTTCATCATATTGGCTGATTTCAATGTCTCAACTATCACCGCTTGGTTTTCGTCAACGAGAGTTCGAGAGAGTTTGTGTTGAAAATCAGCGCGAGCATTCGCTACCTTTTCATGGCATTTAGCTACAAGCATTCGAGCTTTCGCACGATTGGCACTGCCTTTTGCTTTTCTGGATAGCTGACGCTGCTTACGTCTGAGATTCTTCTCAGCGCGTTTTACAAATCTTGGGTTGGCGGTCTTTCTGCCATTGGATTCAATCGCAAAGTGAGACAAGCCTAGGTCAATACCTGTTACCCTTCGCACTGTATGAAGTGGCGTAGGAGCTTCAAGCCCATCATCAACAAGAACAGATGCGTAAAACTTGCCTGTTTTACTTAGGCTGACAGTGATGCTCTTCACCTTTCCTAAAATCTCACGGTGAATGTTCGCCTTAACAGGCTTCATTTTCGGAAGTTTGATAGCACCATCAAGCACCTTTACACCTACACAGTGATAGCTAGATTGCTTGCCGTGTCTACGTTTGAATTGTGGGTACTTGGCTTTCAACTTAGGGTTAAAGAAGTTATCGAATGCTTGGTGTAGGTTGATTACCGATTGTTGCAAAGCGATTGAATCATATTGCTTCAACCAGTGGTATTTGCGTGATTTTTTAGCAACAACAAGCAATGGTTTTATGTCCTTTTTAGGGTTCAGTGTAACGCCATGCTTGCGGTAAGTATGAGACTTCAAATGCAAAGCTTTATTGTACGCAAAACGTACAGCACCAAACTGAGCGATTAGAAACTCAGCTTGATCTTGTGTTGGGTAAATGCGTACTTTTGTTGCTCTTAACATTTTCAGTGCTCATGTGTAGAATGCCCGCATTCTATTGCTTAAATCGAGGTTTGTAAAGTGAGTGTGTTTGATAATGGTCAACTGAATGGCTATCTTAAGAAAAGGCATAGCGTTAGTAAATTGGTAGTGCATTTAGTGTTTACAACGAAATACAGACGCAAGTTGTTTACTGGAATTATGATCGAACAATTAAGAGAGGCTTTTGAATCAGCTTGTGTGAAACTTGAATGTGAATTAATGGAGATGGATGGCGAACAAGATCACGTTCATTTGCTGATAGCGTACCCACCAAAGCTGTCAGTGAGCGTAATGGTTAACAACCTTAAATCCATTTCATCAAGAATGTTGCGATTGCAGAATACGCACCTTACAAGACAAAGCAAAAGTGCTGCGTTATGGTCGCGCTCTTACTTTGCTTGTACGACAGGAGGTGCAACAATCGAAACATTAAAGGCTTATGTAGAGAGTCAGGCTACACCAGATTAAGCCGCTTTGCGTCTTCCGCCTTATATCCCCACCCGATTGGGCGAGGGTTTACGGCGGAATTGCTAAAAATCGTGCGATTGTACAGTATTCTTCAAGACCCTGTGTAGCTAGAGGTAAAAATTATTTCTTACTAAAAAAGTGTACACCTAGGCTTGACCAGCACCCACAGGGCATAAGATTTTTGATGGGATTTCAGAAGGGTTTTTAAAAAGTGCCAAAAATACTTTTTAAGGTAATAAAAGTGAGGGCAACTAACTGATTTATAACCCAAAAACAAAAAAACCAGCCCTCGGGCTGGTTTTTAGAATTTGGAGCGGGAAACGAGATTCGAACTCGCGACCCCAACCTTGGCAAGGTTGTGCTCTACCACTGAGCTATTCCCGCTTG
>CANQLY010000118.1 GCA_947624795.1 uncultured Marinospirillum sp.
ACAAAATATAAATAACAGAAAACGAGCTGTTGGTGGGAAAAGCTGGCTGAAAACAGGTTTTTCTACAGCCTCGTTACTTCTATGAGTACAGCGCCAGAACCCAAAGCAGAATCACGTAAACAATCATTAAAATCAAAACTAGGGCTGGGCTTATAACATGGCGTTATCAGTTAGCTGGCTCGATGCCAGGTTAAATAAAGAAGCAAAAGAAACCGTAGTAAAAGCCGACCGAGATGGGCTAAGTGCTCGGGTATCGCCCAAGGGCAAAATTGTTTTTCAGTTTCGTTATCGTTTCGATGGCAAGCAACAGCGGGTAGACATTGGTACTTACCCACTTATGAAGCTTGCTGAAGCCAGGAATGAGCTGGATAGGTTAAGGGCAGTACTTGATCAAGGCCGAAACCCCAAGCTCTACCTACAGCAAGAACGGGCCAAGTATTCTGCTAACCAAAGCTTCGAATCGATTTTTCGAGACTGGATAGACTCTGCCGGTAAGCAAGGGTTAAAGGAGAAAACGTGGCACTACCAAAAACGCAGCAGTGAAATATATTTGCTGCCCCGACTTGGCAAGTACCCATTAACTGACATCAATGAATTGTCCTTGCGAAACTGTCTTCGTGAGGTTTCGGAGTCGTCCCCTTCGAACACAGAGCGCCTAGTGTCTGTACTGCATAAGTTCTATGACTGGCTGATTGATGAACAAATTTTGGAAATTAACGCTGCCGCAGGGATCACAGCAAAGAAGGTTGGCGGAAAGAAAGGCAAACGAACTCGGGTGCTAAATGACAACGAGATCAGGATACTTTGGCGCTATTTGCATGAGTCAAAAATCACTGAGAAGAATCGCATCTACATAAAACTGCTTCTCTTATTGGGGGGGGCGCAAGGGCGAACTCATTCAAGCTGAAAAGCATCACTTTGACTTGCAATCTGCAATGTGGACAGTGCCCATAGAGATCCGCAAACAAGGTGAGAAAATTGGAGCGCCGATCATGCGGCCATTGATAAAGCCAGCTATTGAGCTGATTGAACTGGCGATACAGATGAGCAAATCAACTTACTTGTTTCCCGCGAACGGACAAGAAGAGCTTGCCACAAATGGCTTTGACACCACTATTCCTAATAATGTGAAAATCTGGGCTCGCAGATCGCTTGGTGTTGAGATGGAACATTGGTCAATGCATGATCTTCGCAGAACGATGCGAACGCGAATGTCAGCCATCACCACGCAAGAAGTTGCCGAGTTGATGATTGGCCACAGCAAAAAAGGGTTGGATGCTATCTACAACCAATATCAGTACCTGGATGAAATGCGTCATGCTTACGACGTTTGGTATCAACAGCTAGAAACCATCATCGAGCCGACAGGCTTTCCATTCAACTGGCGTTTCGGACAATAAATAAATTACTAAAATCAAATAAAAGGAGTTGGAACTCTTGAAAGTAACCGAGTCTAATGGTTTTTTAGACTCGGTTTATTCTTCTATACTTGAAGCCTTCTTTACATTAGGGGCAGACTGTTCTTCAACTGGTAATTTGGGGATAGCGCTAGAATCAGAGCTCACTTCAACTGACATTTTATTAGGCTTCGACTCAGATACAACATCTATCGAAATAGCGTTTCCAGAAATAACATCACTATTTTTCTGCTGTGATATAATGCTTGACTCTTGATGTGGCACCTTAGAAAAAGCAACACCACTTCGATCATCATTCAATACAACAATTACAAAAACTATGGCTAAGCAGCAAATAAGCCATATAGAATTTCTCATGAAACCAGAGTTTTTCTTAGCTTTATCTATTAAAATTGATAATTCAGAGATTGTTTGCTTTGCCCTTTTTCTTATTTCAACCTTCTCATTTAATACATCATACCGTTTAAATTCTGAAGTGATTTGCTTTTCTATGTGATCAAACGTGCTTTCATGAACATTTAGGGAGCGGTGTACGATCAGTGTAGTCATCAACATACCAATTGCAACTGCAACCCCATCAATCATTTGATCAATTTTCATCACAGCTCCAATTACAATTAAAGCTCCTGGTATCGTCAACGCTTTGTTCTGTGCACTCGACAAGATTTCATTAATCTTAGAAGTATAATTTAAGTCTTTCTCATTAATCTCATGAAGAACTTTGTTTATACTAAAACGTCTCACAAAAATATCGTGATGCTCTTCATAGCGTTTATGAAAATTATCGATAGAATTTATGACTTTTTTAAATATTTCTGAGCTAGAATGACAAGTAGAAATAATCTCATGAAATGCAGAACGCATAACGGATCTTCTCTCAGAATCTTGACTATCACCCAGAGCAATTAACTTGCGTAACTTTTCAATCAAAGATAGCTGACCATCTTCAGTAAATGTTTCTTTAAGCTCACTCCACAATAGAGTAGGTTTAAAGTCATACTTGACCACACCATCTTCCGTTTCAATTATGTAAAACAACTTACGGGAACCTTTGCCACATCCATCCTGGGGAGGTTCGCATTGATCGGCTAATGAAGCTAGTAACTGTCTGAGGGCACAAAATAACTCTAGAGCGCGCTTATTTTGTATGTCGTCTAACGAGGACTCCATTGTTTCTAAAACGTAAAAATATGAAGGTAATTTCGACGTATTTTCAACGATAGTAAATAAGTCCTCCCAACTAAGATAAATTGGACAACTACTTGACCAGTCGGATGCATTGAGCGAGAGGTTTACCTTTCCTTGCCGAATAGTTCTAACGTCGTCAAATGAGTACCCTACACTTGTTAACGTTTCTTCAATTTGATGCGATGAGACTTTAGTAGACAACGAAAGTACTAGTTCGCCATCGTTCATAGTGGGCGAACTTTCACTTACGATACTAAAAAATGACTGAAAATTTTCGCTATTCATTTTCTGTATTAGCAGTCACGAGCTTGACTAGCTCTTTCTTCTGCTCCTGGTCAACGATTAAAAATGTTAGTCGCCCGTCTTCATATTCGACTAAATGACCGGAGCCCGCCGGACCAATTTGCTTTTTTAATATTTTAGCTGAAAAGCTTTTATCACCTGCAACCACCTCAATGGTCTGCCCTGCTTTAACGCTATTTAAAGTAGGTTCTATATGATGATTAATTTCATAGCCACTATTGTTAACAAAAGACTCGAATGTTCCCTTTAATAACGAGTCATCAGGTAACAAACCGTCAACGGCATTACATAACGTTGATAGTGATATAGGTTTTCCATTCTTTTGGGCTGTCTCAAGTAATTTTTCAACTTTTGCGCTGGCTTCCATGTAGAAATCATTAGATAATTTATATTTATCTTGGTAATCACTTACTGCCTGTCGAAGATTTTTTATTGAATCGACATTACCTACATTCCTCTCATCACAACCAAACGCAATTTTAAAAAAGGCACCGCCAGATGCGCCCTTAATGAATTTTAAATAAGTATCGTCAGAAGGAATTTTTGGATAGACCTCATCAAATAAAGTAAGATCAAACAATGCTGCTTGTCTCAACGCGTCAAGGTTTAAATGACTACTATCTTTTGGCACTAAGCTCTCTTTGTCAAAATCAAAACCATCTTTCTTAGTAACCCAGATTGCCAATAATCGCCCTATATCGGTATCTTCATGGCTTTTATAGTGCATAAAAACAATATTACCGCCAGAAACTTTATGGACACCAACTTCTTTTGCCGAAGAAACAAGAGAATCCATGAATTTTTCTACGAGCACTGAAAATGTAATGTTTTTACTAATATATGTTTTAAGTATATTGGGTGCTGAATTTAATGAGTTACTTTCTAAAAAGTAACTGTGAAATTTGTTTTTTCCCTTAAATTTTCTTTCTACTTCAGAGATGAGCTTGAAACTCACGGCATCATTTTGGGGCCAAAGATCACCGATTTTTGCTTCTAATTTTGAGCTGCCGGTTGTGGTTATTAATTCCGCTGTCATAGCAGCGACAGCAACAAGAACAGGCCGCTCAGTGACATCCAATTCAACACAACGGGGACAGTTTTCTAAAGTATCTTCATAAGAAAATCCACACTCAACACAATTCAGCACATTTTTTCCTTATACTATTGTATGCTTGATAACCTAAGACAGCACAAGTAACATTGGATGTAAATACAGCATACACTATCTTCCATATTAACCAATAGTACAGGGGATTGAAATTTTGCGTCAATTGGATTATTGAGCTCGGGACAAATACCGCTTGACGACTTAGTTAACATTCCTTTCATGCTCTTCCAAGTCTTCAATGTGCCACAGCTTGTTTCGTGTATTTCGGTTGATACGAGGTTGCGGCAAGCTGCCATCTTTTATTCTTCGCCAGAGCGTCGTATAGCTAATGTGGTAACGAGCCATAACTTCGTAAGACGTTAGAAAAGGGGTTACTTGGTGCGCTACTGCTGTCATCTGCATTCTCCTGAAAATCAATGTAAAGCTATCATCGCCTGATTCATCACTTATTGATGGTCAGAAAGATGCATGATTTGTTCAGAAGATCAGGTCCATACAAATGAACTTTTAGGACAGCAAGAAAGCAACCGGTAACAAACTCAACCGGCAAACAATTAGAGATAATCGCGAACGTCTCACCATCATTTCTCGATTTTCGGTATATAAAATATAGGTATTTTTTTGCCAAAACCCAGTAGCCACGGGGCCTACGGATAGGTTTGTGTCATGGAATTTCGCTAAATACGGTAAATATGGCGATTTGTACTCAAGTTTGTACACACTTTCCGAGGTTACGCTTGAACATCATTGAAAAGCAAAGAAACGAGAAAAAGACAAAAAGCCTGTAAATTCAGTACGTAGAGATGTGATTGTGGTGTGCAATGAAAGGTGGTTTTAAGCGTTGAAAGGCTGGGCGGCATCAGGGTGAGAGATAATCGCAAAGGTTCGGCGACTTTCTATTTCTTGAAGAAAATTTTGGTCTGTCATTAACAATTCTTTCCCGTGAGGGTGGTAAGTTTGGGCGCTATTTTCGCTGATATTCGCTTTTTTAACAATCATTGGCTTTTAACCAATAATAATTAGCCTTAACCAACCCAAGCGCCCAGCTTAGCTAGCAGGCTAGGTAGGCATAAAAAACATATTTTTTATAACCATATAGCCATTTATTCTTTTAGCCTTAATAGAAGGTGTGCCAAGATTACACCCTTATTTTCAAGCGTTTATTTTTGGAGCCTTTGTTATGCTGCGTATTTTAACCAGTTTAGCGCTACTTGTTGGCTTAGTATTAAGTAGCGTACAAGCTGCAACCTACCAACCTTTGTTGGAAGCTCAGCAGTTAAGCACTGCAATTAAAGCGAACCCAGCTTTGCAGATTATTGATATCCGCAGCCCTGCTGATTACGCTGCTGGGCACATTTCGGGCGCAGTTTCAGCACCTTATGGCCAATGGCGTGGTCCGGCTAATAATCCGGGTCAGTTAGCAGATAAAGCCCATTTTGAACAGCTAGTGCAACGACTAGGCTTAACCGACCAACAGCCCATTGTGGTTTATTCAAGTGGTGCCAATGAAACTGATTTTGGTGCGGCGGCAAGGGTGTATTGGACGTTAAAATACCTAGGCTTAACCGATTTAACGCTTTTAAATGGTGGCTTTAAGCAATGGCAGCAAGCACTGCAACCCATTGAAACCACCACTAGCCAGTTAGAAAAAAGCCAGTATGCAGTGCAAGTTAATAACCGCTTAGCCATTGATAAAAATGAATTATTAGCCAAAATTACCCAGCAAGATAACAATTATCAGCTATTAGATTCACGCCCACCGGCTTTTTTCCAAGGCAAGATGAAAGCCCCTATGGCAACGACAGGCGGCACTATCGCCACGGCACAAAACATTCCTTTTCAGCAGTGGTTTAATGGCTATGACACCCGCATTCGTTCAACCCATGAAATTCAGCAGCTAGTGAAAGAGCAAGGCCTAGACCTTGCAGTTGAAACCGTCTCTTTTTGTAATACTGGTCACTGGGCAGCAACCAACTGGTTTGTTTTATCTGAAGTGGCAGGCTTGCCTAATGTGCGCCTTTACCCTGCTTCTTTAGCCGAGTGGACTCAATCCAAAGTGGCTTTACCAATGGACAACACGCCAAGCCGTTGGGAACAAATACAAGCTAAATTTGCTAAGTTAGTGAGTGAATAACATGAATAATCGTCTAGCCTTAACCCTTGTTTTTATCGTCTTTACTGCCTTTTTATTTTGGTTTGTTTCCATTCGCCAAAGCCTACTTTTTATTGTGGGTATTGGCTTAGGTGGGGTGCTGGCTGGTGCACGTTTTGGCTTTACTACTGGCTGGCGTAATTTAATTGAAAAGCGTGATGCCAGCGGCGTGTTTGCCCAGTTGTTACTCTTGGCCATTGCTGCCGGTATTTCTTTGCCTTTACTGGCTTATTTTCCGACCGAACTCAGCGCGGCACTCGGGCCACCAAGCATTAGCCTACTTATTGGTGCTTTAGTGTTTGGTGCAGCAATGCAAATTGCAGACGGTTGTGGTTCAGGTACTTTATATAAAGCCGGCTTG
>CANQLY010000119.1 GCA_947624795.1 uncultured Marinospirillum sp.
CATACGGCAGCGGCCTTCACGTATGGTTGAATCTAACTCGACTAACTTAGGGGGCGAATACATAAATGTAAATTCAGTTTTATGCGACATTAACTGAGCAATCAATTCCCATTGACCGATATGAGGGCCTAGCAAAATAACCGGCTGCTGGTTACGGTTGGCTTCTTCCACTGCTTCCAAGCCTTGAAAGGCCACAAAATCTGCCAATACTTTTTCTTTAGGCGCCATCCACATGCGCCCCATTTCTAGCATAGTTCGGGCAATTTCAATGATTGACTGTTTGCCTAAAGCATCCCGTTCAGCAACGGATAGTTCAGGAAAACACAGGGCTAAATTTACCTTGGCAATGTTTCTTTCACGCTTTACAAAACGCCACACTAAACTGCCCAAAGGCACAGCCAAGGCTTGTAACCAAGCAAGGGGTAGCAGTGATAATAACCACCAACCCTTACTTATTACACCGGCTTTTAAACGGTTTGATAATTTACTTTTTTTCACGTTTCAATGCACTTTTAAAAAGGATTCACTTTTACCACTTAAATAAAATCCAGCTAGGAACAGATAAACGCCCACGTTCTTGGCGCTTGTCTAGCTGACCATCGCCTTCAGAATCGACCAAGTAATAAGGCTCGCCCACCTTAGGAATAACCTTAATGGCATAAAGCTGGCCGTTAATTCGGTATTCTTCAATGCTGCGATCAGCTTCTTGCCTAATCGTAATTTCTGGCTCTGGCGTATTTGCCATAGCAAAACCTGCCAGTAGCAGGACAAATAATATTGCTGGCAAACTAAGCAAGCGTATTTTTTTCATAAGAATTCCTTCAAGGGATGCGTTGTCTGGCAGAGTTCAGTATGCTTTCTTTAACGTCTAACTTTAACGCCTAACTCTTACATTCTAACGCAAACCAACTTTTTACCCTACTTTGGAAAACTCCATGCAATCAGTTTCTGCCAAGCTTCCAATTATTTTAGTGGATGGCTCTTCTTATCTTTACCGTGCTTTTCATGCCTTACCACCGTTAATTACCTCAAAAGGCCAGCCAACGGGTGCTATTAAAGGCGTTCTAAACATGCTTAGAAGCCTTATTAAAACCTACCCCAACAGCCCGATTGCGGTGGTTTTTGATGCCAAAGGCCCGACTTTTCGTGATGAACTTTTTGCTGAATACAAGGCCCAGCGCCCCCCTATGCCCGATGATTTACGCAGCCAAATTGAACCCTTACACGCCTGCGTACAAGCCTTGGGTTTACCGCTGCTTTGCATTGAAGGCGTAGAAGCCGATGATGTAATTGGTACGCTAGCAAGGCAAGCAGCCGAACAAGGCCAAGCGGTTATAATTTCTACCGGCGACAAAGACATGGCGCAGCTGGTTTGCCCTAATGTTGCTTTAATTAACACCATGACCAACACCTTTATGGATGAAGAAGGTGTTAAAGAAAAGTTTGGTATTGGCCCTGAATTGATTATCGATTTTTTAGCCTTAATGGGTGATAAATCAGACAATATTCCGGGCGTTCCGGGCGTGGGCGAAAAAACGGCTTTGGCTTTATTGCAAGGCATCGGCAGTATGGATGCGCTTTATGCCAACCTAGATAAAATTGCTGAACTTAAGTTTAGAGGCGCTAAAACAACTGCGAAAAAGTTAGAAGAAAACCGTGAGCAAGCTTACCTTTCTTACCAGCTAGCCACCATTAAACTGGATTGCGAACTGCCTTTAGAATGGAATGCTTTGCAGCTGAATAAGCCAGACACCGAGGCTTTAAAAGAACTTTATACTGAATTTGAATTTAAAGCGTGGCTGAAAGATTTACTCGATGATTCGACTCAGCCGCTAGCCGATAAAACACCCGATGCAATAACTGAAATAGCTTTGCCTGAAGCGGTTACTGCCAAGTATGAAATTATTTTTCAACAAGCCGATTTAGACCAGTGGATTAAAAAACTTCAGGCCGCCGATAGCTTTGCTTTTGATACCGAGACCACCAGCTTAAATTACATGCAAGCAGAAATTGTGGGGCTCTCTTTTGCAGTCACTGCGGGTGAAGCCGCCTATGTACCTTTAGCGCATAACTACCCTGGTGTGCCAAAGCAGCTAGGTAGAGATGCAGTACTAGCCCAGTTAAAACCGCTTTTAGAAGACCCCCAGCTAGGTAAAATTGGTCAAAACCTAAAATATGATATGAGTGTGCTAGCTAACTATGGCATTCACTTGCAGGGCATTACAGCTGATACCATGCTGGAATCTTATGTGCTTAATTCCACCGCCACACGCCATGATATGGACTCTTTAGCACTTAAATACTTAGGCCGTAACACGGTAAGTTTTGAAGAACTAGCAGGTAAAGGCGTTAAACAGCTGACCTTTGACCAGCTAGAAATTGAAGCCGCCGGCTTTTATGCCGCTGAAGATGCCGACATTACTTTGCAGCTACACCAAGCACTTAGCCCACAAGTAAAAAACACTGGGCGCTTACAAACATTGCTTGATAGGCTTGAAACGCCTTTGGTGAGTCTACTGTCTAAAATTGAGCGCCAAGGTGTTAAAATCAATGTGCCTCACCTGCAATTGCATTCACAGGAAATGGCACGGCGCATTTTAGAACTAGAAACAGCGGCGCATGAAATAGCCGGTCGCCCGTTTAATTTAAATTCGCCTAAACAACTAGCAGAAATTTTATTTACCGAACTCAAACACCCCATACTTAAAAAAACACCCAAGGGCGCACCTTCAACCGCAGAAGCCATTTTAGAAGAATTGGCGCTCGACTTTCCTTTGCCTAAATTAATTATCGAGCACCGTAGCCTAGCCAAGTTACGCAATACCTACACCGATAAACTACCGCTACTAATTGAACCAACCACAGGGCGAGTTCATACCAGCTACCACCAAGCGGTGACAG
Organism: uncultured Marinospirillum sp.; assembly: GCA_947624795.1. GTDB lineage: Bacteria > Pseudomonadota > Gammaproteobacteria > Pseudomonadales > Halomonadaceae > Marinospirillum. Next base: position 2,902 of record CANQLY010000119.1, read on the forward strand.
CAACAGGGCGCTTGTCTAGTTCCGACCCTAACCTACAAAACATTCCCATTAGAAGTGAAGATGGCCGCCGCATTCGCCAAGCTTTTATTGCTGAAGCTGGTTATTTACTGGTGGCCGCCGACTATTCACAAATTGAACTACGCATTATGGCGCACTTATCGGGCGATGAAGGTTTATTAAAAGCTTTTGCCGAAGGTAAAGACATTCACCGTGCTACAGCGGCTGAAGTTTTTGGCTTGCAACTTGACCAAGTTACCCACGACCAACGCCGCAGCGCCAAAGCGATTAACTTTGGCTTAATTTATGGCATGAGTGCTTATGGTTTATCACGCCAACTGCATATAGATCCAGGCCAAGCCAAGTTATACATCGAAAAATATTTTGAACGCTACCCCGGTGTGCGCCGTTATATGGACGAAACCCGCCTACTTGCTGCGGAGCAAGGCTATGTAGAAACCTTAGCGGGTCGTCGTTTGTATTTACCAGAAATTAATTCTCGCAACTTTAACCAGCGCCAAGGTGCCGAACGCACCGCCATTAACGCGCCTATGCAGGGTACAGCCGCAGATATAATGAAGCTAGCCATGCTAGAAGTTGATAAATGGTTGAGCGCATCTAAACTCGATGCACGCATTATTATGCAAGTGCATGATGAGTTGGTTTTTGAAGTGAAAGAAGATCAAGTAGAAGCACTAATTTCAGGCATAACACCCTGCATGGAAAAGGCCGCTACCTTAGATATACCGCTTGTGGTTGAAGCCGCCAGTGGTAAAAACTGGGACGAAGCGCATTAAACTCTAACCAGCGCTAAGAAAATTCAATACGTTGACAATATAAATTTCCTGCATTAGCCTTAAGAGAGTGTTGAAAAGATTAGCTGATATATAGCTTTTACGCTTTTATTCAGCCTAAATTCATTAGTACACAAGGAAAAAACATGAAGTCATTAAGAGTTATAACCCTAGCTTCTGCACTGATAGCACATTTATCTTTTGCTACCACCTCAATAACTGACCAAGCTAACGTGTCAGCTGACATTTCATCAGACACATATATTGAATTATCAAATATAGAAATTATAGATAAGTTATCGTTAGTTGGAGCAAGACACATACCTAAAAATAGTAAAACAAATTTCACACCACCCGCTCCATTTAAACCTGCATTATCGCTAACAGAGTCGACAAAAAAAGTAGGCAGCTTAATGAGCACTAATCCCGAAGATGCCAACACGGTAAGCCTAACCCCTCACCAAATCAATTGTGCGATTGCATACAACTTGAGTGAAAATAATGTTTATTTAGATTCTATAACTACCATAGGTGAACAACACTGTTATATTATGCAATTGAATCAGCAGTCTAAAGTAGTGGGTCAATTACTATCAGAAGATACCACATCAGATTTCAACCTATATCTCTATCAATATGATCCTGCTCAAGGGGTGCTGAATCATGTGGATAGCAGCGAAAAGGCAGCCGGTATCATAGAGAGAACCTATGCCGTATTACCTCAAACAAGTTACATATTAGTAGCAGAACTAATGTCTGGTTCTGGTGGCTCTATTAACTTTATCGGTAACAGCTACAGCAATTATGATACCTTTGAACCAAATGATAGCGACATCATCAGTAAAATTCCAAATATAGCTGTTGGTCAAACGATAATAGGTAATTTAGATAACCCTGAAGACTTAGATTACTTCGCCATTAATCTTAACAATACTGAAGCTGAACTGAAAATCAATATCAGTGGTAACGAAGAGCATCAAGTTGAGTTTTTTAATGCCGGAGCATGGCAGATTTTACCTCACAACCAAGCATTAAGTGCCAATGGTGATGTGGGAGCAACCTATTATATGCGTGTACTTGCCAAACCAAATACAGCAACATCAGCATTAAATAACTATCAGATCAATACTAGTAACGCATTTCATACTTTTTCGGATTATGATGTTTGGACAACAGATCAAAATTTAACTAATTTGGTAAACTTTTATCACACAGAAGCCTTTTCTAATTTAAGTGCTAGTGGCAAAGTAGTTGACGCCAATGGTGCCCCCGTTTTTGGTGAGCAAATTGTTGTTGCAACAGCCGTAAACGGTGAACAAGTACATGAAATTGTCACGACAAATACAGCTGGGCAATTTTTGGCTTCATTTGATTTGCCTCGATGTAGTGGCGACACTATCATAGAGGAAAGAGCTTCTAATTTTGGTACTCCTAGGAATATCTGGAAAATTGAATATAAACCAGCACAGGTCATCGAAATGTATCCTGCATCCCAAATTGGTGACAGTAATAGAGATGTTAGAAGCCTGCATTACATCCATATTTGCAAAGAAACTTTTATAAAAACCATCCGCTGATTTGGCTTTTTAAAAGTGGAAATAAAAATGCTTATTTTCCAATTATAAATTATTTAAATTAAAAGAAAATAAAATGATAATTTTTACAAGGAGTTAAATATGAAAATGTTTCCTTCAACATTCATGCCTACACCCATTACAGCAAACTCGTCATCACAGGCGAGTTATATTAATAATATGCAAGCAAGCCTATCAAAAGCACACGGCAACACCTCTACGTCCAAAAATACGGTAGCGACATCACCACAGCAGAACACGGCAACTATTAAAGTAGTAACAAATCAACTGTCTGCTGATGAACAGCTAGCCTTAGAAAAAGATCTTCAAGACAGGCATGATTTTCATAAAAAACAAGAAACCTCTGCTGCAGACATGGTCTCTGAAACTCAACGTATTTTAGCAGAAGTAGCAAAAGAGCAACCCAGCCTACTAAATAAAAAATTTGATTTCACCAACACTGGCGATGAAATAGACATTATTAAACATGATTTATCTGAAAGAGAATATAATTACTTAAAAGCCAAACTTAACGCTAGTGATAAACTAGTTGAAGCGACAGATTTTTTAAATGTTGCTGCCGCTAGAAATAAAAGCTCAACATCAATAAGTAACACAAAATACACCAAAGAAGACCTTGTCGGCCGAATTCACGTCAGGGATATTATTGAACAGGCAAAAGAAAGATCTGCTGAAAGAATTAGAATTTCTGAGCAGAACATTGTTACAAGAACTAACAATACAAGCTCAATGTTTAGGAAAGAAGTCCACTTAAATGCACTTGATCTAGTGCTGAGTAACAGCGTAGGCTTAAACGCTAAAGCTTAATTCTCTAAAATCACGCTTTTTTTATAATAAAAAAAGGGTAGCCATTAAAGCTACCCTTTTTATTTATTGTTTAACTTACTAGTTAGTCACTATTTTAAGCGTCAGCTTCTAACACAGTAAAATCAACCAGTGGCGAAATGTCTGCTTCGTAGTCTACGTCGTCACGCTCAAAGCCAAATAGCTTTAAGAACTCGCGTTTGTAGTTAGCATAATCAGTAATTTCAAACAGGTTGTCGTCGTTCACTTCACCCCAAAGCTTAGTACAGGCTTCTTGTACATCGTCACGCAATTCCCAATCGTCCATACGCAGGCGACCGACCTCGTCTAGCTCTGTAGG
>CANQLY010000120.1 GCA_947624795.1 uncultured Marinospirillum sp.
AATCTATTAACTCCTCTTTATATGCGTGAAGCACGTAGAGATATACAGCCAGCAAACCTTAAGCCAGAACACTTAGCTATGGGAGCTTTACGTCGCAGCAAACTATTACTTACCGAAACGCAAACACAAGACTACAGAAAAAAACTACCCCCACAGCTTTTACAAGCTTGGGCTAGAAGTTTGAAATTAGAGCATCAACTTGAGTGGTACCAAGAAAAACGCTGGTCGCATAGGCAACAAAAAGAAATACCTGTTAAAGGCTTGCATGGCTCTTTAGTTCTCAGCGGTAACCTAGAACCTTTTTGGCAAGCAATTGCTTTAACACCCTTAATAGGTTTAGGGAAATTCTGTAATTTTGGACTAGGCCAAATAGCACTTGAACCGCTGGATTAATATTACTTTTTACCTTGCTATCCCTTCTAGTGCCATTACTATTGAAAACAACAAATAACACTCAGTTTTATAACTAACTTAATAACAACCAAAAAGAGACTTACACCATGACCACTTGGTTTATTAGCCGCCACCCAGGTGCATTGCATTGGATGCAAACCAACAATATTCATTTTGACCACCACCTAACCCACTGGGAAAAAGAACCCATTGCCGCAGGCGACACGGTGATAGGTTCACTGCCTGTTCATTTAGCGGCAGAAATTTGTACCCTAGGTGCGCATTACTGGAACTTATCGTTAGAACTGCCCGAACAAGCCAGAGGCCAAGAGCTTAGCGCAGAAGAGCTAGATTTATTTCAAGCCCGCTTAGAAGCTTTTAACATAGCCACCAACAAAACCGCACCTAACCCAGCCCTTGAAAAACCCAAGCAAGCCAGCAGTCCTGCACCAGAACCAGCAAAAGCAGAAGTCGCACCTACACCAGAGCCAAAAGAAACTCGCACGACTAACAGCTATCAACCGGATAAAGAAGAATTAAGCCTATGGAACTTTGAGGTTTTTAAAGCCTTTATTTTTAATCAGGAAAACCCAGCCAAAGGCGAAGAAATTGCAGCCCGTCTTATTGAAGATGTAGGCCGCAAAGTTGCAGGCAACCCAGAAATTATGGCCGAGCTAGACAAAACCCTACGCCAAGGTCGCCATGCGCTTGGGCTAACTGAGGTATTAGAAAACAAACTAAAAAATGGCACACCCCTGCCACTGGTTCAAGAGTGGGTTAACAGCCAAAAACAAAGCCAGTCGGTACGCATTGGTAGGCACTTGCAAATTAAGCTAGATAAAACCGCCAAGTTTTATGAAAACAAACAAAAGCAATCCCGTAGCAACAGTGATTTTAAAGTTACCCTACCTGCTACCCAATTAGTCGATGGCCTGCACCCGCAAAGCCTACGTGCTATGCAGCCTGCCCAAGAGTGGGATATTTATATTGATGAAACCGGCACTCAGTTTGATACCCAAGCCGCTGAGCTTAATGAAACCGACACTAAACTAGGCCGCATTATTGCCCTAGCTTTACCCGCAGGCCACAAGTTAGAAAAGCTAGCCAAGCCTGTGCATGCTATTGATTTACCCCTTAAAGAAATTGAAAACCTGCTTAAAACAATTACCCAAAGTAAAACCGGTATTTTAGGTGCAACCCTTAAAAAAGACTTGCTCAGTAGTAACTGGATGAGCGCGGTGCATCAGCTTTGCCGCTGGGCGCTGCTTATGTTGCCTATGCAGGATAAACCCAGCCGTGTGCGCCTTCATATAGAAGCACGCTCGCCCTACGACAAAGACGAACAACTGCTTGCATTACAAGACACCCTAGCCAGCGAACTTAGAACCCTCCTCCCTGAACGCTTTAACCAGCTGCACCTAAGCCTGCACATTATGGGTAAAGATAACCCCTACAATGGCTATGTCGATGTAATTGCTAACTGCTGGGGCAGTAGTAATGCAACCAAACACAAAATGCTCGCCCGTACCGCTTGGCGAGGCCAATGTTTATTACAAACCGACCAACTTACCCGAATTGAAGACATTTACCGTTCAATAAGCAGCGGCGAAGTAGTAAAAGGCTACCACTGGTTTGAACTCTGTGCGGCAAGCCTTGAAGAACCTGAATACTCACTGCTTCATGACATGCTAAACCAGCTAGGCGAACGCAGCCGTAAAGATGTTTCTAGCTGGTTAGATTATTTACAAGAAACTCGCCGCCGTATGGATAGCAAAGACTTCACCCCAGCTAGCCTACAAGCAGCCCTACACTGGCTAGAAGAATGGCAACAAGCAGACCAAGTATTACCAGCCTATTTGCAGCTAGAACTTTATTCCATGCAGCTAGCAACAAGTAATCACCAAGGCGCAACCCACCTACAGCTAGTGCAAAAGCTACTGCCTTTAATTGAACAACTAACCGATGAAAGCCCAGATGCCGCCTGCCAAGCGGTATTGCGCATTGCTGTTCGCAGCACCCACCTTTATGAGTTTAAGGGCACTTTGCCTTTATTAGAAGAATGGCTAGCCTACCCCATTGCAGTGCCAGGCTTAATTAACCATGCCAAACTTCAATCCACCCTTGGGCAGTTACATGCTTTTCAGGGGCAACACTCAGCAGCTCTTAAACATTTTTACCTAGCCCTACAAACCCTAGAGCGTTTAAGCGACCCTGAACAAAAGCGCCGTGATAGCCAACAAACCCAGCTTTACCGCGCCCTAGTGTTACAAGCGATGCAAGACCCTAAAGCAGCAGATGAAGCCTTACAACTTGTTCACCAAGCAACCAAACGTACAGGCAAACAAGCCCTAGGCTACCTAGCCCGCAGCGGCAGTTCGTTGCGCTTTGTGCATTATTTATTGGTGCGTTTACTTGTTAACCAGCCTAATTTAGAAGAAGAACGCCAAACCTATTTAGCCGAAGCCAATAGCTGGCAACAAGAAGAAGGCCACCCTTGGATGCTAATTAACGCCTACCGAGCTTGGCTATTAACAGAAAACCAACAAACTAAAACCGCCACAGAGCTAATGCAAAATGCACTAGACAACTGCTTAAACAGCGGCCAGCCGATGCTAGAGTGGATGGGACATTGCTTAACAGCACTTGCAAGCAGCCTTGGCTTAAAGCTTGACTTAGAAGATGAATTACCCCCACTAGCCGCCCACTACCCAGCGGCAGAATTACCGCAACTTGCCACTGCAACCGATAACCCCAGCCGATTAAAGGCATTGCAAGTATTACTGCCTTTTAACTTCCATTAAAACCCGCTTGACACCCTAGCGTTATTTGCTAGTATCAATGCCTTGCTAAACTGTGATTCACGGGCTAGCAAGGCATTTAGCAACAACCGCTCTTTTAAAACCCTAGTAAAAACCGTTATAAAAGTAGTGAAAATGGCTAGAAATGGTCAAAAACGTCTCAGTAGTTTGAAATGAAAGATGTATACGATAAGCCTTGTTGTAAGTCGTTGATTTATAAGGTCGAAAAGAGGGGTATCCCTCTGAGACGTTACCCCGCTATAAAGGGGATTAAGACCATAAACCATGCCTCAATTTGGCTGCGGCTGAAGCTCTGAGACGTTACCCCGCTATAAAGGGGATTAAGACTATGGCGCAGGCTCTTCAACGACAGTCGCTTCCCTCTGAGACGTTACCCCGCTATAAAGGGGATTAAGACTAGCTGAGTGGAGTCGATACGTCCTTCATAGACTCTGAGACGTTACCCCGCTATAAAGGGGATTAAGACCTAACTGACGCTCGTTAGAGTGTTGGAAAGATGTCTCTGAGACGTTACCCCGCTATAAAGGGGATTAAGATTCGGACAGCTCGTCGTAAATGCACTGCCCTGCGCTCTGAGACGTTACCCCGCTATAAAGGGGATTAAGACAAAATCTACATCTGTTTTTGCATCTGGGTTAACTCTGAGACGTTACCCCGCTATAAAGGGGATTAAGACGACTCAAACAAGAGGGGAAACGGGTAGAGCTTGCCTCTGAGACGTTACCCCGCTATAAAGGGGATTAAGACTTCAGAGACCTCAACCTCTAAGTCTGCTAAGACGCTCTGAGACGTTACCCCGCTATAAAGGGGATTAAGACGGCACATCTTCTGAAATTTCATCATAGATGCATTCTCTGAGACGTTACCCCGCTATAAAGGGGATTAAGACTATGTAAAAGGACCTATACCCTTTTCAGTTAAGCTCTGAGACGTTACCCCGCTATAAAGGGGATTAAGACGTGATTGATTTATGAAGAGCTTTACAGAGAGCCAACTCTGAGACGTTACCCCGCTATAAAGGGGATTTAACAACGCCATAAAAAAAGCCCAAGCTATTATCTAGCTTGGGCTTTTTTATTGGGCTTTAAATTAAAACTTGTTAGGCACTTGTTTAGTAGCGAGACGATAAGCGATAAGCTTCTTCTATTTTTCGCATGGCGGGTAACTGGTCCCAAATCACATCATTTTGCCAGTTATTGGTTTTAATACTCTCGGCAAAATCTGCTAACTGTTGGTGCATGGCATGTTGCCATTCACGGTCGCTACTAAATAGCTTTTGCTCATTTAACCAAACCCCTTCTCTACTTGCGGTTAGCTTGCCTTGGCTGGTGAGTAACATCACTTGCTCAGATTTTAAATAACCGCCTTTGCCGTCACTTTCACCTTTTATCCAAGTATCAACCATTAACCAAGTATCACTGGTGCAGCCTGTTAACCAGCTGCGGTCTTCTATGGCTAATCCATTATCGGCTTTTTGCCCATCCCAAAGGGTTGCTGAAACCACATCAAAGTCGCCAATTAAAAACTGCACTAAATCTATTAAATGATAACCAGCATCTAATAAAGCGCCGCCCCCTGCTTGGCGTCTATCGCCACGCCAGCCTAAATCAAAATCGGTGGTGGGGTTTTCTTGGCCTTTTCCTAAATGCAGGTGGGCATGCACTTCACTGGGTGTTAACCGCTGTTCTTTTAAATAGTTGGCTAAAAACTTATAGCTAGGGTGTTGGCGGCGTTGAATGGCGGTTTGTAAGCCACAACCTGCCGCTTGGGATTGCTCCATAAAGCTTTTGGCTTCTTGGTAATCACGCCCTAAGGGTTTTTCTTTTAATAAGGGTTTGCCCCATTCCATAAGGCTAGGCCACAGCCCTTCATAAACATGGTGTGGCAAGGCTAAAATAAAGGCATCAATTGCTAATCCGCTGGCTTTAAGCTGGGCTAAGTCGGCAAAACATTGCAAGTTTAAGCTAGGAAAAGCCGCTTTTGCTTTATCCCAAATGTCGGTATTTTTTTCAATAGCGGCAACCAATGTAATGGCTGGGTGATTCAGGCTAGCTAGTAAATGCTCAAAAGCTTGATTGCCTAAACCTAAAATGGCACAGCGAATTTTGGGTTGTTGCTGCGTTACTGGTGTGTGCATTTTAGTGTCCCCACATGCTGCCACAGGTCATATCTAGCACACTGCCCGACATATAACGGCTGTGCTCGCTTAATAAAAACGCGATGCCTTCGGCTATTTCTTGAGGCGTGCATAAACGACCTAGCAGGGTTTCTTTGGCTATGGCTAGTTGGCGTTCTTGGCTCCAGTCTTTAGTCATTTCTGTCATGGTTGTGCCTGGTAAAAGCAGGTTAACCCGAATATTGTCTGCTCCTAAATTACGAGCGCTACTCATGGTTAAGCCTTGCATTGCAGCTTTGCTTGCGGCATAGCTAGGTTTATTAGCACCAATATAACCTACGGGCGAGCTTACATTCACTATGCTGCCGCCACCATTTTCTTGCATTAGCGGTGCTACAGCTTGCGTTAATTTAAAGGCAGGCGTTACATTCACATCAAAAGAACGTTGCCAATCTTCTTCGGTTAGCTTATTTAAACGGTCGCCTTGTGAAACCCCAGCAAGGTTCACCAAACCCCAAACGGGTGGTAGGCTGGCTAATTTTTGTTTTACTTGGGGAATCAGTTGGGCATCGGCAATATCAATCTTTAAAATGCTAATACCTTCTGCCGCTAACTGGGGCAAGCGTTCTTTGTTTCTGTCTATGGCTAATACCTGCCAACCTAGCTGGCTTAAATAGCGGCATGTTTCACGCCCCATACCACCTGCTGCACCGGTGACTAGAATGGTTTGTTGTTGCGTTACTGCGGGTAATTTTTGCATGGGTCTTCCTTAAATTATATAAAAAACAAAGTCCATAATTCTGCTAGTTCATTAAGTGTTGTTGCTTTAACCAAGGGTAAAAAACCTTGGTTATGCAAAGGCAGGTTTTGCCAAGTGGCATCAACCACCATTGTAAAAGTCGGTGGCGGTAAAGGTGTTAAGGCAAAGGTGCTTTCAAGCTGGGGGTTAATTATTAAACCTTGATTAGTATTGGTATTGCAGGCATTTTCTAAAGCATTTGCCCAGTGGTATTCCATTAAAAGCTGCGGCCCAAAGGTGTTTTTTGCCTGTGTAAAATGCGCTTTTGCCTTGCTGGTATAGGCGGGTAAAAGTGCCAAG
>CANQLY010000121.1 GCA_947624795.1 uncultured Marinospirillum sp.
CCTGCATGGTGAAGCTGATGCTGACGGGATAGGTCCCCGCGTTGGTGGGCGGCGTGGTGGTGTCCTGCCCGCCCACTTTGCCCACAACAGCTTAATAATGGCTTTTGGTCGGTTGATGGCACGCCCACCGATTGTGTGCATTTAGCCGTGGGTGGCGTGTTTGGTGATCTGCCTGATTTAGTCATCTCTGGTATTAACCATGGTGCTAACCTAGGCGATGACGTGCTTTATTCAGGCACTGTGGCGGCAGCAACCGAAGGCCGGTTTTTAGGCTTGCCTGCCATTGCTGTTTCACTGGCAGGCAACACCCATTTTGCAACAGCGGCAGAGGTAGTGCGTAAGCTTGTAAAGGGCTTTATTGATGGCCAGAACCAGCTACAATTGCCGCCTCGCAGCCTGTTAAATGTTAACGTACCCGATGTGCCTTTATTTGCACTTAAAGGGTATGAAATAACCACCCTAGGGCATCGGCATAAAGCCGTTGATCCTATTAAAATAATTGACCCCCGTGGGCAAGCACGCTATTGGATAGGCGGCGTAGGCAATGCTGCTGAAGCGGGTGAAGGCACAGACTTCCATGCAATTACTATGGGATTTGCTTCCATCACCCCCTTACAGTTCGACATGACACGGCATGAAAGCCTTCATCAGGTGAAAAAATGGTTGAACTCTTGCAGCTAAACCCTCAGTTCAAAGGCATAGGCTTCACTTCACAGCGCACCCGTAACCGCATGATTGAGCGCCTAGTTGAGCAAGGAATAACAAACACTAAAGTACTAGAAGCCTTACGCAATCTACCTAGGCATTTATTTGTTGATGAAGCCTTATCGCACCGTGCCTACGAAGACACCGCGCTACCCATAGGCTTAGGGCAAACGCTTAGCCAGCCTTACATAGTGGCACGCATGACCGAGCTGTTGCTGGAAAAAAACCCCCGTAAAGTATTAGAAATCGGCACAGGTTCTGGCTACCAATGCGCCGTATTAGGCTGCCTAGTGCACGAAGTTTGGAGCCTAGAGCGCCTAGAGCCTTTACTTGAAAAAGCACGGCAACGCATGGAAGACTTAAAGCTAACTAACGTTAAATTAAGCCATGCTGACGGAAATTTTGGGTTAGCCACCGCCGCCCCTTTTGATGCCATTTTAGTCACTGCAGCACCCAAACACGTGCCCACCAGCTTTTTTGAACAACTAGCCGAGGGGGGACGCTTAATTATTCCTGTAGGTGAAACCCTACAAATGCTCAGCATTTTTGATAAACAAGAAGGCCAAATGATTCAAACCAACATTGAACCCGTACGTTTTGTACCCCTGTTATCCGGTGCTAATCAGTGAAGCCTTGGCCCATTTATTTACGGGGCGTATTAATGGGCGCTGCCGACCTTGTACCGGGTATTTCAGGTGGTACAGTGGCATTTATTACCGGCATTTACCCACGCCTTATTAACAGCCTACGCAGCTTTGATTTAACGCTTTGGACGGTTTGGAAAAAAGAAGGCATTGCAGGGGTTTTCAAAGCCGTTGATGCGGTTTTTTTAATGGCTTTATTGGCTGGAATCTTATCAAGTGTGGCTGTGTTATCCCACCTTATTAGCTGGCTTATTAGCAGTTTTCCATTGCACTTAAACGGTTTATTTTTTGGTTTAGTGGCAGGCTCAGCAGTTATTATTTCACGTGAAATGGGTGGCTGGACACCAAGCCAACTGTTTTTTATGCTGCTAGGTGCATTCATTGCCACTTTTATAAGCCTGCTGCTGCCAAGCGTTGGTAGCATTACACCGCTTACTTTTTTCTTTGCTGGCATGGTGGCTATTTGTGCAATGATTTTACCAGGCATTTCTGGCAGTTTTTTACTGCTTACACTGGGGCTTTATAGCCCTTTAATAGAAGCCGTTAAATCTTTTAATTTAATTTTTCTAGGCGCTTTTGCAGCAGGTGCAGGTTTAGGGATTTTGGCTTTCTCCCATCTATTAGGCTGGTTATTTGATCACTTTAAAGCCGCAACCTTTGCTACTTTATTTGGCTTTGTTATTGCCTCGCTTAAGCACATTTGGCCTTGGCAAATGTTAAGCAGTTACAAAATAGGTGAACAGGGAAAAATGATCCCTTTAGAAACACAGGTGTTACCACCTTGGGGGTTTACCGAGATAACCCACCTGCCTTCTCACCTGCCCACCGTCCTGTTATGCATGCTCATTGGGCTGCTACTGGTGATTTATATGGGTTCTAAAAACAACTAGCCACCGTTTTATTTAAATGGCATGTAACTTGCTAGTTTTACCGTGTGTAGTCAGGGAATTCATCTTACAGGAGTAAAGATAATGACAAAATGCACACTAAAAATTAACGCAACTCAGTTATATTTAAATGAAATTGGTCGCTCACCGTTACTGACTGCCCAACAGGAAGTTTTTTTTGGGCGCTTAGCTCATCAAGGGGATGAAGCAAGCCGCCAACGCATGATTAAAAGCAACTTACGGCTGGTTGTAAAGATAGCCCGTTATTACAATAACCGTGGCCTTGATTTATTAGATTTAATAGAAGAGGGCAACCTTGGCTTAATTAGAGCCGTTGAAAAATTTAACCCTGAACTAGGTTTTCGTTTTTCTACCTACGCCACTTGGTGGATACGCCAAACCATAGAGCGTGCTTTAATGGTGCAAACACGCACCATACGTATGCCCATTAACCTCGTAAAAGAACTGAACACTTATTTACGTGCAGGGCGTGAATTAACCCAAAAAAACAGTCAACCTGCCACTACAGAAGCCATTGCTTGCCACCTAAAAAAACCAGCTCAACGCATAAATGACTTAATGGCATTGAACGAACACACCCTATCGTTTGATTTACCCGCCGCCAGCTCAAATGGCAACCTACCCCTTATAGACACTCTTGTTGCTAAAGAAAAAACGCCTCTTGAAGAAGCGCAAGAACAAAGTGCAGCCGCTTACATTGAAAAAGTAATCAATCGACTCACTAAAAAACAGCGTGAAGTAATCGTGCGACGTTTTGGACTAAAAGGGCATGAAGCCACCACGTTAGAAAAAATAGGGCAAGAAATTGGCCTAACCCGTGAAAGGGTTCGTCAAATTCAAATCGAAGCCTTAAAAAGTTTAAAGAAAATAATGGATAAACAAGGCGTTAGCCCAGAAATGGTTTAGCAAAACCTAATAAAAAACCAATAGCCTTGACATGCTCCCCGCCATGAATGACGGGGATTCCTGATTACAGGCGATAATAAATTACTCTACCATCTACTTTCTGCTGCTGATCGCTAATGCAATTCACTTCACAGACGCTACGGCTCTGCCCGAACCTGATTAATTACTTATGCCGCTTGCTCTAATTCGCGTAAATAGCGATTTAAGATCACTTTAGCTGCGTTTTTATCGGCATTATCTGAATGACCGCATGACTGACAAATAAACTCAGCTTGGGTTTTGCGATTATCTTTTTCAATATGACCACAGCAAGCACATTCACGGCTGGTATTTCTAGGGTTTACTTCTCCATAAATCCCGCCTTTCCATCGCATCTTATACTCAAGCTGGCGGCGTAATTCATGCCAGCCCTGATCTAAAATGGACTTATTAAGCCCTGATTTAGCGGCTACGTTCTTGCCGTGGTTTTCGCTGTCACCTTTCGCTGATTTACTCATATTCGCAACTTTCAAAGCTTCACAGATAACCATTGCGTGGTTCTTGCTGATTTCCGATGTAGCTTTTTGTTGGTAGTCATTGCGAATATTGGCAATGCGTTGATGCAGCTTGCTTACTTTGAGTTTTTGTTTCTTCCAGTTCTCAGAGCCTAAAACCTTTCGAGATAATTTGCGCTGTTCTATAGCTAACTTATCTTGATAAGCCCTGAAAGAATGGACACCCTCAAAAACGCCCTCATTGCCACAACAATCCGTGGATAAGGTCATGTTTTTGGCGATACCCATATCAATACCTGTCATTTCACCTTGTACGTTCGTTGGTAGCTCAATATCAACTAGACACATAATAGAGATATGCCATTCGCCTACAGCATTAAGTGATACGGTAGCGTTACGCAGTTCACCAATTACAGGCTGGCTATTTCGGTAACGAACCAAGCCAAGACCGTTAGGTAATTTGATGTGCTTATTCTGAATGCTGATCTGTTTTTTTGGTGCAGGAAACCGCATTGTTGAGTGATGAGCTAATTTGCGAGTACGCCATACAGGAAAGCCTCGATTTCCTTTCAACCAATCATCTAACGCCTTTACAAAATCACGCTGGCGCTGCTGCAAGCAATCAGTAAACGCATCGTCTAACCACAACCGATGGTTGAGTTTTTTCCATGACGTTAATTGTTTATTTAGAAAGGCAGAATTAGGAAATGATTTTTTCAGCAACTTACGATCTTGATAAGACAAATCATTGAGGTGCTTATAAAGCGCTTTTTTGTCTGTTATTGAGACTGACTTTTTAATGATATTAATCACATACTCAAGGCTGTCATTGAAAACCACACGCCCACACCCCGCCATTTGAGCCAGTTTTTCGGCTTGCTCTAACGTTGGTTCTAATTTGAACTTGTAGGCTTTTTCAATTTTCACTTAACTTCGACCTTGGTTGGGCGTTCTAATTTATAGTCTGTTTTTACAGGAGAGTCATAAACATCGTCACGATAGCCTTTATAGCCTTTCTCATACGTGGTTACTCTAGCATCAAATTCAACAATGCCACCAATAACGCACTCTTCCCATGATTTACCCTTGGTAAACCATAAATGATCAGTTACTTGTTCATCCGTTTCCAAAATACGAACATTTTTTAATAAAACCGTTGGAATTGGAGCGCCTTTGAATGCTGATTTTTCACCAAACCGTTCAACGGTAGCTGTAAATCTCATTCGCTGTCCATTTATCGCTTTTAACTTGCTTCTCATCATCATGGTCTAATTGAGTAAATTGTATGTTTAATATATAGTTAAAAGGTTAAATCAGTCAAGGTCTAATTAAATTATGGAATTAAGAAAAGGTAGGCATGTGGTTTACATGCTTCATGCTCATTTGATTTTCATCACAAAGTACAGAGGAAAGGTTTTCACCAATGAGCACCTAGATAAGCTTAAAGAAATGATGGACGACATTTGCAGGAATCATCAGGCAACATTAACTGAATTTAACGGTGAATCAGATCACGTACACTTGCTTATTAATTATCATCCCGCAACGTCATTATCTAAATTGACTAACGCGCTAAAGGGGATAACAAGCCGTGAAATGAAAAGGCACTTCCCAGAGCTAAATCAGGTCGCATGGCGTAAAAATGCTCTTTGGTCTCCGAGCTACTTTGTTGGATCGGTAGGTGGCGCTCCTATCGAGGTTTTACGGCAATATATAGAACAACAAAACAGACCGCACTAAACTCGCTTTCCCCGCCACAGGTGACGGGGCTACTCGCTCGTTATCAAGTTAAGTGCTAGATTCGAGCGGGTTTATTTGGTGTAACAAGTAGTCAGCGCCATGTACGCATTTGCATACATGGCTGCATGAGATTGGTAGTAGTCACAGCTACTTAAGTTCATTTAAGGTACGTCATTTACATAAGCCATTGATTTATATAGATTTATTTTTAAACACTTACTTTTTCTAGCGTTATACCCTGCTTTTCTTTTATAAAAAAAGTGGTAATCTATACACGTCGTCAAGGAGCAGGGCAGCAAGATGACAAGGATAAAAGGATGTAAAGTGCAAGGTTGAAGGAGGCTAGGATTGCCAAACCAGAACGCACTCGGAGCAGCTTTGGAAGAGCTGAACAAGCAGGTAGCTTACGTTTGTACACGGACGTTTAGGAACAAACATTAGGATACTCTTTAAGGATAAAAAAGAGTCAGTAAGGATACTGAATAGGGACATACCACAGGGCGGCTTGCCGCCCCTAGTTTTTTCTTCGTTATTATTCTTCGCTACTATTCTTAACTTTTATTTTCATAGTTAAAATACACCAGAGTTATGCTTTTACCTGACGCATCACCTAGCATCAGGTAAAATACCGAGTAAATTCCACTCTCGCTGCACACTCGGTACCCCCTCATGTTTGTACGTAAAATTTTTGACTACCCCAAATATTGGGCTGAATGCTTTGGCACAGCGCCTTTTTTACCCATGAACCGTGAAGAAATGGATCTGCTTGGCTGGGACAGGTGCGATATTATTCTTGTCACAGGCGATGCTTACATAGACCACCCTTCTTTTGGCATGGCCGTTATAGGGCGCACCCTTGAAGCCCAAGGCTTTCGAGTCGGTATTATTGCTCAGCCCGATTGGCAATCTAAAGATGACTTTATGAAACTAGGCAAGCCCGAGCTTTATTTTGGGGTAACGGCTGGCAACATGGATTCGATGATTAACCGCTACACAGCAGAGCG
>CANQLY010000122.1 GCA_947624795.1 uncultured Marinospirillum sp.
GCTAAGGCTTGTTAGTAAAAATATTTGCCTGCCACGTAAATAAAAGGGCGCAAGCGAGCCAATAAATACCATGGCTCCACCACAGGCTAAGGTAAACAACATGGACCAGAAAAAAATAGGGGTATCGGTTGCTTGGTTCTGAAAAGTTAACAGTAAAGTGGGTGCAATTTTAAAACTGCCCAGTAAAAGTAGCAGCAGGCCTAAAAGCTTAATAACCGGTGCAGCCCATTCAAAGCCTTGCCTAAGTAAAGAGATTTCTTGGCGACGCTTTGAACGACTCACTTTTTGAGGGAAATTGGGTCTTGTAGCAGATGGCATACGAGTCCTTTAAAAGCACTAAATTAGGGGCTGCAAGGATAACGCTAGTGCAGCAAAGTGACCAGCAAGCAGTGGTGGTTTTATACAGCAAAGAAAAACGCTCGTTTAAAAAGTGGCTTAAAAAGCCCAAAAAAGACTAAACTAAACCAAAGTAATGTTAAGTTAACCCATTTTGAATTATTTAGGAGTAGTTAATGGATTCCTTAGCAGTCAATGCACCCGTCATAACACTTGATGGGCCAGGCGGTGCAGGTAAAGGCACAGTGAGTATGCGCCTTGCCCAAGCTTTGGGCTGGCACCTGTTAGATTCAGGTGCACTTTACCGTTTGGTTGGTTTGGCAGCCGAACAGCAGGGTGTTGCTTTAGATGACGAGCCTGCGCTCAGCCTTTTAGCAGAGCACCTAGATGTGCAGTTTTTAACGGGCGAAGATGATTTAGTTCAGGTCGTGTTGGCTGGTAACGATATTAGCCATGAATTACGCACTGAACGGGTGGGTGGCTTGGCTTCACAGGTGGCGGTATTAGACGGCGTTCGCAATGCTTTGTTAACACGGCAGCGCAATTTTGCTGTATTACCTGGGCTGATTTGTGATGGGCGTGATATGGGTACCGTGGTTTTTCCTAATGCACCTTTAAAAATTTACCTAACCGCCAGTGCCGATGAACGCGCTAAACGCCGATTAGAGCAGTTGCGGTCTAAGGGTGTGACTGCTAAACTATGCGACCTAAAAAACGATATTTTAGAGCGTGATGCGCGGGATATGAGCCGTGCTACTGCGCCACTTAAGCCTGCCAAAGATGCATTGCAGGTCGACAGTACGCAGTTAAGCATTACGCAAGTCGTTGATTTAATTCTTGCCAAGGCAAAAAGCCAAGGCTTGGTGTCTTAAGCCCCTCCGCTTAAGACGACTGTGTTAGTCGAAGTTGTATGGAGGTTATGCAAGTTAGTGTCACAGTTTGCCAGAATATACCTTTGAAAATTCTGCCAGGCTTAACCGGCGTTAACACGCTTGCATGAAAATAATCAGGCCCGCGTTCGCTGGTGGCGCGGAGGGCAGCAATTTCGCTGCATTTAAGACATTTAAAATTGAGTAAATAATACATGACATTATCCTTTGCCGAACTCTTTGAAGAAAGCTTGCAGACAGTCAATATGGAAGTGGGCTCTATCATTAAAGCCACAATTGTTGATGTTGATGGTGACTGGGTTACCGTTAACGCTGGCTTAAAGTCGGAAGGTGTTATCCACCGCAGCCAGTTTGAAAGCGGTGAAGATCTAACCGTTGGTTCACAAGTACTAGTAGCCCTAGAAACTGTAGAAGATGGTTTCGGTGAAACCCGTCTGTCTCGTGAAAAAGCACGCCGTGCTGAGTCTTGGATTGAGCTAGAAGAAGCTTTCGAGAAGAGCGAAATCGTCAAGGGTATTATCAATGGCAAGGTCAAGGGTGGCTTTACAGTTGATATCAATACCATCCGTGCCTTCCTACCGGGTTCACTAGTTGATGTACGCCCTGTGCGTGATACTGCACACCTTGAATACAAAGAATTAGACTTCAAAGTTATCAAACTAGATGCTAAGCGTAACAACGTTGTTGTTTCTCGCCGTGCCGTACTAGAAGCTGAAAACTCAGCAGAGCGCGAAGAGCTACTAGCTAACCTTGCTGAAGGCCAAGAAGTTAAAGGTATCGTTAAGAACCTTACTGATTACGGTGCCTTCGTTGACTTGGGCGGCGTAGACGGTCTACTTCACATTACCGACATGGCTTGGAAGCGTATTAAGCATCCTTCTGAGATTGTTGCTGTGGGTGATGAAATCAACGTTAAAGTACTTAAGTTTGATCGCGAGCGTAACCGCGTATCACTAGGTCTTAAGCAGTTAGGCGAAGATCCATGGATTCAAATTAAAGCACGTTACCCTGAGTCTTCAATCATTAAGGCACGTATCACTAACCTAACCGACTACGGTTGCTTCGCTGAGCTAGAAGAAGGCGTTGAAGGTTTAGTACACGTTTCTGAAATGGACTGGACTAACAAAAACGTTAATCCTAAGCAGGTTGTAGACCTAGGTGACGAAGTTGAAGTAATGATTCTAGATATCGACGAAGAGCGTCGCCGTATTTCTCTAGGTATCAAGCAGTGCCGTGCTAATCCTTGGGAAGAGTTCTCAAGCAAGTACAACAAAGGCGATAAAGTTTCTGGTGGAATTAAGTCCATCACTGACTTTGGTATCTTCGTTGGCTTGAATGGCGGCATCGACGGTCTAGTTCACTTGTCTGACATTTCTTGGAACGATACTGGCGAAGAAGCGGTTCGTAAGTTCAAGAAAGGCGAAGAAGTTGAAACCATCATTCTTTCGATTGACCCAGAGCGCGAGCGCATTTCTCTAGGCATCAAGCAGTTAGAAAGCGATCCTTTCAATGAGTACCTAGCTATTAACGACAAAGGTTCTATCGTTAAAGGTAAGGTTTCTTCAGTTGAAGCTAAAGAAGCCATCATTGATCTAACCGATGAAGTACAAGCGATTCTTAAGGCGTCTGAAATTAGCGCTGAGCGTGTAGAAGATGCACGTAACGCACTAAAAGAAGGCGATGAAGTTGAAGCACGTATTATCAACGTTGATCGTAAAAATCGCATCATTAGCTTGTCCGTTAAGTCAAAAGATAAAGTTGAAACTGAGCAAGCCGTTGCTACTCAGCGTGAAGCTCAGGTTGATTTAGCAGGCCCTACCACTATTGGTGACCTAATTAAGCAGAAGATGGAAAATAACTAAGACTGATTGAATTTAATCTTAGTGACAAAATCCCCGCTTCGGCGGGGATTTTTTTTATCTTTATTTTTTACTAGGCTTTGTATTGAGTCAACGTGTATATTATGATATTGCTAATGTATTAGTGCATCTAAAGTCGTTATTTTTATAGAAATTTAATATAAAATTTAGTTTTTAATAGTTGCATATAATGGTTTAGTTTAAGGGCAATAACATGCATAAATTTAAAGAAGTTGAGCCAATTGATAGTAACTATTGCATTGCATTGCAGCCCATTTGTGATGCTAATATGACACATATTGCTGATGAGTTGCTTTATCGCTCGAATGCAACGGCAACTTTTGCTCAAATTGATGATGACCTGATGGCAACGGCAAGGGTTATTAATGCCACTTTTTTAGAAACGGGATTAAAAAACCTAATAGGTGACCGTAAACTATTTTTTAATGCGCCCAAAGAATGGATTCTTAGACCTGAATTATTGCCGCCTTATCCAGAGCAGGTGGTTATTGAAGTATTAGAAAGTGTGACAGGTGAGCCTGAAATTATTGCTGCTTTAAAAGAAATGCGGGCGTTAGGTTATGACGTTGCACTGGATGATTTTGTTTTAAATGATGCGACGCGCCCCTTACTTGAGGTGGCAAGTATTATTAAAGTTGATTTACTTGAACCTGTAATTGAAGCAGACATTGCTGAATATAAACGCCTTGGCATGCGCTTATTGGCTGAAAAAGTTGAGGATTTAAGTACTTTTAATCGCCTTAAAGCCATGGGTTTTGAAATGTTTCAGGGTTATTTTTATGCCCGTCCTGAAGTGCATAAAGAAACATCACGTAAGGGGCGAGCCAATAATCATAATGCTCAAATACGCATTTTATCTGAGCTTCAGTTAAATGAGCCTGATTATCAACGATTAGAAAACTTTATTGCACAAGATCCACAATTAGCTTATATGTTACTTAAATACGTAAATTCAGCTACTTTTTTTCTTCGTCATGAAATTACAACTATTCAACAAACATTGAATATGCTGGGTTTAAACCGTTTACGCAGCATAGTAACCACCCTTATGTTGGCTAATAATGGGCCGCCTAGCCGCTTACTTTTACCTCAGGCTTTAACACGTGCTTCCATGTGCGAATACCTTGCCCAAGAAAATAGCAACATTGATCCACGCTCAGCATTTATGATGGGGCTAATATCCATGATGGATGCATTGATGGGTATGGACATGCTTGATTTAATGGCTCAATTACCCTTATCGCTAGAAATTAAAGATGCAATTATGCTAGGCGAAGGCCATTTAGGTGAGTTGCTTAACCTTGTTATTGCATTTGAGCAGGCTCAGTTAAATAGTGAAGCATCAGAGCTTATCGTAAGATTAAACAAGGTTTGGCTGTTAAGTCAACAATGGTCGAACGAGGTAATGAGCCAGATTGACTAGCTGTTTTTTGGTATTTTTTACTATTTTTTGGTGCAGTATTAAAAGCTTAAGCTTTGGTTAACCAATAGCGGTATTGGTTTTCATCTTCTTCTTGGTGAACAAGCGGGTGTTTTAAAAACTGACTAAATTTAGCGACATCCCTAGTGGTGGCAGGGTCAGTAGCAATAAGTAAGAGTGTCTCGCCTGTGCTCATTTTATTTAGCTGGGTGTGTAAAAGCATAATGGGTTCGGGGCAGTAAAGGCCAGAGGTATCAAGCAGGTGTTGGTGTGTGATTTTAGTCATGAAAATGTCCAAAGCTGCAGCTTAGAAGCCACAGCAATTCAGTTGTAATAACAGGTGAAAGTGCCAAGATTAACTTTTTTTGCCAACTCTAACGGCTAATACATCGCAGGGTGCGCCATGCAAAACGCCGCTTGAAACTGAGCCTAATAATAGTTGAAAACCGTGGCGGCCATGACTGCCTACTACAATTAAATCAACGCCTTGTTCATTGGCTAGGCGATGCGTTTCTGTATCTGGCATGCCAACTAATACGTGTTGGTTTTCTTCAGGAATATCAAGGCCTTCAAGCAATGCCTTTAGGCGTGCGCGAGCGTGGGAATCTAATTGGTCTTGAATACTGGTTAAATCCATAGGAATATCGCCACCATAGGCAAAACCTAGGGGTTCAAGCGTGTGAACAACAGAAAGCTTGGCATGTTGGTTGCGGGCAGCAATTTCTTTTGCTTGTAATAGCACTTTGCGTGATTCTTCAGAAAGGTCGATTGCGACCAAGATATTTTTATATTCGTTGCTCATAGTAGTTTTTCCGTTACTGAATAAGTAGCCTAACTATAAACTAAATTTGTAGGAGATGTCATTGAGTGGATTTTGGTGGGTGGTACTTATTATTGTCTTAATTATTTTTCCGATGAGCATACTTAAACCTAGTAGAAGGCAGCAAATTTTAATTCAATTAAGAGAAAAAGCCCGTGGGCTAGGGATTCAAGTGAATGTGGTACCGCATAAAGTCAGTGACACCATTAAACTAGAAGGTGCTGGTTATCGTTGGCTACGTGCTTTGGATGCTCAGCCGTTGGCAGGTTACCTTTGCCTACTAAAGCAAGAAGAAGGCCGAGACAGAGGCGATGTGGTTTTCCCAAACTGGCAATTGGCAAGTGGTAAGCTGGATTTTTTATCTACTCAGCAGCAGGCAGCTTTGGCTGATTGGCTTGCTTGTTTACCAACGGATGCTTTTGCGGTTGAATTGGGTGCTTCAACCCTTGTGTTTTGGTGGCATGAGCAAGATGAGCAGGCGAATTTAGAAGCCGTTAATGTGGGGGCTTTGGCTTTATTGGCAATTAAAAAATAGTAAAAATAAAAATAAAATAATAATAAAAAACCGCCTTAGCTAGGCTAAAGCGGTTGGTTTTGTTGATGCTTAAATATGATAAAAGTTAAACAGCGCCTTGCTGAATCATGGCATCGGCAATTTTACGAAAGGCAGCAATGTTAGAGCCTAGCACTAGGTTGGTTGGCTCATTAAATTCTTTGGCTGTTTCAGAGCTACGGTCATAAATACCCTGCATAATGCAATGCAAGCGGCGATCAACTTCTTCAAAATCCCAATAAGTCATGCTAGCGTTTTGTGCCATTTCTAACTGACTGGTTGCAACACCACCGGCATTGGCGGCCTTACCTGGGCCATAAGCAATTTTAGCATCAATAAATAAGTCGATTGCTTTAGCGGTTGAGGGCATGTTTGCACCTTCACTAACGCAAATAACGCCATTGGCTAATAAGGTTTTGGCATCGG
>CANQLY010000123.1 GCA_947624795.1 uncultured Marinospirillum sp.
TGCGATGATGTCGATTAATGCCGTTAAAGGTGTGGAAGTGGGTGCAGGTTTTGCATCCGTTGAGCAAAAAGGCAGTGAGCACCGCGATGAAATGAGCAGGCAAGGATTTTTAAGCAACCATGCAGGGGGTATTTTAGGTGGCATTTCAAGCGGCCAAGCCATCACTGTTAGCATGGCACTTAAACCGACTTCAAGTTTGCGTTTACCAGGTAAAAGCATTGATATTAAAGGTGACGCTTGCGAAATAATTACTACAGGTCGCCATGACCCTTGTGTTGGTATTCGAGCAACACCCATAGCAGAGGCCATGCTAGCTTTGGTGTTAATGGATCATTTGCTAAGGCATCGGGGTCAAAACATGGGGGTTAAGCAATCAACACCCATTGTCCCTTCGCATGTTTAAGGGCAGGGGTACTAAAACGTCCTTTTATTCTACTAATAAAAAAACAGTCAATTAACTGTATTTATGCATCTTTTAATGGTTTATTAGGCTAGAGTATAGGTCTGTAGTTGCGTTGTACATGCAATGCTGCTTAAATAGATAGTTGAAGGAATAATGAATTTACGTGGGAGTACGCTGGTGAAGATCAATGTTGAATTTGATATAACCCCTGATGAATTTCGTAAGGCAATGGGCTTACCGGATGTGCAGCCTTTTCAGGAAGAGTTAATGAGAAAGATTACTGAAAAGATGGAAGCTGGCGTTGAAGGTTACGATGCTTTATCACTCTTTAAGCCTTACTTTTCACAAGGTTTTGACTCTGTTAATAGCTATCAGAAAATGATGATGGACTTAATGTCAAGCTATGGTCAAAACAATAGCTAACCGTCGCTTTTAGTAAACTAGCATAAAAATAATTCACTAGATGTTATAATAAGACTTTACTCAAGGAATGAGTATTGTAGCGTGAATTAATGATTAAAATTAATGTATAGGTGTTTAATCTATACAAAATTAAACAGTGCACTAAGCTCTGAAAACAAAATGTAACTTTGGAGAAACACAATGATGCAAGATAAGTCTATGCAAGATAAAGTAATGAATGCTTTTACTGAACAAACTAAAAACATGTACAACCCTATGCGTAAAATTAATGCATTGCTAGTTGAAAACATGGAAAAAATGACTGATTTTCAGCTAGAAGCACTAAAAGCTTATAGCCAAATGGGTTTGACTCAGATGAAGCAAGCAGCTGAAGTTAAAGATGCTGATAGCGTTCGTGACTACAGCACTGCACAAGCTGAAATGATGAGCTCATTAAGCAAGAAAGTACTTGAAGATGCTAAGACCATGGCTGATATGAGCATGGAATTCAAAGCTGAAATTGAAAAAATTATGGAAGAGTCGCGTGCTCAAGTTTTCAATAAAGCTTCTGAAGATAAGGCCGCTGCTGCTAAGCCTGCTGCAAGCAAGTAATTTTGATTATTTGCTTAGGTTCCAAGCATTTGAAATAAGTAAGAAAGGGGCTAACTAGCCCCTTTTTTTATACGCCAATATAAGGGAGAGCGCTGAATGACTGAAAAAGCAAATAATCAGCAATCAGGTAGTGACCTGTTTGATCCTGCAGAAATGTTCAAGTGGATGAATGAAGCCAATGAGCGTTATAAATCTGTAATTCAACAATTTGTTAGTCAAAATGAAGGCGGTGGTAACAATTCATCGACTGCTTTGACCGATATCGGTGGTAACTTTAAGCAACTAGGTGAGCAGTTAGCTGCTAATCCTATGGTGTTGTTTGATGAGCAAATGAGTTTGATGCAAGGTCAAATTCAGCTATGGCAAAACACCGTACGTGAGCTTTTAGGTAACAAAGATGTAGAGCCTATCATTGAGCCTGCAAGGGATGATCGCCGCTTTACTGATCCAGAATGGTCAGAAAACTTAATTTATAATTTTATTAAGCAGACTTACCTACTTCAATCACGCAGTGTTTATAATGTAGTGCACGGTGTTGAAGGTTTAGAAGACCATACTCGCCAGCAGGTCGATTTTTATACTCGCCAACTTGTAAATGCTAACTCGCCTTCTAACTCTTTGTTTACTAACCCTGAAGTTGTTCGCCGCACCATAGAAACGCGCGGCAAAAACTTGTTAGATGGTATGGAACAGCTGAGTAAAGACTTAAAAGAAAGTGCTGATGGTCTGAACGTTACAATGACAGACGTCAGTGCTTTTACTTTAGGTGAAAACGTTGCAACAACACCGGGTCAGGTTGTTTTTCAGAACCAATTGATTCAGTTGATTCAGTACCAGCCAACGACCGACAAGCAGTTTAAAACACCTTTATTGATCGTTCCACCTTGGATCAATAAATACTATATTTTAGACCTGCGTGAAAGCAACTCTTTAGTTAAATGGTTAACTGATCAAGGCCATACGGTATTCATTATTTCTTGGGCAAACCCTGGTCCTGAAATGCGTGATTATGGCTGGTCTGAGTACATGAACCAAGGTCCTTTGGCTGCTATGGATGCTATTAAAGAGCAAACAGGCGAGCCTGATGTGAACATCATTTCTTATTGTATTGGTGGCACATTAACCGCTTCAACGGTTGCTTATTTAACAGCTAAAAAACAAGAAAGTCGTGTTAAGTCAGTTACTTACATGGCAACCTTGCAAGATTTCTCTGATCCAGGTGAAATCAGTGTATTTATTAATGAAGCCAGTTTAGCAGGCATTGAAAAGAAATTAGACCGTATGGGTTACCTTGATGGCCGTGCTATGGCTTTCAGCTTTAACTTATTACGTGAAAATGATCTTTTCTGGTCTTTCTACATTAATAACTACCTAAAAGGTGAGCGCCCTTCGGCATTCGACCTACTTTATTGGAATACTGACGGCACCAACATGCCGGCGGCTATGCACAAGTTCTACTTGCGCAATATGTACCAAGACAATAAGTTGATTCAGCCAGGCGGTATCGAAGTTGATGGTGTGAAGATTGATTTAAGCCAAATTAAAACACCGGCTTACTTTATCTCAACCATCCAAGATCACATTGCTAAGTGGAAATCGACTTATGTCGGTGCTCAGGTTCACTCAGGCCCCGTTAAGTTTGTTCTTTCTGGTTCAGGTCACATTGCTGGTGTTGTTAACCCGCCTAATAAAGTTAAGTATGGTTATTGGACGAATGATGTCATCGCTGAAAACCCTGATGCTTGGTTTGCTGGTGCTGAAAAACACGAAGGTTCTTGGTGGCCAGATTGGCAAGAGTGGGCGACTAGCAACAAGTATGCTGACCCTGCTAGCCAAGTAACTGCACGTGATCCTAGCAAAGGTAAGTTAGAGGCAATTGAAGCGGCACCGGGTAGCTATGTGAAGCTAAAAATTACCGATGTAATTAACCCAAATAAAGAAAAAACAGCTGAACCTGTTAAGGCTAAAGAAACAATTGAAGCCAAAGTAGAAGCTGAAGCTAAGGTAGAAACTAAGGCTGAAGTTAAAGTTGAAGCAAAGGTTGAGCCTGTTGCAGAAACTAAACCAGTTAAAGAAGCAGATAAGCCTAAAGCAAACAATAACAAGTCTAAAGGAAAGTAGTTTTTAGGCTAAAGTTTTATTGAGTTGATAGGTTTAAGTTGAAATAAAAAGGCTGCCCCATAAGGGCAGCCTTTTTTTTCAATAAAAAATAATGGTAATAAAAAAGCTCTCTTATAAAGCGAGCTTTTTACCACTGCTAGCCAGTAGTTGTAGAGTCTTACTGGCTAGGCTGGTGGATTAATCAACTGACTTGAAAGGGTTAAGCCATTAACCTAGTCGGCACTGGGCGTGTTATCGACTTGGTTTTTTAATAGCTCTTCTTCCATTTTTTTACGGCGGCGCACTTCACGTGGGTCGTTAGGGGCACGGCCAGGTAAAGGCTGATAACCAGGTAGGTGAGCAAAGGGGTTTTCAGGTGCTGCCTCTACTGTTTCTTCTACCACTGCCTCTACTTCTACCACTGCCTCTGTTGCTTCCTTTATTGCTGTTACTGGTTCAGCTTCTGTTTCTATTGCTGTTTCAGTACTCGCTTGCTGCTTAGTTTCATAAGCGCTTGGCATTAAGTCAGTCGTAGGTTCTGTTGCTTTTTCTTTGGGCTTTTTAGTTGCTCTTGCCTCTGTTTTTGCTGCCATTTCAGCTTTAGCATTGGCCTCTTTTACAAGTGAGTTAGCAACTTGTTCGATGGCACTCTTTTTAGCTATTGCTTCTGATTGCACTTTGGCAGCTTCAGCTAATACCTCTGTTTCAGCCACTGTTTCAAGCGGGTTAGATTCACTTGCTTTAGATTGCTCCGCTTCTAGTGCAACCCCTTCGTTAGGCTTACTTGCCATTGCTTCAACTGCTGTTTCTGTTACTTTTGTTTCAGCAGTTGTTTCAGCAGTTGTTTCAGCGGTTGTTGCTTGAACCATTGCCGGTGTTTTTTCTAGTACTTTTTCTGGCGCTTGCGTTGGGCTTGGTTGGTGTTCAGTGGCATTGGCTTCTACTTGCTGCTGGTCAACGGTTGCCTTTGCCTCAGTTGCTTTTGTTGTCGCTACGTTTGTTTCAATGGCATTTGTTTTAGCTGCATTGGCTTCAACTTGCTGTTGTTCAACTGGTTTTGTTTGCGCTACCTTGGCTTCAGTTTGCTGCTCATCCAGTTTTAGTTTGTTGAAATCAGGTGCAGTTGCCGCATCCCCTGTGGCTGCCTTATTCCGGCGGCGGTTACGTGGGTTAGTGCGCGTTGGCTTAGGTGGCGCATTGCTATCTTGGTTATGCGTTGCAGCGTTGGCAGGTTGTTGGCGTTGGGTTTCTTGCCTTGGTGCCTCTGTACGCTGGGTTTCTTGCCTTGGTGTTTCTGGGCGCTGGGTTTCTTGGCGCGTAACATCATTTTGCGTTGTATTTTCATCACGGCGATTATTACGACGTGTATCGGGGCGCTGGCGGTTATTGCGTGGGTTGCCTTCAGTACGAGGCGCACGATTATTAGGGCGAGGTGTTCTTTCGCTGCGTTCATTTCGTGGTTTTTCGTTAGTTGTTGCAGGTGTGCTGGCGGTTGTATGGGGGGTTGGTTTAACCGCTACTTCTTTTTCTGGTGCTGGTTTGGCGCTGCCAAATAGCATTTTAATGAAGCGACTCAATGCACCTGCTTTTTCTTCTTTTTTGATTGTTGCTGAGTTATTGCCAGCTGCTTTTTCTTGCTCTACAGCCGCTGGTGCCGGTGTGCTACGAATGACATTTTGTACTGCTGCTTCAGCAAAGCCTGTTACTTTTTCATTATTACTAATAGGTTCTTTGTCATTGTGCTCGCTTACATCTAGCTCATAGCTTGCTACTAATACATCCGTTTCGCCTAGCTCATCTTCACGCACACGCACGACATCGTAATGGGGGGTGTGCATTTCAGGGTTAGGAATAACCAACACTTCAACTTGTTGACGCTTGCCTATGTCATATAACGGAGAGCGCTTTTCATTGAGTAAGAAAGTGGCCACAGAAACTGGCAGCACAGCACGAATTTGTGCAGTGTTTTCTTTCATGGCTTCTTCTTCTATTAAACGAAGAATAGACAAAGCAAGGGATTTAACATCACGAATAGTGCCTTGGCCTTCACAGCGTGGGCAAACCATGCCGCTGGTTTCACCTAAAGAGGGGCGTAACCGTTGGCGAGACATTTCTAATAAACCAAAGCGTGAAATACGACCAATTTGTACACGAGCACGGTCAATTTTCAGTGCATCACGCATGCGGTTTTCAACTTCACGTTGATTTTTGATGGGACCCATATCAATAAAGTCGATAACCACCAAACCACCTATGTCACGTAAACGCAGTTGCCGTGCCACTTCATCGGCGGCTTCTAGGTTGGTTTGTAGGGCAGTTTCTTCAATGTCACCACCCCGTGTTGCACGTGCCGAGTTAATATCAACAGAAACCAAAGCTTCAGTGTGGTCAATAACAATGGAGCCACCTGAGGGCAGTTTTACTTCACGCTGAAATGCGGTTTCTATTTGGCTTTCAATTTGAAAGCGTGAAAAAAGTGGCACGTCATCTTGGTAGAATCTAATTTTACTTTGATAAGAAGGCATGACCTGTTGAATAAAGGCTAACGCTTGCTCATAGACTTCTTCGTTATCAATTAAAACCTCACCAATGTCTTGGCGTAGGTAATCACGCATGGCGCGAATAATAACGTTAGATTCACGGTAAATAAGAAAAGGTGCTGGCTTTTCTATGGCGGCTTGGTTAACCGATTCCCAAATTTTAACAAGGTAATCTAAGTCCCACTGCAACTCTTCACTGGTGCGGCCGATGCCTGCAGTGCGAACAATAACGCCCATCTGATGCGGTACGGTTAGGTTG
>CANQLY010000124.1 GCA_947624795.1 uncultured Marinospirillum sp.
TTCCATGATTCAGCGTGAGCTGAAGCGCGCCAAACTGGTAGAAAAGTACGCTGCAAAGCGTGCTGAGCTGAAAGCAATTATTATTAACCCACAGACTTCAGAAGAAGATCAGTGGGAAGCTCTTCAGCAACTCCAGAAGCTGCCACGCGACTCCAGCCCAGCTCGCCAGCGTAATCGCTGCCGCGAAACTGGTCGTCCGCATGGTTTCTATAACAAGTTCGGCCTGGGCCGCACCGCACTGCGTAGAGCAGCTATGCGTGGCGACGTTCCCGGTCTGCGCAAGTCCAGCTGGTAAGCAGGACCCAGGAGTGCAAAGCGAATGAGTATGCAAGACACCCTGGCGGATATGGTTACCCGTATTCGCAATGCACAGATGGCAACTAAAGAGACGGTTACCATGCCGTCTTCTAAGATGAAAATCGAAGTTGCTCGTGTGCTAAAAGAAGAGGGATACGTCGTGGACTATCAGGTCCAGGGTGATGTTAAGCCCGAACTGACTGTAACCTTGAAGTATTTTGAAGGCAAAGCGGTCATCGAGAAGATCCAACGTGTTAGCAAGCCAAGTCTGCGTAGCTACAAGGGTAAGAACAGTTTACCCCGTGTAAATGCAGGTCTAGGTGTGGCGATTGTTTCCACCTCTCAAGGTGTGATGACTGATCGCGCAGCTCGTGCGGCAGGTGTCGGTGGCGAAGTCATCTGCACCGTGTTCTAAGGGAGACTACAATGTCCCGCATAGCGAAGAAACTGATTGAACTGCCAGCTGCAGTTGAGTTCACACTTAACGAAAGCAAAGTTACTGTTAAAGGTAGCAATGGCACACTTGAACTTGACCTTAACAATTTGGTTGAAGTGAAAGTGGAAGACAAAACCGTGACGGTTGCTCCAAGCAACCCTAACAACAAGGCTGCCTGGGCACTTGCCGGTACCACCCGTTCACTCATCAATAATATGGTGATTGGTGTTTCTGAAGGTTTTACTAAAAACCTTGAGATCACAGGTGTTGGTTACCGTGCGCAAGCTAAAGGGCAAACAATTAATCTTACCTTGGGCTTCTCCCATCCGGTGGATTACACCCTACCTGAAGGCATTAGTGCAGAAACTCCCAGCAACACCCTTATTATTCTTAAGGGTGCTGACAAGCAACTGCTTGGTCATTGCGCTGCAGAGATCCGTAACTACCGCCGTCCAGAGCCTTATAAAGGCAAGGGCATCCGCTATAGCGACGAACTAGTTCGTCGTAAAGAAGCCAAGAAGAAGTAAGGCAGGGTTATGAACGCGAAGAAAGAATCTCGTTTACGTCGTGCCCGCCGTGCCCGCGCCAAAATTCGCGAGCTAGGTGCAGTGCGCTTGTGTGTTAATCGCACACCGCGTCACATCTATGCACAGATTATTTCTCCTGATGGAGGCCACGTATTAGCGAGCGCCTCTACTCTTGATGGAAGTCTGCGTACCGGTACGACTGGTAATATCGAAGCCGCCACCAAGGTTGGCAAGTTAATCGCTGAACGCGCTAAAGCAGCTGGCATCACTGCCGTTGCTTTTGACCGTGGCGGTTTTAAGTATCATGGTCGCGTAAAAGCCCTAGCTGATGCGGCTCGTGAAGGCGGCCTGGAATTCTAAAGGGTGTAACAATGGCGAATAACGAAAAAACTGCCGGTGACCTACAAGAACGTCTAGTTCAGGTTAACCGTGTCGCCAAAGTGGTTAAGGGTGGACGTATTTTTGCGTTCACAGCCTTAACTGTGGTCGGTGACGGCAATGGCCGCGTTGGTTTTGGTCGTGGTAAGGCACGTGAAGTGCCTGTTGCGATTCAAAAAGCAATGGAACAGGCACGCCGCAATATGGTAACTGTCAAACTTGATGGTTCCACTTTGCAGCACCCTGTCCGCGCTGCACATGGAGCTTCTAAAGTCTTCATGCAGCCAGCTTCTGAAGGTACGGGTGTTATCGCCGGTGGTGCGATGCGTTCAGTACTTGAGCTTGCTGGTGTGCACAACGTTTTGGCTAAGATCTACGGTTCTACTAATCCAGTAAACGTAGTTCGTGCCACGATTAAGGGTCTGGTGGCTATGCAAGCTCCAGAAGACATTGCTGCCAAGCGCGGCAAGACCATAGAAGACATTCTGGGGTAACACCATGGCGAAATTAAAAGTCACTTTGGTACGCAGCCCCATTGGCACTTTGCCAAAGCATAAGCTGTGTGTTAAAGGTCTAGGTCTACGCCGCATCGGCCATCAGGTCGAAGTGGAAGACACGCCCGCAGTGCGTGGCATGATCAACAAGGTCAACTACCTGCTGCAGGTTGAGGGAGCTTAAGTCATGCATTTAAACGATCTAAGCCCGGCACCGGGCTCAAAGCCTGCGGGCAAGCGTGTTGGTCGCGGTATTGGTAGCGGCCTCGGTAAAACCGGTGGTCGTGGCCACAAAGGTCAGAAATCCCGTTCAGGCGGTAAAGTGTCACCAGGTTTTGAAGGTGGTCAAATGCCACTTCAGCGCCGTCTACCTAAGTTTGGTTTCACTTCATTAAAGGCGCCTCTGACTGCAGAAGTGCGTTTACATGAAGTTGCTAAAGTAGAAGGCGAACTGGTTAATCTTGAAACTTTAAAAGCTGCTGATGTAATCAAAGATTCCATCAAGTTTGTTAAAGTGATTCTGTCCGGTGAAATCGACCGTGCTGTTACCCTACAGGGCATAAAAGCTACTAAGGGTGCACGTGCGGCTATCGAAGCGGCTGGCGGTAAAGTCGAAGACTAGTAGTCGAGGACGAAATGGCAAAACCAGGAACCCTATCAGGTAATCAGGGCGGATTAAGCGAACTTTGGGTGCGCCTAAGGTTTGTAGTCCTTGCGATACTTGTTTATCGCTTGGGTGCTCACGTACCTGTACCTGGTATTAATCCTGACCAACTTGCTGCCATCTTCGAACAAAACAAAGGCACCATTCTTGACATGTTTAACATGTTCTCGGGTGGTGCACTTGAAAACATGAGTATCTTGGCGCTGGGTATCATGCCCTACATCTCTGCCTCGATAATCATGCAGTTGCTTTCTGCGGTAGTCCCAAAGCTTGAAGCACTGAAAAAAGAAGGTGAAGCCGGTCGTCGTAAAATCAACCAATACACTCGCTTCGGCACTGTAGTATTGGCTATATTTCAAGCGATAGGCATGTCAGTAGGTTTGGCCGGGCAAAGTGGCGTCGTCTATATGGCGGACTTCGGGTTTTATTTTGTTGCGGTAACAACACTGGTTTGTGGCGCTGTCTTCCTAATGTGGTTAGGTGAACAAATAACAGAGCGAGGTATCGGTAACGGTATTTCACTGTTAATTTTTTCTGGTATTGTAGCAGGCTTGCCTGGTGCTATCGGTAGTTCACTTGAAGTTGCCCGCAGTGAAGGCTCTTGGAACCTTATCCCTCTTTTGGTGATTGGAGTTCTGGGTGTAGCAACGATTGCTTTTGTCGTGTTTATTGAGCGTGGTCAACGCCGTATAACGGTTAACTACGCCAAACGCCAAGTAGGTAATCAAGTTTTTGCTGCACAAACCAACCATTTACCGCTAAAAGTGAATATGGCAGGTGTAATACCACCCATTTTTGCTTCAAGTATCCTGTTGTTCCCAGCGTCCATAGGACAATGGTTTGGAAGTGCTGAAGGTTTTGGAATATTGCAGGATTTGTCGCAGCTACTTGCGCCAGGTGCACCACTCTATATCTTGCTTTTTGCACTCAGTGTTGTATTCTTCTGCTTCTTTTATACAGCACTCATGTTTAACCCCAAAGAAATTGCTGATAACCTGAAAAAATCAGGTGCTTTTTTACCTGGGATACGTCCTGGTGAACAAACAGCGAAATACATTGATGGGGTAGTAACACGCCTAACCCTGTTCGGTGCACTGTATATCACGGCTGTTTCTCTGATGCCTCAGTTTCTACAAGTGGCCTGGAACATTCCTTTCTACATTGGCGGCACATCACTTTTGATAGTCGTTGTAGTAGTAATGGATTTCATGGCACAATTGCAGTCACACATGATGTCGCACCAGTACCAGAATCAGTCTTTGCTTAAAAAAGCTAACCTTAAAAGCTATGGCCGTCGTTAAGCCAAGCAGCTTGCAAGGTAGGAGTAGAAGATGAAAGTTCGTGCATCTGTAAAAAAGATCTGTCGTAACTGTAAGATCATTCGTCGTCGTGGTTCAGTACGTGTTATTTGTATCGAACCTCGTCACAAACAGCGCCAGGGTTAATTCCTGGACAGGACCATAAAAGGTCTTGCTAAGCAACCCCTTGATATTTTTCTTGTCAAGGGGTATGCTTTTTCGCCCTTTATGGACATAAAAACTGGAGTCGGCTATCACCGGCTTTGAATCGGAGTAATTTGAATGGCACGTATTGCTGGTGTCAACATTCCGGACAACAAACACACGGTCATTTCCCTTACTTATATTTTTGGTATCGGCAAAACCCGTTCACAGGCTATCTGTGCAAAGTCCGGAATTGAGCCAACTCGTAAAATTGGTGATTTGTCTGTTGAAGAACTAGACAATCTTCGTGGCGAAGTAGCTGCTTACACCGTAGAAGGTGATTTGCGCCGTGAAGTAACCATGAGCATCAAGCGTCTGATGGATTTAGGCTGTAACCGTGGTATTCGCCACCGTCGCAACCTACCACTCCGTGGTCAGCGCACCAAAACTAATGCGCGTACCCGTAAAGGCCCGCGTAAACCAATTCGTAAATAAGCTAGTGTGCGTGTAATTTTTATACACGCCCATTCGTGAATATTCAGGATAAAAAGTACTATGGCTAACCCGCGTACTCGTAAAAAAGTTAAAAAGTCGGTGGTGGATGGGATTGCCCATATCCACGCCTCTTTTAACAACACCATCATTACGATAACTGACCGCCAAGGCAACACCCTATCTTGGGCTACTGCTGGTGGTTCGGGTTTTCGTGGTTCTCGTAAGAGCACCCCGTTCGCAGCACAGGTTGCTAGCGAACGTGCCGCTACAGCGGCAGCCGAGTATGGTCTGAAGAACGTCGACGTAATGGTCAAGGGCCCAGGCCCTGGTCGTGAATCTGCCGTTCGTGCCCTGAACGCTGCTGGTTTCAAGGTCACCAATATTACCGATGTGACCCCGATTCCACACAACGGTTGTCGTCCACCGAAGAAACGCCGCGTATAAGGAGGCAGACTCATGGCTCGCTATTTAGGTCCAAAATGTAAACTCTCTCGTCGTGAGGGAACAGATTTATTACTCAAGAGCGGTGTTACTGCTTACGAAAAGAAGTGTAAATCTGAAGCTGTACCTGGTCAACACGGTCAGCGTCGCGGTCGTCTTTCAGACTACGGTCTGCAGCTCCGTGAAAAACAAAAAGTGCGTCGTATGTATGGCGTATTAGAAAAGCAATTCCGTAATTACTACAAGTCAGCTGACCGTCTTAAAGGTGCAACGGGTGTTAACCTTCTGCAGCTTCTAGAAGCACGCTTAGACAACGTAGTTTATCGTATGGGCTTTGGTTCTACTCGTGCAGAAGCACGTCAGTTAGTTAGCCATAAGTCACTTACAGTTAATGGTAAGACAGTTAATATTCCTTCTTACCAAGTTCAGCCCGGTGATGTCATTGCCGTGCGTGAGAAGGCAAAACAGCAGCTACGCATTAAAAGCGCATTGCAACTGTCTGGTCAGCGTTCTGACGTCTCCTGGGTTGAAGTTGATACAACTAAGCTAGAAGGTACTTTCAAGTCTAAGCCTGAACGTACTGATCTTTCTGGTGAAATCAACGAAAACCTTATCGTCGAGCTTTACTCCAAGTAATTGGGGTAACCGTCAGGCAGCTAAACAGGTGTTTCTATGCAGCGTTCAGTGACAGAGTTTCTTCGCCCTCGTGACATAAAAGTCGAGACCTTAAGTCCGACTCGTGCAAAAATCATTCTCGAACCTTTCGAGCGTGGTTTCGGACATACCCTAGGGAATGCTCTGCGTCGTATTCTTCTTTCTTCGATGCCCGGTTGTGCCATTGTCGAGGCTGATATAGAAGGGGTTGAGCACGAATACAGTGCTATTGAAGGTGTTCAAGAGGACGTTATTGAAATCCTTTTGAATCTAAAGCAAGTTGCGGTCAAAATGTTTAGCCGTGACGAAGCTATTCTGACGCTGAGCAAAAAAGGCCCGGGTGTTGTTACTGCTGGTGACATCAAAGGTGATCACGACGTAGAGATCATCAACCCAGAACTAGTTATTGC
>CANQLY010000125.1 GCA_947624795.1 uncultured Marinospirillum sp.
CAAGGTATAACGCAAGTTGCCTTAGAAGCCTCGTCTCATGCCTTAGACCAAGGGCGTTTAGATGGCTTGCGGATGACCAGCGCCATTTACACCAACCTAACCCGTGACCATTTGGATTACCACGGTTGTTTTGCTGCTTATGTGGGTGCCAAGCAACGTTTGTTTTTGCGTCCTGAACTAGAAGTTGCGGTCATTAATGCTGATGATGCGGTGGGGCAAGACTGGTTGGTGGCATTGCAAATGGCTGGGTTACACAACCCTAGCGCACCGCCTAAAAAGCTATTTAGCTATAGCCTGAAACCGGCGCTGGCTTTAGGTTTAGAACAAAATTCAGGTTTAGAAAAAAATTCAGGCTTAGAGCAAAATTTAGGCTTAGAGCAAAATTTAGGTTTAGAACAATCTAATAACTTAAACCCTGTGCTGGCTTTAAATGTTCAGCAAGCAAACTACAGCCTTTTGGGTATTCAAGCTGAGTTCACTTATTTAGAGCAAACTTGGTCGTTAAACTTGCCTTTATTGGGCGCTTTTAACTTGGCGAATGCTTTGGCAGTGGTGGCAGCTTTGTTAGCTGAAGGCATTGCTATGCCGCTTATATTAAAGGTGATGCAGCAATTGCAGCCGGTGCCGGGGCGTATGCAGCGTGTTATTTTGGCTGATGCTAAAGAGCAAGCTTTGCCGCAGGTGGTGGTGGATTATGCACATTCGCCTGATGCATTAGAACATGCATTGCTTGCTTTGCAGCAGCATTGCCAAGGTAGGCTTTGGTGTGTGTTTGGCTGTGGGGGTGATCGGGATGTGGGGAAGCGTTTTTTAATGGGTGAGGTGGCGCAAAGCTTGGCTAACGAAGTTCTTATAACTGATGATAACCCACGTTATGAAAACCCTGCGGCTATTCGTCAGGCCATTTTAGCGGGTGCTTCTGTTCATAAAAACGCCAATAAAAACGTTAGTATTTTAGAAGTGGCAGATCGTAAGCAAGCGATTCAAATGGCTGTGCAGCAAGCCGCTGCTGAAGATTGGATTTTAATTGCGGGTAAAGGCCATGAAGTTTGGCAGGAAGCAGCAGGTAAGCGAGTACATTTTAATGATGCAGAAGAGGCGTTGCTGGCTTTAGACGCTAGGCAAACTTTAAACCTTAAGCAAGTCATTAAAAGAACAACTAAAAAAGTGAGTTGTCAGCCATGATGCACAGTTTAACCCTAGCCCAGTTAGCCGCTTGTGTTGGGGGTAAGCTGCAAGCCCCAGCAACTAAGGCGAGCCTTGGTGAACCCATTACTTGTGTGACGATTGATGCCCGTAAAGTGTGCCAAGGCAGTTTGTTTGCAGCTTTGGTGGGCGAGCGGGTGGATGGCCATGACTTTTTAGAACAGGCACAAGGCAACCAAGCCAGTGCCGCCTTGGTTGAACATTGGCAAAACAGTGATTTACCACAGGTTAAAGTGCCTTCTGTTGTTAAAGCTTTAGCTGCTTTGGCAGGTTATAATCGTCAACTTTTTACTGCGCCGCTGGTTGCTGTTACGGGCAATAGTGGTAAAACCAGCGTTAAAGAAATGCTGGCGGCTATGCTGGCGGCACATTTTGGGCAGGTTTTAGCCACTGAAGGCAATTTAAACAATGAATTAGGCGTGCCTTTAACGCTGTTGCGCTTGCGGCCAACCGATCTTGCTGCTGTGGTTGAACTGGGCGCTAATCATTTGCAAGAAATTAATCAGCTTGCCAGTATAGCTAAACCGAATGTGGGCATTATTACGAATGTGACGGCTGCCCATTTGGGCGAATTTGGTAGCAGGCAAGCCATAGCCCAAGCTAAGGCTGAATTACTAGCACACCTTTTGCCAGAGGGTTGTGTGGTTTTGAATGCTGACGATTTTTATTATGATTTTTGGCGGCAACAAGCAAGGGTTAAAACGCTAAGCTTTGGCTTTAAGCAAGCCGATGTTAGTGCTACTAAGCTAAGGTTAGGTGTACAGGGAAGCACTCAGTTTGAAGCGATTACACCTTGGGGAAACCAGCATTTTAGTTTACAGCTGGTGGGCAAACACAATGTTGCTAATGCCCTTGCTGCCATTGCGGCGGCGGGGTTTTTGGGGGTTCCTTTGGCGGTGCAGGCCAAGGCATTGCAAACGTTGCAACCGGTGGCAGGGCGCTTAAAACCCATGAAGGCATGGGGCGGTGGGTTGCTGTTGGATGATAGTTATAATGCTAGCCCTGATGCGGTTAAAGCGGCGATAGACTTATTGGCCGCTTTGCCTGTTGCGGGTAAAAAGTTATTGGCTTTGGGCAGCTTGGCTGAATTGGGTGAAGCTTCGGCTAGTATTCATGCTGAGCTAGGCGAATATGCACGCTTGCGGGGGTTGGATGGTTTATTTGCTTTGGAAGGTGAGGCTAGTTTAGCTGCCAAGGCGTTTGGTGAGGGGGGTGAAGTCGCTTTAACTCATCAGGCTTTGGCGGAGCGACTAAAGCTTGAGTTAAGTGCCACTAGCTGCTTGTTGGTAAAAGGGTCTCGTTGTTCTGCTATGGATAGGCTGGTTGCTTTACTTGTGAAAAAATACCCAAGTTAGACTGGTTTTTAACGGTTTTTGTTTAACTTTACATTCTACTTAACTACTAAGATGAAATAACAAATGTTGCTTTGGCTCACCCAGTACTTGTCACAATTTCATGCCATGTTTGAAGTGTTCAACTACCTAAGTTTGCGCGGTATTTTAGGCGTTCTAACATCGCTTACTTTTTCCTTGCTGTTTGGGCCTTGGATGATTCGCCGTTTAACTGAGCGACAAATAGGCCAAGCCATTCGCAGCGACGGCCCTGAATCTCACCTGTCTAAAGCCGGTACACCGACTATGGGTGGCGCACTTATTTTACTTTCTATTGCGCTAAGTACCTTGCTTTGGTCTGATTTAAGTAACCGCTTTGTGTGGCTAGTGCTGGCTGTAACGCTGGGCTTTGGTGCCATAGGCTGGGTTGATGATTGGCGTAAAGTGGTGGAGAAAAACCCGCGTGGCTTACCGGCGCGTTGGAAGTATTTATGGCAGTCGGTGGTGGGTTTGATCGCGGCTTTAGTGTTATTTTATACGGCTGGTACGCCCCAAGAAACGCAGTTGGTTTTGCCTTTTTTTAAGGGGGTGGCGGTTGAGTTGGGGGTGTTTTTTGTTTTATTAACTTACCTTGTGATTGTGGGTTCAAGTAATGCGGTTAATTTAACTGATGGTTTGGATGGTTTGGCCATTTTACCTACGGTGATGGTGGCAGGTGCTTTGGGTATTTTTGCTTATGTTAGTGGCAATGTTAAGTTTGCTGGCTATTTGTTGATGCCTTTTATTCCTGGCTCGGGCGAGTTAGTTATTTTTTGTACAACCATTATTGGTGCTGGCTTGGGCTTTTTATGGTTTAACACTTACCCTGCCCAAGTGTTTATGGGTGATGTGGGTGCTTTGGCTTTGGGTGCTGCTTTGGGTGTTGTGGCGGTTGTTGTGCGTCAAGAAATTGTATTGTTTATTATGGGTGGGGTGTTTGTTATTGAAACCTTGTCGGTCATTATTCAAGTGGCTTCGTTTAAAATGACTGGCAAGCGGGTGTTTCGTATGGCGCCCCTGCACCACCATTTTGAGTTAAAAGGCTGGCCAGAGCCGCGTGTTATTGTCCGTTTTTGGATTATTACCGTGGTGTTGGTTTTAATTGGTTTATCGACACTTAAATTACGATAAAAGGCTTATAAACGTATGAACTCGGCTTATTTGAACAAGGAAGATTATTTAATCATTGGCTTAGGTCAAACAGGGTTGTCAGTTGCTCGCCATTTGTCGGCTCAAGGTAAATCTTTTTCTGTTGCAGATACGCGAGTTAATCCACCGGGCTTGGATGCTTTTCGTCAAGCGTGGCCTGATGTTTCTATTTGGTTGGGGCCGTTAGATGCTGAGCTAACTTGTTCTGTTAGTTGTTTGGTGGTAAGCCCAGGCGTTAGTGTTACAGATTTAGCAATTGATATCGCACGCCAACAGGGGGTTGAGGTGATTGGTGATATTGAGCTGTTTTGCCGTGAGGTTCAGCAGCCCATTATTGCGATCACTGGTTCTAATGCTAAAAGTACTGTGACAACTTTGTTAGGTGCGATGGCTGGTGCCGCTGGTAAAAAAGTAGGCGTGGGTGGGAATATTGGTTTGCCTGTGCTTGATTTGCTTGCCGAAGGCTTTCACGACCTTTATGTGCTGGAGCTGTCTTCTTTTCAGTTGGAGACGACTCAGTCTTTAAAGGCGTTAGCGGCGGTGGTGTTAAATATTAGTGAAGACCACCTAGACCGTTATGCTGATTTTGATGGTTATATTTTTGCTAAACAGCGCATTTATCACCATTGTTTTACTGCTGTATTTAACCGTGATGATGCTAAAACTTTGCCCATTCATGGCTTAAAAGCACCTTGGCTTAGTTTTGGATTAGACGAGCCGGTGGATGAGAGTGCATTTGGATTAGCTTGGCTGGGTGATGAATGCTGGTTAATGAGGGGTTCGCTGCCTTTAATGCCTGCCTGTGATGTGCCTTTGGTGGGTGTTCATGGTTTAAGCAATGCTTTGGCTGCCTTTGCTTTGGGTTTTGTGGCGGGTTTTCCTGTGGCTGCTATGCGTTCTGCTTTGGTTGCCTTTAAGCCTTTGGCGCACCGTTGTGAATTTGTGGCTTGCCGTAATAAAGTTGCTTTTTATAATGATTCTAAAGCGACCAATGTGGGTGCTATGCTTGCGGCTGTTAAGGGTTTGGCTAAGCCTGAAGCGCCTTTGTGGTTAGTGTTAGGCGGTGAGGGCAAAGGCCAAGACTTTTCATCGCTGGCAACAGCCTTAGCCACCAACATTGCAGGGGTGGCTTTAATTGGTCGTGATGCGCCTTTAATTGCAGATTTTTTACCCACAGATTTAAAACACCAATTCTTGGCCAGCTTGCCAGAAGCGGTGACTTGGTTAGCCAATCAAGCAGTTGAGGGCGATCAAGTATTACTGTCACCTGCCTGCGCTAGTTTTGATCAATTCAATGGTTTTGAACACCGTGGCGAGGTTTTTGCTCAGTGCGTAATCGACTTGCCAAGTTAAGGTTTCGCTTGCCAATTTTTTCTTATTTAAAGACACAAAGCCACACTTTGCATTTAAGTTCAATGCGCTACCTTGATGGCTGGTTAGTTTTAAGTAGCCTAACGCTTTTGGCTTTAGGCTGGATTATGGTGAGTTCGGCTTCGGTTGCGGTGGCTGAATTTCTTTCAAATAATGCCCAGCACTATGCTATACGGCAGGGTATCTTTATGGTGTTGGCTTTATTTGCAGCGTTTGTAATAAGCCAAATCAGCCTAGTTTCCATTGAAAAATATGGCCATCTGTTTTTAGTGTTTGCGTTTATGCTTTTAAGCTTAGTGCTGGTTTTTGGGCGTGAAATTAATGGCAGTACCCGTTGGATTAGTTTTGGTTTTTTTTATTTACAAACCTCTGAAGTGGCTAAAATTTGCTTAATTATTTACATGGCAAGTTATTTAACACGTCAATTAAAGCAGGTGCGTGAAACCTTTAGTGGTTTTATTAGGCCTTTATTGCTTGTGTTAGTTTATGGTTGTTTGCTTATTTTTCAGCCTGATTATGGCAGCCTAGTGGTGGTTATGGCGGCTGTAATGGGCATGGTTTTTTTAGCCGGTGTGCAGTTAAAACACTTTTTATTGGTGTTGTTAGTCGCTGTGCTGGGCTTGGCTTTTGTTGCCATTATGGAGCCTTACCGTGTTCAACGCTTAACCAGTTTTACTGACCCTTGGTCAAACCAGTTTAATTCAGGCTATCAGTTAACTCAGGCACTTATAGCTTTTGGGCGTGGGCATTGGGTTGGGTTGGGTTTGGGTAATAGCGTGCAAAAACTTTTTTACCTTCCTGAAGCGCATACTGATTTTATTTTTTCTATTTTGGCTGAAGAGTTAGGTTTGGTTGGCGGCTTAATTACCTTGGCTTTGTTTGTATTGCTGATTACTCGAATCTTTATAATTGGTCGCCGTTGTGAGTTAATTGGGCACTTTTTTTCAGCTTACTTGTGCTATGGCTTGGGGGTTATTTTTGCAACCCAAGTGATGGTTAATTTGGGTGTGAATACCGGCTTATTGCCCACTAAAGGCTTAACCTTGCCGCTGATTAGCTACGGCGGCAGCAGCTTGGTTGCCAGTGGTATGATGTTGGGCTTCATTTTTCGAGCCGATTATGAATGCCGTAAACATGCG
>CANQLY010000126.1 GCA_947624795.1 uncultured Marinospirillum sp.
AAAAAACCAGCCATGGGTGCTTATTAACCCTGAATATACACCCTTAGAGCCGACTTGCGAACTCATGCAAGAAGGCTGCCTGTCTGTGCCTGAATACACCGCTGATATAGAACGCTATCTTCGCATCAAAGTCACTTCTTTAGACCGAAACGGTAACCCACAAGAATTTGAATGTGATGGTTTGCTGGCTCACTGCGTGCAGCACGAATGTGACCATTTAAAAGGCATTGTCTTTGTTGATTACCTATCACGCCTTAAGCAAGACCGCTTGCGTAAGAAATACCTAAAACTTCAAAAGGCTTAAGCTGAATGCGGATTATTTTTGCTGGAACACCTGATTTTGCTGCGACCAACCTTCAAACCCTGTTAGAAAACATGGGCAATCAGCATAAAGTTATTGCTGTTTATACTCAGCCAGACCGTCCTGCTGGGCGAGGCCGTAAATTAAAGCCCAGCGCCGTTAAAGAGCTAGCACTTAAACATAACATTCCTGTATTCCAGCCTTTAAGCCTAAAAGATGCCGAAGCCCAGCAAACTTTAAACGAGCTTAATGCCGACTTAATGATTGTAGTCGCCTATGGCTTGCTGCTGCCACCAGTGGTTTTAAATATGCCCCGCTTAGGCTGCATTAATGTGCACGCTTCCTTGCTACCCCGTTGGCGTGGTGCTGCACCCATTCAACGCGCCTTGTTAGCAGGTGACGAAGCAACCGGCGTTACGCTAATGCAAATGGATGCTGGTTTAGATACTGGCGCTATGCTGCTTAAAACCCACTGCACAATTACCAATAGCGACACCAGCGCCAGCCTGCACGACAAACTGGCCGAACAAGGCGGGGTAGCGTTACTGGAATTATTGCCACTGCTAGCAAAAGGTGAAATTACTGCTGAAACACAAAATGAAGCCGAAGCGACCTATGCCGCCAAACTAACTAAAGAAGAAGCCCAGCTGAACTGGCAGTTACCTGCGGTTGAATTAGACCGTGCTGTGCGTGGCTATAACCCAAGACCGGTAGCTTGGTTTAAAGAAGGCGAAGAAATTATTCGTGTTTGGCAGGCTGAAGCGTTAGAACGAAGCAGTAGCGCAACCCCAGGCACCCTTGTTGAAGTAACCAAAGATGCGTTAATTATTGCTTGTGGCCAAGGCTATTTAAAAATCACCCGCTTACAACTGGCTGGCCGCCCACAAATGCAGGTCAGTGATTTACTCAACGGCAACCCCGACCGCTTCACTGCTAATAAACAGGTATTTCAATGAACGAAGGTGTCGCCGCACGTTTAAAAGCAGTGCAGGCTTTATTGCCGGTAGTGCAGCAAAAAACCTCGCTAACCAGCAGCCTACCCAAAGCCCAGCAAAAGCTCAGCAGTGAAGAAGCGTCCCTCACCCAAGCCCTAGCCTTTGGCGTGTGCCGCTTTTACCCACGCCTAAACTTTTGGGCAGAACAACTGTTACAACGCCCTTTTAAAAGCCAAGATTTAGACGTACACCTTTTATTGCTGATTGGTTTATATCAATTACAAGAAGAAAGGGTCGCCGACTATGCCGCCATAGATACCTGCGTAGAAGCCAGCAAACATTTAAACAAACCTTGGGCAAGCAACTTAATTAATGCCTGCCTAAGGCGTTTTCAGCGTGAAAAAGTAGAAATGACTGCCCTAGCCGAAGGTAAAGAACTAGCCGCCACAGCTCACCCACCTTGGTTACTAAAGAAAATCAAAAAAGCTTACCGCCAAGACTGGCAAGCCATTTGTGCCGCTAATAATTTACAACCGCCCATGACACTTAGGGTAAACCAGCGCCAAATTAGCCGTGCTGCCTACCTTCAACAACTAGAAGAACAAGGCGTTGAAGCCAGCATTACACCCTTTAGCCCTTGGGGCATTACCCTTGCCCACCCAACGCATCCAGCCAATTTACCCAACTTTGCGGAAGGCTTTTTTAGTGTGCAAGATGAAGCCGCCCAGCTAGTACCTTTGGTTATTGACCTTAAAGATGGTCATAAAGTGCTAGATGCCTGCTGCGCCCCCGGCGGAAAAACCGCCCACCTAGCAGAAACAGCCGACATCAACCTAGTAGCTTTAGATATAGATGCCCAACGCCTTAACCGTGTTCACGAAAACCTAGAACGCCTAGAAGTTAAAGCCGAAGTAAAATGTGCTGATGCTGGTGATACAGCCAACTGGTGGGATGGCGAACTTTTTGACCGAATTTTATTAGATGCGCCTTGCTCAGCTACTGGCGTTATAAGACGTCACCCAGACATTAAATTATTAAGACGTGAAACAGATATACCCAAACTGGCTAAGTTGCAGTTAGAACTGTTAAACAAGCTATGGCCGCTACTCAAAGCAGGCGGCAAACTACTTTATGCCACTTGTTCGATACTACCAGAAGAAAACCAACACCCCCTAGCCAGCTTTTTGCACCAAACACCCGATGCTAAAGAAGTGGTTATTCAAGCAGACTGGGGAACAAAACAACGCCTAGGCAGACAGCTTTTCCCACAAGCAGAAGGGCACGATGGGTTCTTTTATTGTTTGCTAGAAAAGGTGGGGTAATGATTTTAGACAACAAACTCAATATCACCCACCAAGTTGAACTGGCAAAAGCTGAAGAGAAAATCAGCAAGCTAAGACCAGTGAACTCTAGCCATAGGTAAGTCTCAAAAACTCTCAGACGTTAACGCTTTCGTCTGACTAAGCAGACCATTAGACTCACACTGTTGACAATAAATGCTTGATAGAGAACAATTGGCGCACAGTACCATTGTGCATAGAATAAAATAAATGAGCAGAACTATGGCAATTGAATTCAAAGATAAATGGCTGGTGTTCAATTCGTGTTAACAAGCAATATCGTTTAATTTTCTATTGGAAAAATAGCATAGCAGAAGATACCTATTTAGACCCTCATACCTATAAAAGTTAGTGGAGGTACAGCTAATGAGAAACACAAAACGTCGCCCAGTTACTGTTGGACAAATGTTGACTATAGAATTCTTAGAGCCTATGGCTATTGAAATTACTGAGTTGGCAAATGCTATGGGGGTGCATCGCAACACCTTAAGCCGCATTGTGAATGATAAAGGCACACTTACTGCACCTATGGCTATTAAGTTAGCTGCGGCATTAGGCAATACACCAGAGTTTTGGTTAAATATTCAACATGCGGTTGAAATTTGGGACGTGCGCCACAGTGCTTATAAACAAGAAGCTAAAAATGTACGTTTAGTAAAACCTGACTTTAAGCAGAATAAAGTAACCTGTTAAGTTATATTTTAAGAAAAAATACTGCCTAAAACTAGAAAACAATTATGTTGTCTACAGCCTCGTAACAACGCTGCCTAGTAGCGTTTTTATCATCAACTGACAAGGAAGTAATATACTGCTATTAAGCTATCAAGCTCAAGGAGACACAGCGCCTATCATAGCTCATACAATCACTAACGCTAATGGGAAAATAATTTCACAACT
The DNA here is from genome assembly GCA_947624795.1 of uncultured Marinospirillum sp. Classification (GTDB taxonomy): domain Bacteria; phylum Pseudomonadota; class Gammaproteobacteria; order Pseudomonadales; family Halomonadaceae; genus Marinospirillum. The sequence continues at coordinate 3,474 of CANQLY010000126.1, forward strand.
AGACGCTGCTTGGCCAGAAAGAAAGTTTGGTATTGTAATTAATGAAAGGGACTATAAAGCAGCAGTAAAAACCGGATGGAATGTAAAGTCTGTAGGTGATGCACTAAATGCTTTTAGCTAAGTATAATAAAACCAGTATTAGGTTTAACTAACTTTTGGAAAGTCTAATGAGTTCAGAGTCTATTTTTATTATTGTTTTAACTGTTGGTTTTATTATCTTTACTGGCCTTATGATACTGGATAAAAAGCCAGATCAATTAGATGTAAATAATAAAAACTCGAAGCCAAAAGAAAGCTTAAAAAACATTCAAAACCCTAGTTCTAAAACTCTTACTACACAGGTTAAAACTGGGGAATTACTTGAAAGATTAAATGATGATCAAATTAGAGCGATTAGGCAAGAGGTACACCATGTCCATCATCACCATGTTCATGTTACTCACGAAGTGCGGCATAAAAACTCCAGTGAAGAAAATAAAGACCATACTGCTGCAGTTTGGGAAAGGCTTGGCTACCAAGTAAAAGCAGGAGAAACTTATTCTTACAAGTTTTATGGGCGGGAAATATTTAAGCCGCATCAGGTGGAGAGAGCAGGACAATACCGTAATAGAATAGCAAAATCAGGACTTAGTGAAAACCAGTTAAAAGTTAAAACACTTGGCTTAGCTCTGGTTGAAAAAAACTGGCTCTAAACGTGCTGCTAAAGATATTTTAGTAGAAGATTATGGGTTTAGTGAAAATACTGCAAAATATGCTGTAGGTTACCGTGGTTATGATGATTATTAATTATTTAATCAAGTATTAATTTTTTATTTTTATTTAAAAGTAGCTCCAGTAAATTTTCGTTTAATTCATCAAGTGAAACCATTATTATTTTATTAGAAAAGCTTGGAATATAGCTATTGCTGTCTAACTTAAATGGCTTCAAACTATTAATTTTAAAGTAAGACTTAACAAAGGATTTTATATTTTTAGGATCATAAATTAACCCAAAATCATCAAAGCTTTTCTTAACAAACCAGTCTAAATGATAGAGCAACTCCATATCATTTATATTTTTAAAGAAAAACAGCCAGCCATAAGCTTTATTATTATACAAACACCCAGTAATCTTTAAATTTAATTCTCTATAATCTTCAGGCTCTAATTTTTTATTGCCTTTATTTTTATAAATCTCTGCAATTTTTTCACGTAGTTTTTTACGTAGCTTTTCAACAGTACTTTCTCTTACGCTAATTTTATTACCTTTAAAACTAAAACCTAAGTACTCAAGGGTATCTGTTTCCAAAGAACCGTATTCAGATTTACCACCTATTTCAGTAGCATGTAAATCTAGCTTTAATTCTGTCATTTGTTGCTGTATTTCTAAATAAATGGTCTCAGCATCAGATTTATTACAAAGAATTAAAATATCATCAACAAAACGAAAGTACTTAAAGTTAGTATGGTTATTTAATTGTTTATCTAAGTCATTAAGGTAAATTGCAGCTAGTTGGCTAGCTATCGAAAGACCTTGCGCTATACCTTGATTGGAACGGTTTAAAGCTTTTTTTAGTAGTGACAAAGCAGTTTTATCTTGTATCTTATTTTTAATTTTATTTAGTAAAATCTCGTGATCTAAACTAGGGAAAAAGTTTTTTACATCAAGTTTAATAAAAGTATCAAACTTTTCTTTTTCCAGTATTCCAATAATTTCAATAGTATTTTCAGTTACTGATTTTTGATATGCTTTCAGGTCTTCTGAAAAGGCTTCAACTAAATAGCCATTCAACGCGTGCAAAACCAAGCGATCACGAACGGTTGGAATATAAACAACTCTAGGTGGAGAGGATTTATCTTTTAAGATCAATTTTTCATTAAAACGTGAAAAACGGTAAGTCATATCCTTAACTTTACGTTGAATTAAGTCGATTTCACTGTCTAAAATAACTGAAAATTGCTTAGATGAAATACCATCTGTACCCAAGACTGTACTTTTTTTAATTTTTTGATGGAATCGTTCTTTTAATGCTTTTTTTAAAAGAAATTTTTCAAATGGTATCTCAAATAACATTAGGCATTCATCCTTAAAAAACACTAAGTTTGGGTTCATATATTAACCAATCAAAGCCTAAACACATCCTATATTATGGTTTAAGCCTGTTTAAACAACATAAATCTTAAGCTTTATGCAAAACTGCCAGTCTGTGCCTTTTAATAATTAATCACCAAAAAGCCTACATAACCAAAAAATTCCCAGCTATGTAATGAACCCGTCGACAAAGTATACAACAGTCAGTCAGTCAAGCTTTTAATGACTAACTAATCATAGGTATTAACTATTTCGTTGATCTGAATAGATAAGCCACTACTTTTTATAAACATCTTGCCTTGGCAGGTTTTTAAAGCGTTTATACGCCCATTGGTATTGCTCAGGCGCATAGGCAATAATTTGTTCTACGCTGGCATTCACACCGGCTACTGCTGTTTCTTCATCGTCTGAATAAACTTTTTCATCGGCTGGAATTAAAATCAGTTCAAAACCTTTGCCTTTGGGTAGGCGTTTAGCAAGGGCGGTAAAAACTTTGGCGCCGGTTTTTTGTACCAGCTTAGGTAAAAGTGTGGCGGTTAAAGCAGGCTGCCCAAAGAAAGGTACAACCTTGCCACCCTGCCCTTCATCGGGTACTTGGTCGGGCAAAATACCGATCATCTCGCCCCGTTTTAATGCTTTTAATAGCCCAGCCA
>CANQLY010000127.1 GCA_947624795.1 uncultured Marinospirillum sp.
GCTAGTTGAAGGGGTTGAGGTGCTGGTGGTTTACCTAAATGCTAGTGCTAAAACACTGATGGAGCGCTTTTCTGCCACCCGCCGCCGCCACCCGCTAACGCGTGAAGGCCAGTTGTCGTTAAGCGAGGCGATAGAGCAAGAGCAGCAGCTACTAGACCCACTAGCAAGTCTGGCGCAGCTTAACCTAGACACAACTCGCCTTTCAGTGCATGAATTACGCAGCACCATAGCTGAACAGGTGGCACGCAAACCGCAGCAAGCACCTACTCTGCTTTTTCAGTCGTTTGGTTTTAAAAAAGGTGTACCGCTAGACGCCGATCTTATTTATGATGTGCGCTGCTTGCCTAACCCCTTTTGGGACATGAACCTAAGAGAAAAAACCGGCCAAGACCAAGCCGTTGTCGACTTCTTAAATAAACACCCCTTGCCACAAAAAATGTTTGCAGACATCAGCCAGTTTTTAGAAAGCTGGTTGCCTCATTACATAGAAAGCAACCGCAGCTATATTACTGTCGCCATAGGTTGTACAGGTGGACATCACCGCTCAGTTTTTCTTGCCGAGCGCCTAGGCCATTACTTTATGCAGCAACAGCCCGATGTACAAATACGCCATCGAGATTTAAATGCAGGAAAAGAAAGTCACCCTAATTAATAAACGGGGCTTGCATGCCAGAGCCGCAACCCGTGTTGTTCAAACCTGTCAGCAGTTTAAAGCCCTAACCGAAATTCGCCTGAATGAACGTATTGCTAATGCGCGTAATATTATGCAGTTGCTTATGCTAGCTGCGCCCTGCGGAACAGAATTAATTTTACGTACCGAAGGTGAAGATGAACACCAAGCCATCGCTGCTTTAGAAGCTTTGGTACTTAACCGTTTTGATGAAGAAGACTAAAGCCATGTACGACTATGATGCAGAAGATGAGCAGGATCTAGGACCAAGTAAAAGTGAGCTTAAGCGCCAGATGCTAGCTTTACAAGAGCTAGGCAAAAAGCTGCTAGACTTAACCGCTACGCAGATAAAAACCCTTAAACTAGATGAAGAGCTGCTAGAAGCTTTAGCTGAATATAAGCGTATAAAGTCGCATGAAGCACGCCGCCGCCAGTTACAACGCATCGGCAAACTCATGCGTAGCCGTGATAGCGAAAGCATTCAAGCGGCGATGGATATTTATGATTCAAGCTCCAGTGTCCATGCCCAGCATTTCCAAAACCTTGAATACTGGCGTGATAGATTAATTGCTGATGATACTGCTGTTGCTGAATTTGTTGAGCTTTGGCCTGAGTGTGAAATACAGCTATTACGTCAGATGATTCGTAATACACGCCAAGAAGCCGCAGCCGATAAACCACCGGCCACCTCACGTAAACTCTTTCGGTATTTGCGTAAACTCGCTGACCCTAAATAACACCAACCGCTCTCCCGCATGAAAAAGCCTAGCTACTGCTTTGTCATTAGCTAGGCTTTAATCTTCATTTACCATAAAGTCTAAGTATACTCTTGCTAACAGCTAAGCTAAAGTAATAGAAATTACAAAAAAAGAGTTAGTTAATTATGGATTTTATTGCCAATACAATACAATTAATATTGCGTAGCTTAGGTATAAAAAGTTTAAACAAGCAGTTTCTTTTTTCTTATCTTTTAATAACTGCTTTAGTTAGCATTATTTTAATTCAACTTTTTAGTACCTTTAACAGCAATGCTACGGTTATTAATGTTGCTGCTGCTCAACGTATGTTAAGCCAGAAAATGGCTAAAGAGGCATTATTAATAAGTCAAGGCTCATCAGACATTGACCGTCTTAACACTACGCTAAACCAATTTGAATCTAGTCATAATGCATTATTAAAAGGTGATGTCAGTCGCAAAATAGCAGCAGCCAAAGATGCACAAATTATTTATCAGTTAGAATTAGTCCAAGAATTATGGCCAAATTATAAAAATAGTTTATTAGCTTTAACTAAAAACCCTCAAGATACTAATGCCAGAGAATTTATAGCCAAGCAATCTTTGGAAATTTTAAAAGAAATGAATACTGGCGTTGGCTTAATGGAGGAGTTAAGCAATAAAGAAAGCCGTAATCAAACCATATTCTCAATGTCAGCAACTTTAGCTATTTTTATAATTATATCATTAGGAAGAATATTTGGTATTAATGTACTTATGCATCAAATTGATAGATTAAGGGATCATTTAAGTTACGTTGGTCAAGGTGATTTTTCACGTACTTTAAGAATTGAAACTAATGATAATGAAATAGGTCAAATGTTTATTACTTATAACACAATGGTTAAAGAAACGTGCAAAATTGCATCAGGTGTAATTAATAGTAGCAGCGAAGTGAGTGCTACACTAAATAGCGTTACTAGCTTATTGCAAACAACACTTAAAGGCATTAAAGAACAACACACAGAATTAGATCAAGTAGCTACTGCTATGAATCAAATGGTTTCTACAGTACATGAGGTCTCAAAAAATACAACGCTAACCAGCGATTCTGCTTATCAAGCTAGTGATGAGGCGCTTAATGGTCAAAAAATCGTTGGACAAACGATAGCTAGCATTAATAATTTAGCCAAAGAAATCGAAGTATCCGTCGAAGCGATGAATACTTTACAAAAAGACAGTCAAGAAGTTAGTCAAGTTATGAATGTTATCAGTGAGATTGCTGAACAAACTAACTTATTGGCGTTAAATGCTGCTATAGAAGCAGCTAGAGCGGGTGAACAAGGACGTGGATTTGCTGTTGTAGCCGATGAAGTTCGTAGCTTAGCTCAACGCAGTCAAAGCTCTACCGATGAAATTAGAAGTATTATTGACAGACTACAGAGTCAATCTAAACGCGCAGCTGAAATAATGAATGCTAGCCAAGTGCAAGCAAAAAAGACTGTAGCAACGGCAGAAACAGCAGGCATTGCTTTGAACACAATAGTTGGTGCGGTAGAAACGATTACTAATATGAGTAATCAAATTGCTTCAGCGGCCGAAGAACAAGCCCAAGTAGCTTCAGAAATTGACTCATCTATTATCAATATAACGGGCATTGCAGAAAAAACATCCATAGCAGCGACTAAGACAACCCATAGTTCTAAGGAAATACATGAGAAGATGCAAGAGCTACATCAACTAGTAGCTCACTTTAAAGTGAGTTAATAACCACTTTAATCCATCAAAATAATTCAAAAAATATCCACCTAAAACTTGACTTACTTTAACCTTAAAAATACTTGCTTATATTGTGAAGCGTCTAAGGAAGGCAAAAGCTTGTTGGCGCTGGTCCAGAGTTTTTTCTCTAGATTATTTAGAAAGGTTTGTTCTTCGCTGCTGGTCATTTCCATTCCCTTGTAATCAAGGGTAGCTAACCCTCTAGTAATAATTAAACGGTGCTGATATTGGTGTGCGCTTTTACAAACTACAACCTAACAAATTGTTGCAACTATTTTGATTAAAGTTTGATTACCCAGGGCAGCAGCTAGTCTAACTCAAAGAAACCCTAACCCCTTAACTTTGCTCTGCTAAGGCGTTAGGGTTAGGTGTTTTAAATAACTTACTTAACTTCTAACGTATCAGCTGGCACTAGCACTTCGCCTTGCATAATTCTTCTAGCACTGCGGCTCATCACTGCTTTAGTTGCTTGCCACTCGCCATCTACCAGCTTGGCTTCTGCGCCTACTTTTAGTGTGCCTGAGGCATGTCCAAAAGTTACACTGCTGCGCTCGCCACCACCGGCGGCTAGGTTGACTAGCGTACCTGGAATTGCCGCAGCTGTAGCAATCGCAACTGATGCTGTGCCCATCATAGCGTGGTGCAGTTTACCCATAGAAAGCGCTCTTACACACAAGTCTATATCTTCAGTTTTTAACGCTTTACCACTGGAAGTAGTATAGCCAGTCGGTGGTGCTACAAAAGCAATTTTGGGTGTGTGCTGGCGGTCAGCGGCTTCGCTTACGTCTTTAATTAAGCCCATTTTTACTGCGCCATGTGCTCGCACGGTTTCAAACCAAGCCAACTTGTCAGCATCACCATTAATGTCTTTTTGCAGCTCTGTGGCGGTATAACCAATATCCGCTGCATTTAAAAACATAGTAGGAATACCCGCACTAATAAAAGTCGCTTTAAAAGTGCCAATGCCGGGTACTTCTAGGTCATCGACTAAATTGCCCGTGGGTAACATAGAGCCGCTAGAATCGGCTGGGTCTAAAAACTCTACAACAACTTCAGCAGCAGGAAAGGCAACGCCATCTAAGTAGAAATCACCCATTTCTTGTACCTGACCGTTTTTCATCGGTATATGGGTAATAATGGTTTTTTGAATGTTCTTTTGCCAAATATTAACGGTACAAATGCCATTTTCTGGTACTTTGTCAGCACTTACCAAACCTTGAGCAATCGCAAAACTACCTACGGCTGCAGTTAGGTTGCCGCAGTTACCGCTGTAATCTACAAAAGCTTTATCGATAGCTATTTGGCAAAAAGTATAGTCAACATCATGGCCTTCTTTAGTGGCTGGTCCAACCAGCACTACTTTACTGGTGCTCGATGTAGCGCCACCCATACCATCTATTTGCTGGCCGTAAGGGTCGGGGCTACCCGTAATTCTAAGTAGTAGCTGGTCACGTGCCTTGCCTGGTTGCTGGGCAGCGGTTGGCAGGTTATTTTCATTTATAAAAATACCCTTCGAAGTACCGCCACGCATATAGGTAGCCGTCACACTTATTTGTGGTTGGCTAAGGTCTGTTTGGCTCATAAATCACCTTGTATAAAAACTGGCTTAAAAATAAAAAAGGCAGGCACTAAGCCTGCCTTGATCGACATCAATTAACTTACTAGCAATTAAGCTTGAGTGCTAAAACTAAGCTTGGGCTAAAAAGTCTTGTGCAAAGCGCTGTAGAACACCGCCAGCTTCATAGACGCTAACTTCAGTCGCCGTGTCTAAACGGCATAGCATAGGTACTTTAACCTGCTCGCCATTTTTACGGTTAATGACTAGCGTCATGTTGCCACGGGCTTTTAGTTCGCCTTCAACATCATAGGTTTCAGTACCGTCTAGGCCTAGAGTTTTGCGTGTTGTGCCTTCTTCAAACTGCAAAGGTAAAACACCCATACCAATTAGGTTAGTACGGTGAATACGCTCAAAACCTTCAGCAGCAAGCACTTCAACACCGGCTAAACGAACACCTTTGGCAGCCCAGTCACGTGAAGAACCCTGACCATAGTCAGCGCCAGCCACAATAATTAACGGCTGTTTGCGTTCCATGTAGGTTTCAATCGCTTCCCACATACGCATGACTTTGCCTTCTGGCTCAACACGTGCAAGCGAGCCTTGCTTAACTTCGCCATCCACTACAGCCATTTCGTTAATCAGCTTAGGGTTAGCAAAAGTCGCACGCTGTGCGGTTAAGTGGTCGCCACGGTGCGTTGCGTAGGAGTTAAAGTCTTCCTCTGGTACGCCCATCTTGTGCAGGTATTCACCGGCTGCTGAGTCCATCATAATCGCGTTAGAAGGCGACAAGTGGTCAGTAGTGATGTTGTCTGGCAGTAAGGCTAAAGGACGCATACCCTTCATGGTGCGCTCGCCTGCCAAAGCACCTTCCCAATAAGGGGGACGACGTATGTAGGTAGATTTTGGACGCCAGTCATAAAGTGGGCTAATCGCCGCCACGCCTTTATCTAGATCAAACATCGGAATGTAAACTTCATTAAACTGCGAAGGTTTAACACTGGATTTAACCAAGGCATCAATTTCTTCATCGGAAGGCCAGATGTCTTTTAGGGTAATCGGGTTACCGTCTTTATCCGTACCTAACACGTCTTTTTCAATATCAAAACGAATCGTACCGGCAATGGCGTAAGCAACCACTAGCGGTGGCGAAGCTAGGAAAGCTTGCTTAGCGTAGGGGTGAATACGGCCATCAAAGTTACGGTTGCCCGAAAGCACTGCCGTGGCATACAGGTCACGGTCAATAATTTCTTGCTGAATCACTGGGTCTAACGCACCCGACATACCGTTACAAGTCGTACAAGCGTAACCGACGATACCAAAGCCTAGTTGCTCTAGTTCAGTCAGAAGGTTGGCTTCTTCTAGGTACAAACGTGCCACTTTAGAACCGGGCGCAAAAGAAGTTTTTACCCAAGGCTTACGAGTTAAACC
>CANQLY010000128.1 GCA_947624795.1 uncultured Marinospirillum sp.
CAAGACAAAGCATTGCTAGAAGCTTATACCTGTTACCCTGTCGTACCTTTGGCGTTGCTGTTGCACGGTAAATTTGTGGATAGATGGCAGGCTATTCCTGCTTGGTTAGCACAACACAGCTTAACCCTAAAAGGTGGCATGAACCTAAACCGCGCCCCGTGGAATTTACCGGCGTTACGCGCTTTAATTGAAATGACCCAAACGCTGCATACCAGTGAAAAGCAACTGGGTGGCGTACAGGGCAACGGCGGCTTAGGCTATAAACAGGGTTTTGCCATTTTACGGCGGAACGCTTAAGCTAAGCGGCTGTCTTACAAAAAGTAAAGCAATTAAATAAACTAAACAATTTAGCAGGAGAGACACCATGCGTTACGACGCTCCGATTAGCCATTCGGCTTCCAATGCGATTAGCGAATCAGCACAAAAAGTGCTGCGCAACACCTATATGCTGCTGGGCATGACTTTAGCTTTTAGCGCATTAACCGCTTATTTTTCTTTAGTTTCTGGCCTACGCCTGAACATTATTGTGTTCATTGTGGGTGTTTACGGCTTAATGTTTTTAACCCATAAACTGGCTGATTCTGCTTGGGGTTTACTCAGCGTTTTTGCGTTCACGGGTTTTATGGGTTTATCGCTAGGGCCTATTCTTGCTATGTACCTAGGTGCTGGCATGGGCAATATTGTCGTTTCGGCACTAAGCATGACCGCTTTTGTGTTTTTTGGCTTATCAGCTTTTGCACTGATTACCAAAAAAGACTTCGACTTTATGGGCAAGTTTTTAATGGTCGGTGGCCTAGTTTTAATGGCAGGTGTGATTGCTAACCTGTTCTTAAACTTAACCGGTTTACACCTAGCCATTAGTGCTGGCTTTGTTATTTTCTCTTCAGCGATGATTTTATTCCAAACTGGGCAAATCGTGAATGGCGGCGAAACCAACTACATTCGTGCCACTGTTACCTTGTTTGTTTCTATCTATAACTTGTTCTTAAGCCTGTTAGCTTTGTTAGGCATGAGCAACGATTAATCGCTTAAAGCCAGACTAAAATGACAGATAAAAGCTTTGTTATTCATGTCTGTGGGGGGCCTTACGTAAGTTTGGCACCCCTTTCTGCTTTGCGCTTTACCAAAGCCGCTTTAGCAGCAGGGCATACCATTCAGCGCGTATTTTTTTACCAAGAAGGCGTGGCTTTAGCCAATGCTTTAAGCTGCCCACCACAAGATGAAATAAACCTAACTAAAGCATGGCAAGCCATAGCAGCAGAGCACCAGCTAGAGTTAAGTGTTTGTGTTGCAGCAGCCTTAAAACGCGGCATTGTTGATGCTAAAGAAGCCGCACGTTTTGGTTTAGCGCACCATAATTTGGCAGAAGGCTTTGTATTAACTGGTTTAGGTCAGCTGGTTGATGGCATGGCAAATGCCGATAGAACAGTGACATTTAGCTAATGAATACTTCCAGCACTTTTGACCTATTGGTAATTTTCACCCAACCGCCTTTAACCGCTAGCTTTCCTAAAGAAGCGTTAGACCTTGCCCTAGTTAACAGCACCTTTGAACAACGCACGGGCTTAATTTTTTTAGGCGCAGGGGTGTTGCAGCTGGTTCAAAACCAGCAGCCAAATGTTTTAGCTTTAAAGGGTACACAAGCCATGTTAAAAGCCTTGGCGCTGTATGATATTGACCAAGTATTTGTAGAAGAACAGGCGTTGTTAGATTACAGCTTAACCACAGCAGCATTACTATTGCCCGTTGCCAGCTGCAACACAGCTAAACTTCAGCAATTTATTGCTAACAGTCGTAATATTATTACCTTTTAATAGTTAATTCTTGTTAACTTTTCTTACATTTAAATAGCACACATTATGGCAACGCTTCACCAATTAAACGCGCAACACCAACTCGCCAACTGTTTAAAACTGTTAGCCGCCACAGACCAACTGCTGTTAATTGAATCAGCGGTTGTTTTGGCAATTGATGCTAATTTTTTGCAACAGCTACCCAGCAGCGTAAAAGTTTTAGCCCTAAGCGACGATTTACAAGCCCGTGGTTTATTACATGCTTGCCCTGCTGCCATTAGCTTAATCAGCGATGCACAATGGGTGGCTGCCACCTTGGAGGCTGATCGTGTCTGTAGCTGGTGAGATAGCTAGTGAAATAGCTGATGAAATAATGAATAAAATGGCGCTGCCTGAATTAGACCCAGAAGGCTTCTTGGTAGATTTAAATAGCTGGACACCAGAAATTGCTAAATTATTAGCTGCCCAAGATGCGATAACGTTAACAACAGAGCATTTAGACATTATTCTGCTGCTGCGAGAATTTTACCAAACTTTTCAACTGTCGCCTGCCATGCGCCCTTTAACTAAATATTTGCGCCAGCATTTAGCCGTTGAAAAAACCAGTAGTATTTATTTAATGCAGCTGTTTGGGCAAAGCCCTGCCAAAGCCCTTGCCCGTTATGCAGGTTTACCTAAGCCAGATAATTGCTTATAGGCTGTTTAAGACTGCTTATAAATTGCTTATAGGCAGCGCAATAAAATACAATAGGCTCATTATGTTGCAAATTTTAAGGAAAATAGGAAGCTATCCATGTCTGATAACAAGCGAATACACAACCTTAACGTTGTTTCGCAAGAAGTGTTAATTACACCCGACCGTTTAAAAGAAAAAGTGCCTTTAACTGCTAACGCAGAAAAAACGGTTTATGAAGGTCGCCAAGTTATTCAACAAATTTTAGACCGTGAAGACCCACGCTTATTTGTGGTGATTGGGCCGTGCTCTATTCACGACGTTGATGCTGCGCTAGATTACGCTAAACGCCTAAAAGCCCTAGCCGATAAGGTGGGTGATGTACTGTATTTAGTGATGCGCGTTTACTTTGAAAAGCCACGCACCACAGTAGGCTGGAAAGGTTTAATCAACGACCCACACATGGACGACACCTTTCAAATTGAAGAAGGTTTGCACCTAGGTCGTAAGCTGTTGGTAGACCTTTCAGAGCTTGGTTTACCGCTAGCCACCGAAGCCCTAGACCCCATTTCGCCCCAGTATATGCAAGACTGCATTGCTTGGAGTGCGATAGGTGCGCGTACCACTGAATCACAAACCCACCGTGAAATGTCTAGCGGTTTGTCTTGCCCTGTTGGCTTTAAAAACGGCACCGACGGCGGCTTAGAAGTAGCGATTAATGCCCTTAAATCAATGGCGCATTCGCACAATTTTTTAGGGATTAATACCGAAGGTCAGGTTGCAATTATTCGCACCAAGGGTAATAAATACGGTCACGCAGTATTGCGCGGCGGTAATGGCAAGCCTAACTACGATTCAGTTAGCGTTAAGCTGTGTGAAAATGACTTAGCTAAAGCAGGCCTTGCCAACAACATTATGATTGATTGCAGCCATGCTAACTCTAATAAAGATGCTAGCCTACAAACGCTGGTGTTAGAAAACGTAACTCACCAAATTTTAGACGGCAACCAATCCATTCTAGGCTTAATGGTTGAGTCAAATATTGGTTTTGGCAATCAATCCATTCCTGCCGATAAAAGCCAGTTGAAATATGGCGTTTCAGTAACCGATGCTTGTATTGATTGGGAAGCAACTGAAAAATCGTTAACTGAAATGGCCGATAAACTGCGCCCTGTATTAGAAGCACGCCGCAAAAAAGCGCAACAAGTTTCTTAAAGCTTGGCTTAGCTAAACAAACCATTGATTAGAAGCCAAGCAAAAACAGGCAAAAAATAGACAAAAAAAGTCAGGCAGTTCAATTAACTGCCCGACTTTTTTAAAACCTACTTAAAAATCACTTAAGCTAAATACTAGCTTTCTACTTTAGAACTTGAATCTTTGGCATTAGCATCATCAAACAAAGGCTTCTCTTCTTTTGGCTTATCAAGCTCTAACATCTTTTCACGAAAAGCATTTAACTTTTCAAACACTAACTGCTGAGTTAGTTCAACCGTATCTTTAACACCCCCGTCAAACGCACCAAAGCCTTTTAGAATACCCACTGCTTCACCCATGCCTTTTTCAAGTGCGGGGGTAATTAAATTCATGTATTTATCAACGGCTTCTTCATTGCTTAACTTAGGATTTTGTTCTTTGAACTTATCAAAATAGCTAGTAGCACCCGTGATAATACGGTCTGCCGTGTTATCAGAAGACCAATAATCTTCTTGGCCTTTAATGCCTGATGTTTTATCCATTAAATTTTGTAGACTAAAACCTTCATCGCCTAGTTCTTTTTTAAGGATGCCTTCAATGGCAGTAGCAGCCTCTTGGTAGAAGATACGCAAAGCTTTTGTATCACCTTCTTTACCTTGACCAAACATGGTTTCTAGCAAAGTTTTTTTGTTTGCTAAGGCCGTTGCTTCTGCTTGCTTAGCAAATTCAACTTTCTCTTCGTCCGTTAGTTTAGTTTTCACTTCGGTTGGCTTAACTTCACTGGCAGCGCCTTGCATTTTATTATTAGAAGTCATTTTATTAGAGCTAACTACTTGAGAATTGTTGGATGAAGCAATTGTTTGCATGGACATAATAGAACCCCTTAAAAATTTAATAACTTTAACAGCTTAGTTTAACTATCGGCACAAAGGAGTAAAACTTGAGTAAGCAAACAATAAACAAACCAGAATCAAGGACTGACCTCAGTATAATCACACCCCTTAATATCGACACCTTCTTTAGTTTGTTTGCACGTCCATTCACCTGTTTTTGCATTTCTAGTCAGGCTAGCAGCACCTTTAGCTAATACAACGGTATCATCTGCCGTAGTCGTTAAGCCCACACCGGCTTTATCTTCTATGGTAGCAACAAAGCTGCCTAAACTAGTAACAAGATCAGCAACAGCAGTTCCACTAAAAATCTCTGCATCAACAACGGTTTGAAAAGCCCTAATTGCAGCAACGTCGGCCGTAACTTCAGCTTTTTCAACGTATTTTTTATACTGAGGAACAGCCACTGCCGATAAAATACCAATAATGGCGATTACTACCAACAACTCAATTAAAGTGAAACCTTGCTGATTTTTTTTCATTCACAAATTCCTTATTTTAAGCATCCCTAACCTCATACTAGTCATAAAATAAATTATTGCTTAAAATAAAAATTATGAATTACTTCATCTTGCTTACCAAAAATTAAAGGCTAACCTTAAAGTTAAGTCGTTCACACAAAAGCGACCAATAACGTAAAAATGGAATAGCAGCCCAATTAAAGGTGCTTAATTTAAGGAAAGATTATGGCTAATATTACTGTAACTATACCGCTAAATTTGTTATCAAAACGGCTAGTAGGTGAAGGTTTACTCAGTAATAATCAGGCAATAGCCGCCCAACACACTGCAAAACAACAAAATCAAAACTTTATTCACTACCTTCATTCAATCCCATTCATTAATAGTGATTTACTTGCCTATTTCATTGCAGAAGAATTTGGTTTGCCTTACCTAGACCTAGATACTTTTGATGACCGCTACCTACCCAAAAAAATAGTCAATGAACAATTACTACACCAGCACCAAGCACTACCACTGTATAAAAAAGGTAACCTGCTAAGTTTGGCACTTTCAAGCCCAACTAACCTTATAGCCATAGATGAAATTCAATTTCAAACAGGGCTAATCATTCAACCCATTATTGTTGCCCAAGAAAAATTAAGCGCTAAATTAAATGCGTTATTAGCAACAGCAACTGATGCATTTGATGAGTTAGAAACCATTGAAGAAGAAGCCATTCAGCTTGATGCTAACTTAACAACAAAAGAATCTTTAACAACAAAAAACAGCAAATACGATGCACCCATCATTAAATTTGTAAATAAAATATTAATTAATGCTGTTAACCAAGGGGCTTCTGATATTCACTTTGAACCTTTTGAGCACAGCTACCGAATTCGTATCCGAGTGGATGGGGTTTTGCATGAAGTCACCCGCCCACCCTTGTCTTTGCACAGCAGATTAGCAGCTTGTATTAAAGTCATGGCACAAATGGACATTGCTGAACGCCGTTTACCACAAGATGGCAGCATAACC
>CANQLY010000129.1 GCA_947624795.1 uncultured Marinospirillum sp.
TTGGGCATTCCATTAAACATGGCTATCTTGCCTGTTTTTGCGCTAGGCAGCTTCTTGGGTTCAGTGCATTTAAACTGGTGGTTAAACTTAGGCAGCATTAAACCGGTTAGTTTAGTGCAAGAAGTGGGGTTAAGTGGCGCATTGGGGCTAACTTATTTAGGTTTAATTGCACTTGGATTAGCCGCTTGGTTTTGGTCAAGAACAAGCGGTGGTTCACGCATTTTATTTAACAAAACGTTAATTATTGGTGCGCTGCTAATTGCCTTGTTAGCCGTATTAAACTTTGTGATTGCTGGCCAGCCTTGGGGCGTGGTGTATGGTTTTGGTTTGTGGGCAGCAAAGATTGCTACTGTGGGTAATCTGTTTGATCCAACCACCAATGCGTTTTGGAGCCAACCCGTTAATGCCACCGCTTTACAGCAGTCGGTATTTTTAGACCTAACCTCCATTACCAATATTGGTATTTTAGCCGGTGCTTTATGGATTTTCTCACGCAATAAAAGCGGTAAGGCAGATAAGTTAAATACGCAACAATGGGTGGTCGGTATTATTGCTGGTTTCTTGCTAGGTTATAGCTCGCGCCTAGCCTTTGGTTGCAATGTGGGCGCTATGGTTAGTGGCATTTCTACCGGCAGCCTACATGGCTGGATTTGGGTAGTAATGGCCTTTGCAGGTTCGCTGGTTGGCGTGCGTATTCGCCGCTATTTTAATTATTGATACTGACTTTTTAAGACAAAATTTAAACAAGAGTTACGCATTATGAATAAATTAACCAGTGTAAGAGTGGTGGTGTTTTGGGCTTTTTTAGTGGGGTTTTTTATTTGGGATTGGCACACTGCCCAGCCAGTTAACCTGCATTTAGAAGCGCCCATTATTGCCATCGGTTCAGGGCAAGCACCTTCGGGTGGGCATTGCGCTACTTTTTAGCCTTAAAAATTTAACCTTTAATCACCCAGCCTAGCCCTAAAAGCTAGGCTTTTTTATTTTTACCCTGCAATCCATCTGTTTTTACATTAGCATTCACTTAATACATTAAAGTTAATTTTAAGGAATGAACCAGTGCAAGAAACCTATCGAACACCTCCCTTACCACTTTCAACGCCTGGGCGCAACCTTTTACGCTTAACTTTGGTGCGGGGCATTACTTGGACAGGTTTTTTAGGCGGCATTATTTTTGGCCTTGATGTACTGGATTTCAAGTTAAATACTGTTGCTGTTTTTTCAGTTATTTTTACAATGGCATTGGTTAACCTCTTAACTTGGTGGCGGTTAAGCTGGCCAGGGCCTGTGACTGATAAAGAATATTTGCTGCACCTACTCGCCGATGTGGTGGGGTTAAGCGTGTTGTTTTATTTTACAGGGGGCGCTAACAACCCCTTTATTTCTTATTTTTTAGTGCCGCTAACCATTTCAGCAGCCACCCTACCTTGGCGTTCCACTTGGATTATTGCCGCTTACATTTTGCTGGCCTACCCCTGTTTAATGGTGTTTTATGAGCCGATACCACAATTAACTGAACTACCAGAAAATTCAGCACTGAACCTGCATTTATTGGGTATGTGGGCTAACTTTATGCTTAGCACCAGCTTAATTACAGTGTTTGTTTATAAAATGGCACAATCCTTGCGCCAGCGTGATGCCGATTTATCTGAAACCCGTGAACGCTCTTTGCATGATGAGCAAATTATAGCCGTGGCAACCCAAGCCGCAGGTACTGCCCATGAGCTAGGCACCCCTTTATCGACCATGGCCGTTATGCTAAAAGAGCTAAGCAACGACCACCAAGCCAACACAGAGCTAGCAGCCGACCTAGCCCTACTGCGCCAACAGGTTGATACTTGCAAAGTTACCCTACAATCGTTAGTCAGCAATGCAGACCGCAGTCGATTACTTAACCCTGAATGCAAGCCTTTAAAAAGCTTTCTTAAACAGGTGCTAGAACACTGGGAAGTGCTACGCCCCGATGTGCGTTATTGCATTGATTGGCCTAATAGTAATTTAAACGAACCACGCATTGCCGATGATATTACCCTGCAACAAGCCTTAATTAATTTATTAAATAATGCTGCCGATGCCAGCCGTGAACCCGTGACCATTATTATTCAATGGAACACCCAAGAGGCGCAAATCGACATTCACGACCAAGGCCCTGGCATTCCTATGGAAATAGCCGAGCGTTTAGGTCAAACTTTTGTATCAACGAAAAGCAAAGGCTTAGGCCTAGGTTTGTTACTAACTCATGCCACAATTAACCGACTTGGTGGCACAGTACACCTGTACAATCATAAGCATGGCGGAACATTGACCGAGGTAAGAGTGCCTGTCATCGCAGTTTTACCCAAGCCAGTACATTAGGAGACGTAATTTAATGAGTAATGTTGAACAACACGATGAAGCCGTTCGTATTTTAATTATTGATGATGATGATATTTTCACTCACGTATTGCAAAGGGCGTTTATTAAACGGGGCTATGAAGTTGAAGTGGCGGCTAACGAAGCACAGGCATTAGAAAAAACTCAAGCCTTTGAACCCGATTTAATTAGCCTAGATTTAAAACTAGAAGGCAGTTCAGGGTTAAACCTTTTACCCCTTTTAGTCGAGGCTTCACCCCAATCTAAAATTGTGGTGCTAACAGGCTATTCAAGCATTGCTACCGCAGTTGAAGCCATTAAATTAGGTGCCGTGAATTACTTGTGTAAACCTGCCGATGCCGATGAAATTCTAGCCGCTTTTCAAAAACAAGAAGGCAACCCAGATGCGCCCCTTGCCGAGCAGCCCATGTCGGTTAACCGCTTAACTTGGGAACACATCCAAAAAGTATTACACGAAAATGATGGCAATATTTCTGCCACCGCACGCGCCTTAGGCATGCACCGCCGCACCTTACAGCGCAAACTACAAAAACGCCCAGTCAAACGCTAAAGCTTATTGATTCAAGCTTCGTCTAGGTATTTTTTAGGATCAAAAGCCCTAACCCAATCTGGCATGTAGGCAGTTAAGCCACTGATCAACATGCCATTGATTACCGCTTCTGGTGGTAATGTTAAGGGTAAAAATAAAAAGTAGTTTTGTGCTAAATGGGTGAACTGATGCCCAGAAGTGTAAAACCAAGTAATGACAATAACCGCAAGCCCTGTGCTAAGCACGGCTAAGATGCTGCCCACGCCTGCCACAACTAATACAAAAATAAAGTAATTTGCAGGCAGCTTTAATTCAACAAACCGCCACACCCAATGGCTAACAAATACGGGTAATACACACACCAACAACCCATTAATAGCAAACATATCCCAAGTGCCTTTGCCATTAAGTGTCACGCTAACCAAAGCTAAGCTAGTAGCAATTAACGCCATAGGCCAATAAAACATTAGGGTTAGCGTTGTGGCTAAAATTAAATGTATGGCCACTTGAGAACTTATATTGGCTTGCATTTGCCATAAAAAAGACACCAACACAACACTGCCTAAAAAAAGGTGTTGCAAGCCTTTTTCTCTGAATAAAATGCACCAAGGCACCTGCCATAAAGCAAGTATTAAAAAAAGTGTATAAATTACCCAAGCAACCCAGCCTAAAGCTTCAGGGTGAATACTGGCTGAAAAACTCATTCATTGCTCCTGAAAATAATTAAACTATGCATGATTATTTAACTCATGACTTTATTACGACCCGTTTGCTTGGCAAGGTAAAGCTGCTTATCTGCTAAAAACAAAAACTGATCTGCCGTTAAGTTAGCCTGCACTTCCACAACACCAGCACTTACGGTTTGCTTAAAGCCTGCTTCAAATAAATGCACTTCTAAACACTGCCTTATTCTATCAGCAAGAATACAGGCATTTTGCTTATTTGTTTCAGGAAAGATAAGTAAAAACTCTTCACCTCCCCACCGACCAAACACATCAGTAGAGCGAATGTTATTTTTAACCAGATCAGTAAAAAACTTCAACACCGCATCACCTATTTGGTGACCAAAGTTATCATTCACTTTTTTAAAGTAATCAAGGTCAAATAAAGCAATCGACAGGGGGCGATTATGGTTCTGCGCTAAAGCTAGCTGTTTACTTAATGCTTTATCTAGGTAATGGCGATTATAGGCACCTGTTAATTTATCTGTAATAGAAACGCATTTAAGCTGTGCATTTTTTTCTGTTAATTCAAGTTCAGTTAAGGTTAGACGTGCATTCACTTGACGTATTTTCTTATTCAAATTAAACAAATAAAAAGTATAAAAACTAAGTATTACTAAAACTAAACTCAAGCCTGAAATAGGCAACAATACTTGCATCCAAGGAAAGGGTTTAGAGATATCAATACTTACCCAACGGTCATAAATAGCATTGTGCTGTTGCCTAGAAACATGAAGTAATGCTTTATCAATAATGCTTTTAAGGTGTGGCTGATTTTTATTAATTCCCATCGACAAATCAAATGCATAGGGTGTTTGGCCTGAAATTTTTAAATTAGCTAACCCTTGCGTTCGAATCAAATAACTTGCAACGGCTAAATTATCAACAAAAGCATAAACCTCACCTGAAGCAACGGCCTTTAAAGCATCAATGGCACTATCTTTTAAATCTAAATCAATCAATGGGTGGTTTTGCGCCAGCATTTCATGTGGAGCATACCCCTTAACAACAGCAACCTTCATGCCATCTAGCTCATTGATATTGGCTATAAAGCTAACCTGACTGTTGGTAACAATAATCATTGGGGAGCGTACATAAGGCTGAGTAAAATCTAGGTAATAGCTTCTATAAGGAGTATCCATAATGGCTGGCAGTAGGTCAATCTTACCCTTTTCAGCTAAAATCAAGGTTTCTAACCAAGTAAGCTTATCGTTTATAACAAACTTTAAATTTAACAGCGTTTCTAATAAGCTTAAATAATCATGGCTGATACCTTGCAGCTCAGAATGGCGGCTACTAAAATACTCAAAAGGTGGCCAATTCCTAGCAACACCCACATTAATAACAGGGTTTGATGCTAAAAACGCTTGCTCTTCGGTCGTTAGGTCTAATTCTTCTGATGCAAAAGAGAAAGAAACTGAAGCAAAAAAAACACCAGCAACCAGTAGAAAAAAACAAATAAAGCAATGATAAGCGGATAATTGCCAGCGTGTTTGCTTTTTCATATTAATTCCGCCCTCTTACATTATTTACTCTAAGCACAATTAATGATTCAAGGTGTTTTCATTAAGGATGCTAGGTTAAATCAATTAACTTAGTTCTAATCTAAAAGGTGGCAGGCTATTAAGTAGCTGGCGACCATAGCGCTTAGTTAAAATTCGCCTATCAAGCAGTGTAACCCTTCCTTTGTCTTGTTCTGTGCGTATCAGTCGCCCACAAGCTTGCACTAAACGAATGCTAGCATCGGGCACACTAATTTGCATAAAAGCATTGCCGCCAGTTTCTTCTATCCATTCTGCTAAAGTGGCATCCACAGGATCATCTGGTGTAGAAAACGGCAAGCGCACTATAACAACGTGAGTAAGGTATTTACCTGGCATATCAACGCCCTCAGCTAAAGAAGCTAAACCAAAAATAATGCTTGGTTTTTCTTCGTCAATGCGCTGACAGTGTTTTTCAATCAGCCTATTTTTAGATAGCATATCCTGCGTTATCGTTACCGTGTGTAGTTTATTGTTTAACCCTTCATAAACTTCGTTCATTTGTTTACGTGAACTAAACAATACTAAGGCAGCCGCTTTGGCATGGTCTAAATTTTGATGCACATAATCTAAAATGGCTTGGGTGTGTGCTTGGGTTTGAGACGGGTCGCACGCCTGGTCAGGCACTTCAAATACACCTAATTCTGGGTAGTTAAAGGGGCTAGGGTAAGCTTTACAGGGCGTATCAGCACTTAAGCCTGCCCTTTGGTATAGCCGGTCAAACCGACCCAAAGCCGTTAAGGTTGCAGAGGTTAAAGTCGCACCAAAACAACGTGACCATAGCCGATAAGACAAATCAGCAGCAGCAGTTACGG
>CANQLY010000130.1 GCA_947624795.1 uncultured Marinospirillum sp.
AAAGAATAAAAGCTTCATCGGGTGACGATTGACGAAAAGGTGTAGACCGCTGCATTTCAGCACACCAAGTAATGGCCTCACCATTTTCCCACCACTGATTAGCCGCTGCTTTCTTATTTTTAATCCCAATACGACTTTGCTGGCGTAAAACGGCATTCAAGTGGGCGTGCTCTAAATCAACAAGGTTTTGCCTTGGGTTACGGTCTTTACGCTGTTCAATACGTGGAATGGATGAAATAGCAGCTAGATCATCTGCATTTAAAGCCTTGGCTAGGCTGCGATACTCTTCTGCTAACAACAGGTCATTACCGTCTGTTTTTGTTTGTTTATTATAAGAAAGGGCTTCAAAACCTGGCTTGCAGTAAGCAAGCTCATCACCTTTTAAGGCACGGGTATTGTGTTCTAAAATTAACACGTTGGGTGTGTCGGGTACTTGCTTGCGATGCCGCTGCACCCGCCCTGCTAGCTGAATAATCGAGCGTGCTGAACTGGGTTCTGCAATCGCCCAGCTGTAATCATGGTCACGCCCCACTTCGGTTACGGGTGAACCTAATACAATAAAGACGTGATGTTTGGCCTTGCCTTTATCCAAGGCGTTACGAACCTCTGGCTGCTTCCATAAAGCGCCAGCATCGTGTCGATCTAAGGTATTGTCTAGCCTTGCTTCAATAAAAGAGCGAACTAAAAGTGGAAATTGGCTGTGGTAAACACAAACATGGAATTGCCAGTCATCACTTAATTCTGTAGCGGCTAACTGTAGAGCAATCGCTGTTAAGGGGTTGATATTAGCAAAACGAACCAAGCCTAAAGAGGCTTGTTTTTGTGTCTTAGGATCAGTTTCGCAGTGTGCTAAATGAAGCGTTTTAATGCCGTTTACTAACACTTCAATGACTGAACCAATTACCTTTTCACTGTTATTGTCTGCAATGGGTAAGGGCAATATTTCACCCTTGCGTAGCGCCTTAGCCGGTTGGTTTTGTTTTTTTAATTGCTCAATCCGCTTATCAACAAATGCCCTGTCGGCAACCTGAAAATCAGTGACCGTTGCACAATCGGTTGCACTGCTTACAAATTCATCAAACCAAGCGCAACAAATGTTAGTGGCTTGGCCTGATATGCCACAGGCTTGCTCATATTGTTTGCGCCCTGCTAAATAAGCCTCGAATAAAGTGCGAACAAAAACGGGTGGCAAGCTTGCCGATGACAAAAGCACTTTGCTACCCAAAAGCCCAGCCCAGTTAACTAAGCGGCAGAGGGCAGGCAAATCATCCGAACCAAAATCGTCGGGTTCATCCAATACTAAATCAGACGTTAATAAACGCAGCATGGGTGCAATTTGTTTACCACCACGCACCCCTTCAGTTGCAGGAATTAGGTGGTCGATGGTTGATACCAAAACAGGCGCACTTAATAGCTTGAGTGCTTTACTGGCCATGCCACGCCTTCCACTACCCAGCCAACGGCGTAATGGACCATTATCTAAGCTACCGTCATAAACAATGTGCTGTTCTGCATCCATTAAATCGGCTGCGGATTCACTCCCTAAATGCGGACTAACCGCCACATCTGCTGATTGGCGCTGCTCATGCAGCTCTTGTACGGCTTGAGAACCAACCAGCACTGCCAATTCATCGGTATCAAGCTGCAAACGACTGCGTAAAGCATCACCCGTTTGCAAGGTAAGCGTTCTTAAACCTAAAGCAACACTAAAACGGCAGCCTTTAATTTCATTGCTAACACCGTACATAATCCGTGCATTAGCAAAGGTTTTTCCTTTTCCCGTAGAAGCCATATTAATACCGAAAAAACCCTGCTTTTCAGTGCGCTCCGCAATACTTAAAGCCGTTTCATAGGCTTTGTTTTGCCAAGTATAATCACTCAGTGTGGTGCGTTTTTTCAATGCCTTATGAGCGCCTAAACTTGGTAGCTCACTACGCAGCTTGGGTAGCTGCCTAGCCAGCAAATAAGCATTCTGTCCTACCCCAATATTATGTTCATCTAAACGCTGCTTTCGTTTTTGCCTACCCTTTTCATCTTTATAAGTATTAGCGTAAGCAATGTAGTTTTTATCACTAAAGGCTGGTGAGGCTTTAACCGGCGGTAAAGCAGAAAAACTATGGTCGGCCAGCATTAAACTTAAACGTGCAAGGTGACTGGTGAAGTTATCTTCTTCTAGCCACCCTTTAGATAAAAGGCTGGGGCTATTAAGTGCCCTTTTAGCAATCCCTGAAGCCCGTTTACGCCAAGCTGCACTTTTAAAAGGTGTACCTTTTGATAGCTCAAATAGGTTATGCCAATCGGCTTGCGGCCACTGTTTTAAACATTGGCGTGAGTTCCAGCTTGCATCCCAATCTTGGTTATTAATACAAAGCTTTTCTAAATCAATTTCAGCCAACTTAATGGCATTATCGTTTATTTCACCATCATCAACTTCATCACTATAAGGTCGTGGATAAATTGGCAGGCGGTGGTGGCTAACAACCAGCCAGCCAACAAACTTTGCTAAAGGCGGTAATAGGGTAAAAGGATTGCTTAGAGCAAGGTTACGGTCTTTCTGAAAAAGGCTAAACTTATCACCAATCACTTGTTCGTCTGCTTCACCGATAGCCACTAAAGACTCAAGCCATTCTTTGTCGGTCTTACCTTCAACCCAGCAAGCAAACATCAATAATGAAAGCCATTCATGTCGGAGGGGTTCTTGTAAAACCTTTTTAGATTTTAGCTTTTTCTGAAAAAGTAAGTTGGCTTTGCCAAAATCATGGAATAGCCCAGCAATGGAGGCAGTTAAGGCGATTACTTCTGCTGTATGCCATTGGTTTTCATCATTGACGCGTAACACATCTAAAGTGGTGCTATTGGTCGGAACTTTGCCGGTCGCATTAAAGCGCTTGGCATTACCTATAATCCACTCTAAGTCCATCCTAAGCGTTCCACGCACACGATGACAGGCAACGGCTGTGTTTCTTCTAGCTGACTTACGCAACAGTTTTCTAACCGTTGTTAAGCCCTGTTGTGTAACGTGACCTTCCCAAGAGCGGTCACCTGAACGCTCAAAAAATTGGTCTAAAATCCTGCGTGTTTCTTTTAAGGCTTTTTTGTCGCATTGTGATTTTATGGAAACAATCATTCAGGTATCTCCATTACTGACACTTCAAATGCAACGTCCTTTATCGCATCAATCATGCGATCTAGTACCTCGTACTTTTGAAAGCTTGTGATTAAGGCTTGCCGGAACTCTTGTTCAGAATCTCCTCGAATAGCCGCCATAAATGCGGTGGGTAAGACAATGGCATCTTTGATTAAATCAGCCACATCAAAAACCAAACCGCCTCTACGGGTCTTACCATGCAAAACGGCTAAACCATGCGGCAAACCCAAAACCCAGCAAGCTGTAGCAGCCAAGCCATAAGCTAAATAATTGCCATGATCTAAAAAACGGTTAGCTAAATCAGTGCCAGAGCCCTGTTTAGCCCTAGTAAAATCACCATAGTTAGTTGTAATGCAGACGTGTTTGTACAAGGCTTTAGTCATTACGGCTTCTAAAGCTAAAACGTCATTTTGAGATTGGCAGTTTTGGAGCTTACTTTCAAAAGCCTGTGTAATCACTTCTAAAGCAGCAATTGAAATAGGAAAATCCAAATCCCTTTGTTGCGATAATTTAGACCAGATTTCTCGCAAGTTTTTTAAACGGTGTTGTTGAAAAGAAACTGCCGCTTGCAACCTTTTTTGATCGTTAAACCAAAAAGAACACCACTGTTGTAAATATTGGTTAGGTCGGTATTCGCTTTGAGGGGAGAACCATGAAATATCAACATCTACCTCATTTGCGCTAAATAAAGGTGTTCCGCCACCACCGCAAAAACCTACTAACACGCCTGCTTTGGCTAGTTCACGCATAGCCGCTTGGGTAATAGAAGTGCCTGTACCCAGCAGCAAGGTGGTGGTGTTAGCAATAGGGATATTCCAATACAGCGAACGGCGTGCTTCATCGGTAACGTATTCAACACGACCGCCATTAACCAGCACACGGCAGTATTGCAGGTAGTAAAGGTTGGCACGTTTTGAATGGAGAATACTTTTTAAATCAGACGGGGCTAAGTCTTCCATGATAGGTCACTCTAAGTTTTATAATCTTAGAATGACCTTAAGCATATTTTGGCAGGTTATCAATGCGACTAAGCAATAAGGTTAACTACCGCAACCACCACAGCAATTACCATCTTCACCGTGCACTGCTAGCTTAAAGCCACTGGCTACAACGGCTTCTTTTAGTTTGTCTAAAGAAGTGATTGTTTCATCAAAGCTAACCGCAACATTCTTGTTAGCCAAAGAGGCTTTAGCACTAACAACGCCATCAAGCTCGCTTAGGGTGCTGTTAACTTTTGCTACGCAGTCTTCGCCTTGCATGTCCACAATTTTAATCGTTCCAAGTTCCATAGCTTTTACCTCCACTCTAGTTAGGTTCAAAGGCGCTTGGCTAAAAAACTTAGCTAAACGCAGTTTGCTTTAACACAAATGTGTATATTAAAGCTATTAATGACTAGAGCAAGGGTACAGAGAAGCTTATTTTTAGTAGGGTTAAAGCTCCACGCCTTTCTGTGCGATTACCCCAGCGTGGAAGGCATGTTTAATTTCTTTATGCTCTGAAACCGTATCAGCGGCAGCAATAAGCTCTTCTCTGACACCACGGCCAGTAATCACCACATGCTGCATGGCTGGACGATTTGCTAGGGCATCTAATACGTCTTGCATAGCGATATAGTTATATTTTAGAGCGATATTCAGCTCGTCTAATACCACCAAATCAACTTTATCATCTTCTAAAAAAGCCTTCGCCTGCGCCCAACCTCTAGCAGCAGTGGCTATGTCTTTTTCTAAATCTTGGGTATCCCAAGTGTAGCCATGCCCCATTACATGGTAGCTAACTTCGGGGAAACGGCGAAAAAAAGCTTCTTCACCCGTACTAAAGCTGCCTTTTATAAATTGCACTATACCCACCTGCATACCGTGGCCTAGCGCACGGGCCGCCATGCCAAAAGCTGCAGTGCTTTTGCCTTTACCATTGCCGGTATGCACGACCACTACGCCGCGTTCAGTGGTGGCTTGGGCAATTTTGCTATCGACGACTTCTTTGTGGCGCTCCATCCGCTTTTTATGGCGTTCGGGTTTGCTTGTATCGGTCATTTGTTTATCTCTTGTTTAATAGCGGGTAAATAAAAAAGGTAGCGACCTAGAAAAAGTAGCTACCTTTTTAATAAATAATTACTGCTTATATTCTAGGGTTAAGTAAGCAGCACGGCCCACTTCATAGTAACCCGTGGCTAGGCTATATTCTTTGTCTTGCAAGTTCTGAACTGAAGTACGCAGCGTTACGCTTGGATAAAATTCCCAGCTAGCACGTAAATCAACCAAAGTGTGGCTATCCAGCTTAATGGTGTTAGCGGCATCATCGTAGCTAGTGCCACGGTGAACAACAGACATCCCCACACTCATTGCTTGCCAATGGCGGTCTAAATCAACACGCAAAGTGCTTTTGGCATGGCGTGGCAAGTCTTTTTTAGTTTCTTTGTCTTTTGGCTTTAAAAATGTAGTGGCAAAGTTTAGCGTCCAGTCTTCTAACTTAAAGCCTGTCTCAATTTCTAAACCTTGGGCTTTAGATTTATTGGTGTTTTTTATACTGGCACTGGCAGCATCATACACAATCAAATCTTTAGTATCGGTCTGGAAAACAGCCACATCAACAAAGAACAAGCTAGGGCTGTAATGGAAGCCTAACTCATAGCTAGTCGCTTTTTCTGGTTTTAAATCAGGGTTACCGCCACCGCCCCAAACAGGGTCTGCTGGGTAGTAAAGGTCATTAAAGGTGGGCGTTACAAAAGCAGTACCTACGCTGGAACGTAAGTTTAAGTCAGAAGCCAGCCAATAACCC
>CANQLY010000131.1 GCA_947624795.1 uncultured Marinospirillum sp.
TGGTTTCCCTTGGCTATTATTAGGCACAGCCCACCTAAACACCCCTTACACTGGCTGGGTTCCTGTCTTGGGGGTTTATGGTTTATCGGCCATTAGCGCCTTAACTGGCCTGCTGCTTTACACTAGCCTGCACCCTACCACGGCTTTTTCACAACGCAGTTTTGCCATTGTACTGGTGGCCGCTTTGCCCCTAACTGGCTTTTTTTTACAGCAAAAGCAATGGACTCAAGCCTATGGCCAACCACTCACCCTAGGTTTAGTGCAAGGCAATGTGGCACAAGCCGATAAATGGAACCGCCAAAAACAACGTGAAATTATTAGCAATTACCTAAACCTTAGCCACCAGCTAGGTGAAGTCGATTTAATTGTATGGCCAGAAACTGCCCTGCCATTATTACCTGAACAAGCCCAACCTTTTTTAACCAAAGCATTAGAAAAAGCCGGTGAAGGGGCTGGGTTAATGACCGGCTTAATTGCATTAACTGCTAATCAAAAAAACTATTACAACGGCCTATATACCGCCGGTGCAGCTTTGGGTGATTACCATAAAATAAAGCTGGTGCCTTTTGGCGAATACCTACCTTTTGAAGCGCAATTACGGGGCATTATCGACTTTTTTGATCTGCCCATGTCAAGCTTTGTGCAAGGCCAAGAACACCCTGCTTACCTTCAGGCAGCAGGAACAAAAGTTGCACCGCTTATTTGCTATGAAGTTGCCTACCCAGACTTTACTGCCCAACAAGCCAGAAACACCCATTGGCTGCTGACGGTTTCTAATGACAGCTGGTTTGGCTCTTCAATTGGCCCATTACAACACTTTGAAATGGCACGTTTTCGTGCTTTAGAAACAGCACGCCCCATGGCAAGAGTCACCAACAATGGCATTACTGCACTGATTGATTACCAAGGCCAAGTGATTGACCAACTACCACAATTTATTTCAGGCAACTTAAAAGGCCAACTTCAGCCCCGTGAAGGCAACACGCCCTTTATGCTAACTGGCAGCCTGCCGCTTTGGGTGTTCTGCTTGCTTTTAATTGAATGGCAAAGGTATTTGCAGAAAAAACATTTGCAAAAAAAGCACCTACAAAACCACTCACCTTCTAAATATAAAAAGCCTTAATAAAAAAGGCTTAATAACAGCAACAGTAGTAAAAAACCTGCCAAACCCTTCCAGAAGTTAAGCGGTTTACTAGTATTAACTGACTGATTCAATTGGCTGGCGCTGGGCTTTTTTAAGTCATAAATAAACTCAGACAAACGGCGGTAACGCAGTTCTGGGTTAAGCTGTAAAGCTTTACGCAGCGGTAAATCCATCCACACCGGAAGGCTGGGGTTAATTTGAAAGGATGGCTGGTAATCTAAGCGGGCAAAATCAACTTTTGAATTTAATCCCTCAAGCTGGCCTGCATAAGGCAGCTGCCCCGTTAGCACTTCAAAAGCCAATCCAGCCACTGAAAACTGATCGGCACGCTCATTAGGCTCTTGATCTAAACGGTATTCAGGGGCAGAGTAAGCCGTTAAGCCAACCCGCCGTGCAAGGGTAGACAAGGGGGGTAAATCAGGCATTTTTGCTACACCACAGGCTGCAAAATCAACTAATTTTATTAGCCCTAACTGATCAACCATAATGTTTTTTGGGTTTAGATTTTGGTGTAAAATTTCACGCCGATGCAAAGCCCTCACGGCCTTAGTAATTTGCTCGATTAAATCTACCCTTACATTAAAATCTGCCTGTGGATTACTTTTTAACCACTGCTCTAACGTGCGGCCTTCAACGTATTCCATCAGGTAATACAGCTGCGTTCGGGGCCGCGATAAATTAACCACCTTGGCAACATAAGGTGAAGAAACCCGCTCAACCACCCACTGCTGCATAATAAAATGGGCAATAAATTCACGTTTACGTGCAATTTGTGGTGAAGGGGCTTTAAGCACTAAATCAGTTGCTGTTGCCGCATCATACACTTTATAAATGCGGCTGGTGGCGCTGCGTGACAGCACTTTAGTGACTTGATAACCATCAATCTCATCGCCTGGTTGCAATTCAGCTGGTACAGGTAAGCAGGTGTAAGCTTCGCCTAAACCTTCTGCTACTTCTTGCGGTATTTGGTCTACCCTTAGCAGTTGAAAACAAAAATTATAACTAGAGTAGCCGCGCCGATTCGCCTTTTCTATGGCACGCTTTAAAATCTCATCACACGTTTGGTTTAAATCTTCTGAAAAACGCCCCACCAATTGCACAAAGTCAGAAGGCACTAGGGTACCTTTCACGGCTTGGGTCGTAAATAAAAACAAATCCCCCTGCCTTACTTTAAAGTTTAAGTAATCAATATCCAAGCTTGGGTTCATGCCCATGGCACGGGAAGGGTAGCGGTAACCACCAAAAAAAGTAGTGTGCTCACTGTTTAATAATTGGCAGTCAGCACCTCGCAGGCGATACACTAAGGTGTCGCCCATGTGAAATAAATGCGCCTGCTGGCCTCGTAATAATAAAGCACTCATTGAACTAATGTAGCTACCACTGGTTAGGCTACGATTTTGTGCAAAAAGCCAGCCATTGAGCGCCGATAACACCCGCTTCGCCGACGTTTTAATATCCCAATTATCAGGCGTTGAATAATAATCAGTAATAAAACCCTTAACACTGGTTTCGCCAGCCTGCTTAGCTAAAACATTACGCCAAGTAGAATCGGCGATAACAGCGGCCACGCCTTTAATGGCTAGCTGAGAATTTTTAGGGCAAGCAACCGCCATAGAAGCACGTGCACTCTGTTGATTCTGAGCTAAATAGGACTGACCATAACTGACTTTTAATTCACTCAACTGCATGTGCAAGGGCCTTAGACAACGTTAATGCTACTTTATTATGGCTAGTATCACCCTTGTAGCTACAGCACCTCAAGCTTATTGCTGTTATCCCTTGGTCTGAAAGAATAACAACAAATTGGAGTTATCAACCCAAGAAACGTATAATTACTGGGTTTATAAATAACCACTTCTTACTTCTTATTCTTTACTTTTACTAGGATCTAAAGCTGATGAGCTATAACAAGATTCCTGCTGGCAAATCTCTTCCAGAAGACATTAACGTAGTCATTGAAATTCCAGCACACCATTCACCTGTTAAATATGAAATTAGCGAAGAAATGGATGCGCTAGTCGTTGACCGCTTCATGGCAACGCCCATGTTCTACCCAGCTAACTATGGCTATATCCCAAAAACATTAGGTGAAGATGGCGATGCACTGGATGTACTAGTCATTACACCCCACCCAGTAGAGCCTGGCAGTGTTATTCGTTGCCGTGCTGTGGGCGTGCTGAACATGGTTGATGAATCAGGGCCTGATGCTAAGCTTATTGCAGTGCCACACCAGTCGCTCACCACTATTTATAACGGCATTCAAGACATCGACGATGTGCCTGAATTACTGCGTCGACAAATCGCTCACTTCTTTGAAAACTACAAAGACCTTGAAGAAGGCAAATGGGTAAAAGTTGAAAACTGGGGCACAAAAACAGATGCTCACGCAGCCATTTTGAAATCTGAAGCAGCTTATAAAGGCTAATTGATTTAGTTAAAACCTAGGTCACAGCCGCCAAATGCTTCTAAAAACCCCTTTGAGTATCGGTACTTTTAGGGGTTTTTATCATTTTAAGCTGACTGCCAAGTATTAAAAATCAATGAGACACAGTCCCTTGACGCCAGTTTAAATAGTCATCAAGTAATTGCAGGTAACGCTCTGGTAACGTTTTTTCTTTAAGGCTAACACGGTAAATAGGCCAAGTGCTTTCAATGGGCAGGCGCCATTCACGAATTTGTTGTTGCCAAGTCGAAGCTTCCCACACACTGCGAGGCACCACACTAAACCCTAACCCACGGGCAACGGCATCTAAAGCCAGATGCACACGGTTAACATAGCTGCGCTGCACTAGCTGCCTTGAGCTTCGATACTCTTCAGAAAAATTAGCCTTTAGTAACTCACCCGCTTGTTGCTGCCCCTGCTGGTGGTTAATAAAACCAAGGCCTAGCAAATCTTGCAAACTATTGCCTTGAAACTCGGCAGGCACCACTACAATTAAAGGTTCTTGCAAATATTCAACGTAGGTTAAATCTGAATGGCGCTGCATTTCACTGACAAGGGCAAGGTCAACTTTGCGACTAAGTACGTCTTGTATTGCTTCTTCATTGTCGGCAAAACGCAAATGCAGGCGTAAACGTGGATGGTTTTTCATAAAACCCAAGGCAAAGGGGTAAAGCAGCACACCCAACACTTCAATGCTGGCTATACGGCACTCGCCGCCTTCTAATAAATCTTGCTCTAAGCTGTGCCGAAACTGCTCATGGTCAGAAAATAAGCGCAACGCATAATCATAAACCTGACGACCTGCTTCTGTTAACTCAAAGCGCTTTCCAATACGGTTTAAAAGTGATAAAGCAAAATACTCTTCAAGCTTTCGTACATGCTGGCTAACCCCGGGTTGGGTCATATCAAGCTTACGAGCAGTGTGGGTAAAGCTACCCGTTTCAACAAGCGAAATAAACGTTCGAAAATAAAGCGCATTAAACATAGCAGGCAAAACCCTTGTACCTGAGAAAAGAAAAGCCCCCAACCAAAACGGATGGGGGCTTTATAGTTTAAGCGAATCAGCTTGAAAAATCAGGCTGCTTAACTTTTTGGCGGTTCATCTTCCTCAACGGCCATGTTATCAACCACTTTTATTGGTTCTTCACTGCCCTCCCCAGCATTTTTACCCAAGCCACGGAATTCAATCATAAAGTAAAGCACCGTACCTACACCCAAGCCCCAAGCAGCACCGTGGGTTGCTAAAACAACACCCATAATGCCTGCAACGCCCATAGAAGTGGCGTTATCAATTTGCTCAACTGCTACCGCAATACATAAATAGCCGGTAATTAGCAAAGTAATCGACAAGGCGATAGGTAACACGGGTTTAAACAAAGTAACCAAAGGCAGCATAAATAAAGCAATAAAACCAACAATCCAGAACACCGAAGCACCTGAATAAATTGTATCCATTGCACTGCGACCATAGCGGTAACGCTCTGCAATGGTTGCCATAGCACCCGTAAACAGTGGGCCTGCCAAACCTGGGTAAGGTGCAAATAATGAGTGAATTAAGTTACGAAGGCCTGTAACTAGGTGAACACGGTCAATATCCACTTCAATTTTTTCATCGGGACGCAGGTGGTCAACACGCTTAATTAAGCTTTGGCCTACCACTATGTCACCAAAAGCAATAATGTAGGCAATAATAGCCGTAGGAATGGCAGCAAGCATGAGTTTTACATCAGGAAAACCAATTGAGAAGGGAAGGTAAGCCCAAATTTTACTAAAAGCAGGCACGTTAATACCCCACTCAATCTCAGGTAAAGGGTATTCTTTGACCGCCCAACCAATGGCCATGGTAATCAACATGCCCGGCACCATGCCATAGCTTGCAATGAATTTTGCCCAGCGAAACTTTTCTGTCCAGTCACGAAAAGACAAAGAAAACAACACATAAACGGTGACAAGGCCGCCAATGCTTAACGAAATGGGGGTATTAAATAAACGGCCACCGGGTGAAATTTCACCTGAAATAGCGGCAATGCCTGCACCCAGCAAAATACCAGCGGTTAGTGATTTAGGTATATTTTCAATCAGTTTACTACCCAAGCGGGTAATACCCATAAAAAAGAAAATAAAAGTAACCATTAATTGCAAAGCAACTAACGATTTAATGGCCTCAGGTCCAGGTTCAAAATCACCAATAAAAAGCAATACAACAGGGATTGCTGGGGTTATCCAACCGGGTACAAAAGGCACCCCCAGCAAAGTGGGTAAC
>CANQLY010000132.1 GCA_947624795.1 uncultured Marinospirillum sp.
CCCGCTATGGTAAAAGTACGCGCTTAGGTGTGCTGGTTACGCTTATTGCTGTTATTGGTGTTATGCCCTATATCGCCTTACAACTTAAAGCCATTACCATTAGCCATGCTTTGTTAACGGGTTACCCTTTAGCACCTGCCCAAGCCTTAGTCGAAAAAACGTTTTTAATGGACAAGTCTTTTTGGGTAGCCATTGTTTTAGCTATTTTTATTATTCTTTTTGGTACACGCCACCTAGATGCCAGTGAACGCCACGAAGGCATGGTCGCGGCCATAGCGTTTGAATCCATTATTAAGCTACTGGCCTTTTTAGCGGCAGGTATTTTTGTGGTGTTTT
The DNA here is from genome assembly GCA_947624795.1 of uncultured Marinospirillum sp. Lineage (GTDB taxonomy): Bacteria > Pseudomonadota > Gammaproteobacteria > Pseudomonadales > Halomonadaceae > Marinospirillum. The sequence continues at coordinate 337 of CANQLY010000132.1, forward strand.
GGCTTTATGAAGGCCCCATGGATTTATTAACCCAAGCAGCTAGCCGAACCGATTTAGTCGGTACGCTGGGTTTAGATGCTGTTCCAGGGGGTGCGGTGGGTTGGGTGGGAATCTTAATTCTTTCTACACTGGCTTTTATAACCTTGCCCCGCCAGTTTCAAGTATTAGTGATAGAAAACGTCGATGAACGCCACGTTAAACGTGCGGGCTGGATGTTTCCTTTGTACCTTTTTGCTATTAACCTGATGGTTATTCCCATTGCCTTAGCTGGCCTATTAATGGGTGCTGGTTCGCCTGATGACTATGTTTTAACTTTACCCTTAGCAGCAGGCTTAGAATTTTTACCTTTGTTTGTTTTTATTGGTGGTTTATCGGCCGCAACTGGCATGGTAATAGTCGAAACCATTGCCCTTTCTACTATGGTCAGTAACCATTTAGTGATGCCTGTTTTATTGCGTTGGAAGTGGCTGCACCTAGACCCAACACGTAATTTAAGTGGCTGGCTGCTAGGTATTCGCCGCATCGCCATTTTGCTTATTCTTTTACTTGGTTACCTCTACCATGCGCTTATTGGTGAATCTTATACCCTAGTCACCACTGGTCTGGTTTCTTTTGCGGCAGCCAGCCAATTTGCGCCCGCTTTATTACTTGGCCTTTATTGGCGTGGCGGAAATGCTAAAGGCACAGCAGCTGGCTTAATGGGCGGTTTTATTGTTTGGGCCTATACATTGCTACTACCGGGTTTTGCTTTATCGGGCTGGCTAGATGCATCACTGATTAATGAAGGGCCTTGGGGCATTGCTTGGCTAAAACCCTATGCCTTATTTGGTTTAGAAGGCTGGGACATTTATGCCCATGCTTTATTTTGGAGTCTGCTTGTTAATATTGGCTTGCTGGTGGGCGTATCACTTTTTTCACGCCAATCTAGCTTAGAACAAACCCAAGCCGCTTTATTTACCGAAGCCTTACGACCCGATGTAATGCAAACACCGCTTTGGCTTGGGCAAACCACTAAGGGCGAACTTTATCAACTCGCTAACCGCTACCTAGGCAGAGTCGCCACCTTAAAAGTTTTTGCTCGGTTAGACAGCACAGAAATACCTAGCGCAGTAGATGAAACACCCGCCTCCCCTGCCTTAATCGCCCAAACAGAGCAAGCCTTAACCGGTGCTTTAGGCAGTGCTTCGGCTAGGGTACTTATTAATTCCGTTGTTTGCGGTGAAGCCTTAGACATTGAAGCAGTACTCAGTATTTTAGATACCACCTCCCAAGCACTGGAATACAATAAACGCCTTGAACAAAAATCGACTGAACTGGCACAAATTGGCGAGGAGCTACGCAGTGCTAACGTGCGTTTACGTGAGCTTGACAGTTTAAAAGATGAATTTGTGGCGATGGTTAGCCATGAATTACGCACACCTTTAACCTCTATTCGTGCTTTTGCTGAAATTTTACGTGACAGCCCAGAAATCACACCTAAACAAAAAAGCCACTTTTTAGACGTTATTGTTAAAGAAAGTGAGCGTTTATCACGCTTAATTGAAGAGATTTTAGACTTAGCAAGGTTAGAGTCAGGCCGTATGCGCCTAGACCTTAAACCCCTTAACTTCTGTGAATTAGCTAAAGACTCTGCCGATGCCATAACTCAGCTTTACCAAGACCGTCAGGTTGAGTTACAGCTTAACTTATCCACCGAACAGGCTTGGGTCAATGCCGACCCAGACAGGCTGCAACAGGTTATTATTAACCTGTTAGATAATGCCAGCAAATTTACCGCCCAAGATTCAGCCAAGGTGGTAATGAGCATTACTGCCCAAGCCAATCACTGGTTATTGGCCGTAGAAGACAATGGTTCAGGCATTGCCACAGAAGAACGCGACAAGGTGTTTGAGAAATTCCATCAAATTCAACACCAAAAAGCCGCCTCAGGTTCACGCCCGAAAGGCTCAGGACTAGGCTTACCCATTAGCCGTGGCATTATTAGCCACCATCACGGGCGTTTATATGCACAAGCAGGCAAAGAATTAAAGGGTGCAAGGTTTGTAATTGAGCTTCCAGCCATTGAAGCACCTGCTGGTTGATTTTTGTGTTTACTGCTAACATTAGCTGTCCACAATTTTAAGGTTAAGCCATGCTAGTGAAACGTCCGCTATTTAATACCCTAATGTTTTTATTAGCATTACTGGTTATTACTCAGCGAATTATCACGCCTTTTGTGGTTGCACCCATTCAAATTCATGCCAATGGCTACATAGAAGTTTGTTCTTGGCATGGTGGCTTTGAAAAACGTCTAATTGCTACGGATGGTGAGCTTAGCGAATCACTACAACCCTTTAACTTTTGTCCCGCTTGCTTAACTGCTGTTGCCCTTTCTAACGTGACAGACCTAGCCTATTTAAGCGATTTACCTGCTCAATCCCTTCTCTTTACTGCAATAACCAACCCGCAAACTCAACACCCTAACCTTTTAAGCCCTTCGCCTAGAGCACCGCCCTTAATTAGCTAATTTTTTATTTTTACTTCATTACTAATTAGGAAAACACATGAAAATTAATCGCTCGCTTCTCTATGTTGGGGCGCTACTTTTGTTGGGCCTAGCTTTTTTTCAAATAAAAAGTGGCTTAGAGCAACCTAATAACTCAGCAACAATTAGTAAGCCAACGGGAGCACCTTTTACCTTAACAAGCCACCAAGGGGAGGTTTCGTTAAGTGACTTTGAAGGGCAACTGGCACTGGTATATTTTGGTTATACCTGGTGTCCAGACATTTGCCCAACTTCAATGATTTTTATGGCTAAAGCCGTTAATCAGCTGCCTAAAGATTTACAGAATCAGTTACAGCCAATATTTATTTCGGTTGACCCAAAAAGGGATAGCCCAGAAAGGCTGGCTGATTATGTTGATTTTTTTGAGGCAGGTATTTTAGGTTTAACTGGCGAAGAAGATTACCTTGCTGTGCTTGCTAAGCAATACGGTGCGTTTTACCGCTATGTAGAAATCGACTCAGCCATGGGTTATGCCGTCGATCACACCTCAGATTTTTACCTAGTAAACGCAAGTGGCCAACTGCTAGCAACCCTCCCCCATTCAATTAGTAGTGAAGAACTGCAAGCCGTACTTATTAAAGCCTTAGATAACCAACTTTAAAGGAATTTATAATGAAATTTTTACGCTTATTAATCGCTGTATCTTTTGTAGCCAGCTTTGCAGCTTACGCCAATGATATTCAAGTACAAGATGGCTATATTCGTGCGGTGCCACCTAGCGCCCCTGTGACCGCAGCTTTTATGCAAATCCATAACCAAGGGGATAAAGCCCGTGCGCTAGTGAGTGCTTCAAGCGCAGCAGCCGATGCAGTCGAGCTTCACACCCACACCCATGTGGATGGCGTGATGCAAATGCGTCAGGTAGAAAAAATTGACCTAGCGCCCAAAAGCACCACTCACTTACAGCCTGGTGGTTTGCATATTATGCTCATCGGCTTAAAAGCCCCACTCAACATGGATGACAAGGTATTGGTTAATTTAAAACTAGACGATGGCAGTCTAATAGAACTTAATTTACCGATACGAAAAGTGGCAGGCCAAGGCCAAATGCACCATCAACCTATGAATCATCAACCTATGAATCACCAACACATGCAAAAACAGGGCCAGCCACATTAATCAGCAAAGTTTTTACGCACTTTACGCACAAACGCTTTAATCAGTTTAAGGTCAATCTTCAGCAGCTGTTTTTGCCTTTCGCTTAGTTTCTGAAGATCGACCCAACTATCAGCCAAACGCCCTGCCGCCAAACTTTCTAGCTGGGCATCGAGCAGCAAATCTTGTAATTGATTCAAAGATTGAATTAAATCTTCAGCTGCCATTGGCGATAAAACCTGCCGTGTAACTAAAGCAACTAGGCGCTCTCTAGTACCTACAGCACTTACCCCATGTAAAATAGACAATAACCTAACGCTGGATTGCAAAGGCAGTAAACCCTGTTGTTTTAAGTTTAAAGCCTGTGCATGAGGCGCATCATTGCACTTGCCATGTAAGCGATCAAAACCATCTAAAGCAACCGGAATTTCATCTAACAAACTGGCCATTTCATTTAAAAAACCATGCGCTTTAGGCAGCATTTTGTTCAATTTGGCCTGAAATTGCTTAGCTAACTCTGCATTACCAAACACTGGGTTAAAATCTAATAAAATATTAGAAAGTTGCACTTTTTTAACAATGCGCCCACTTGTCCACAAGCGCATCTGCTTCAACCATTCGCTGCTACGCTTACGCCATAACGGCCAACGTGCCATCACATGCCCATTGCATAAAGGAATGCCTGCTGCATCTAAACGGCTGGTAAACTCTTCACCTAGCTGCTGCATCCAAGTGTCTATTTCTAAATGACGGGCATCTGGAAAGTCTTCAATAATCATGGCGTTATCTTGATCGGGACGAAGCAAGCTTTCCTGACGAGCGGCTGAACCTAATTGTAAAATACAAAAATCAACGGGCGGTTCACCCCAACCATTGGCTTGCATTTCTACCAAGCTTTTACTAATGGTTTCACGGTAAAGCCAGTCGTTATGATCGCTAATTAACTGACTAATACGCCAAGCAGGTACATCCATCTGCTGCAAAGCCCTTACAAAACGCAGCTGCCAAGGCTTAATTTCAGCAACATCTAAGGTTTGAGGAAAGTCGGCAAAAACGGCATCAAGGGGGGCTAAAACAATAGAATGAGGGGGCAGTAACTGTTGAGGGTTATCAAATAGCCGCCGCCAAGGTGAAGCACGGGTTAGAAATCGCATCATAACTCCTTGTATTTAATTGACTCGCTCATTATTTACAAGCTTTCTTTCATTCTAGCCATAAGAAAAAATAAAACCCAATAAAAAAGCCCTGCTTCATTTAGAAAGCAGGGCTTTAGTTAGCAGCAAGTGCTTTTTATAGCGTGTTACAGGCTATAAAAGATTACGGCCTTTTTGTGCTGCAATGCGTAAACGCAGTGCATTTAGCTTAATAAAACCTTCGGCATCTTTTTGGTCATAAGCGCCGTCATCGTCTTCAAAAGTAGCAACGTTTTCATCAACCAAAGTATCAGCAGATTCACGACCTACAGGAATAACATTCCCCTTGTAAAGCTTAACACGCACTTTACCGTTCACAAATTCTTGCGACTCATCAATCATCGTCTGCAACATTTTGCGCTCAGGGCTCCACCAGTAACCATTGTAAATTAGCTCAGCATAACGGGGCATTAAGTCATCTTTAAGGTGAGCAACTTCACGGTCTAAAGTGATGGATTCAATGGCACGGTGCG
>CANQLY010000133.1 GCA_947624795.1 uncultured Marinospirillum sp.
AAGCACGAGTGGGACGGGCGGCTGAAGTATCAAAATGAACCACCTGACAACAAGCATGGACTTGGGCATCGGTACGCCCTGCACAATGTACCGTTATTGGCTCTAAAGCAATTTTTTGCAGCGCCTTTTCAACAAGGGGTTGAATGCTTGGCACCCCCGCTTGCTGTGCTTGCCAGCCACGGTATTTGCTACCTAAATATTCCACACCCAAGGCTATTCGCCCAGGCGCGGCATCATCAATAGCATATAAAGCAAAAGGATTAGACAAAGAAGGATTCGATGGCTTCATCTAGTTTGACAAAACTTCAAGCATTTGTTTAGCCGTTGCCTTAAAGTCTACATCCCCTTTTTTAATCACCTTTTCTAAAATTTCACGCGCACCTTCTTTATCACCCATTTCTATGTAGGCAGTGGCAAGGTCTAACTGAGTCGCCATCTCGCCATCAAAGCTGTTTAACTCTAAATCACCCAGATTACCCAAATCATCTAGCTTACTAAAATCATCTAGGTCATCTAAATCATCCAAAATTTCAAAATCATCTAGGTCGTCTAAGCTTTCAAAATCAGCTAAATCATCCATGGTTTGTAAGCTGTCTAAACTGCCTGATTCTAATTGACCAAATTCATTTGATTCGCCATTAAACTCACCCGCAGTAGTATCATGCCTTGCATCATTATCCGTCAAGATTTCTGGCGCATCTTCACTAAACGCTTCTAGTTCAGCCAAGTTTTCATGCAGTGCTGTCAGCTCCTCATCAACGCCAGGCGCCTGATAGGTCTCTGTTGGTTCGTTATCAAAAGAATCATCTGTATCAGTGTCTAGTTTTAAGCTATCCAGTGCTTGCATAAAGTCATCTGCATCAGACTGATAACCAACGGGTTCAAAATCAGCCGGCGCATTACCTTCATCAAGTAGCTCTGTGGCATCCAAGGGCTTTTCTAAATCACTATCTACAAAATCTTCATCAGGCATTAAATCAAATGCATCATCAATCGATGCATCAAGGTTAGGCGTGCCTAACAAGCGATCTGCATCTAAGTTATCTGTATCTAAGTTATCTGGAATTAAACTGCCTGCAAAATCATCACCAGCTAAACTAGCTTTATCTAAACCCTCATCCTCTAAACTGTAGCGGTCTGAATTAAATGCTAACGGCGCTGAAGCATTGCTTGAATGATTTAAATTGTAATCCAAAGTATCAATGTCTGCTAAATCATCAACTGAGTCATCAACTTTAGAATTATAATCATCTAAGTTTGCTGGTAATTCTTGGTATGGGCTAGAAAAATCAGGGGCTTCTTGCTCATCACTGGATTCATTTTCACTTGGAAAAATGGCATCTAAATCCATCGCATCCAAGTCCATTGTTTCTAAATTATCACTACTTAAAGCTTGGTCATCAAAATCTCTACTATCAAACTCTTGGTCATCAAAATCTTGGCCATCAAAATCTCTACTATCAAAGTCTCTGTTATCAAACGCTTGCACCTGTTCATCAAACGCTAGACTGCCTAAATCTTCTTCAATAAGCGCCGCTTCTGGTTGTGAAAAAGCGTCAAGTTCAGGCGCTGGCTCCATAAAAAAACCAGCCAATTCTTCTGCACGGGCTAAAGCCGTACTTGAAGCTAAATTTTGTTCTAATTGGCGCTGCTGTTGACGAAAGGTTTCTTCATCATTGAGTTCAACCAAAACTTCCAGCAATTTAAGCCTTAAATCTTCACGGTAGGGCTCATTACCTAAGGCGGTTTGCAAAAAACCAGCCGCCTGCTCTAAACGGCCATAAGCAATGAATGTTTCAGCTTCTTGCAATGCATCCCGCTCAGGTGACTCACTCGCTGCCGTTTCTGTAGAGCTATCCATCCCTTCATCATCTAATCTTTCAAACTCATCTTCTAAGCTATCTAAATCAAAATTCATGGCTAACAAGTTAGCATCTGAGCTGCCTTCTAATTCAAATGCATCCATGCCATCTGCATTGTCTAAACCATCCAACAAAGGGTTAGCATTTAAATCAATATCAAAATCTTTTGAGCTTGCAGAGCTTTTGGTAAAATCAACATCAGAAGAACCTGCATCCACCGCTTCAGGCGTGGTGGCTGTTGCTGTTTTTTTAGGCTGATTAGCCAATTTTAATTTTTTACGGGCAGAAATAAGTGCAACAAACAAACCCATCAATAAGACAGATAAACCAGCTAAAGCACCATAAAGCAAAGATTGATGCTTAATTTCACTGGTTAAATCAGTGGGTTCTGCGGCCATAGTAACGGGTTGCGGTGCAATGAATGGCTCGGCTAACACAGGCGGTTGTGGGTTAACACTTGGTTTTTGTTTTGCCTGCTCTAAAGCTAGCTGCTGCTCCATATCGGTTAGCTGCTGGTCTTTAAGCTGAATAAGCTTTTGCAAAGTGCTCACTTGCTGCTGCATATCTGAAATACGCTCGGCCAACTCATCTTTTTCACGCTCAGCCGTTTGCAAGTTTTCTTCACTACTGGCTAAGTCATTTTTAAGCTTATCAATGCGCTGCTGCTGCACTTCATCGGCCTTGGGGGCTACGAGTGTTAAATCACGAGGTAAAGGCTTGCTATCAGGCAAATCAAGTGGCAGCGGCTTCACTGCAGGCTTGGGTGCAACCGGTGGACTGGTGCGAGGGGCAGGCTGGATTGTCGCCTCAGGTTTAGCTTCAGGTTTAGAAGTAGCCACAGGCTTTACTTCTGGTTTTGCATTTGCAGCGGGGGCAGGTTTGGTTGCCGGTGCAGCAGAACGACTAGCCACCCATGCTTGATTTTGGCGACGAACTTCTTGCTCTGCCTCCATTGCTGTACGACTTTTCATGGTTTGCGCTGATGGAATAATTAATCGCTCACCTAGCTCCATGTCATTAATATTTTTGGAAGGAAAAACAATTGGGTTAGCATCACGTATCGCCAGCATTGCCTGCTTAATTGTAATGCTGCTATCAGGGCGTGTTGCCCGTGCAATGCTCCACAAAGTATCTTTTGGACCCACCTGAACTGTGCGCTGACTGTTAGGCTTAGCAGTTGTTGAAGCGTAGGCTGTTAGTAGTTCCTCACTGCTTAAGGCTCCCGCCCCCGAAGTGGCGTGTAAAGGAGCAACCACTAAACTTGCCGTGAAACCTACCAACAACAACGATCGAACACCGTTCAACTTACTCTGCATATCCCCTGCCTCATACCTTATATAACCCAGCGAGTAATAGAAAAAGCCATTTCTTCTACAATTTTTATTAAGTAAGCGTTTTTAACAGTTTTTACACGCTTTGTCATTGCTGATTTAAAAAAACGGCAGCCAAAGCTGCCGTTTTGTGCACTTATTACTCTTTTAACGCTCTAAAAGAATGCGTAACATTCTACGTAGCGGCTCTGCAGCACCCCATAACAGCTGGTCACCCACAGAAAAGGCCGATAGGTATTGAGGCCCCATATTCATTTTTCTTAAACGACCGACTGGAACAGACAAAGTTCCAGTAACTGCCGTTGGACCCAAATCACGAATCGACGCTTCACGTTCGTTAGGCACTACTTTAACCCAGTCATTGTGTGCTGCTAGCAGGCCATGAATTTCATCCATAGGCACATCCTGCTTTAACTTAATGGTGAAGGCTTGGCTATGGCAACGCATGGCACCAATACGCACACAAAGACCATCAATAGGAATAGGATTGTTGGCTAAACCTAAAACTTTATTAGTTTCGGCATGGCCTTTCCATTCTTCACGGCTTTGCAAGTTATCTAGCTGAGTGTCTATGTAAGGAATTAAGCTTCCCGCCAAAGGCATTCCAAACTTGTCGGTTGGGAAGTCTTTAGAGCGCATAGCCGCAGCAACTTTACGGTCAATATCTAAAATCGCTGAAGCTGGGTCTGCCAATTCACTAGCCACTGAATCACGCAAAGCGCCCATTTGGTTCAGCAATTCACGCATATTTTGAGCGCCAGCGCCTGAAGCTGCTTGATAAGTCATGGAGGTCATCCACTCGATCAAGCCTTTTTCAAACAAGCCGCCCAAACCCATAAGCATTAAACTTACGGTGCAGTTACCGCCAACAAAGGTTTTTATGCCTTTTTGAAGGCCAGCATCAATCACATTACGGTTCACTGGGTCTAGCACAACAATGCTGTCGTCATCCATACGCAAAGTGGAAGCCGCATCTATCCAGTAACCTTTCCAGCCAGCGGCACGCAAAGGACCATAGACTTCTTTAGTGTAATCGCCACCTTGACAGGTAAGCACTACGTCTAATTTTTTCAGTGCGTCTAGGTCTGTGGCGCTTTGTAAAGGCTGACCATCAGGACCCGCTTTACCTGCCTGAGAGGTGGTAAAATAAACCGCCTCAATCAAGTCAAAATCATTTTCTTCCTGCATCCGCTGTATTAATACCGAACCGACCATCCCGCGCCAGCCAACTAAACCTACCGTGAGTTTACGCATAGTATCCTCTTGTTTACGTACTTTTTATTTAAGTGCTTTTAGGGCTTTAACAACAGCAGCACCCATTTCAACCGTGCCTACTTTTGTCATGCCAGCAGAGAGTATATCAGCAGTACGCAAACCTTGATCTAACACGTCACTGACGGCCTGCTCAATCTTTCCTGCCACGTCTGCATTATCAAAAGAATAGCGTAACATCATGGCCACCGATAAAATACACGCCAAGGGGTTAGCCATATTCATACCAGCAATATCGGGCGCTGAACCGTGGCAAGGCTCATACATACCCTTGGCATTTTCATCTAAAGAAGCCGAAGGCAACATACCGATTGAGCCGGTTAGCATCGCCGCTGCATCCGATAAAATATCACCAAACATATTACCGGTGACCACCACATCAAACTGCTTAGGCGCACGCACTAGCTGCATGGCAGCGTTATCAACGTACATGTGCGACAGTTCAACATCTGGGTAGTCTTTAGCCACTTCTTCCATCACATCACGCCATAGCATGGTCACTTCTAGCACGTTGGCTTTATCGACCGAACATAAACGCTTGTTACGTTTACGTGCCATTTCAAAAGCCACTTTAGCAATGCGGCGAATTTCACTTTCTGAATAAACGTAAGTGTTAAAACCTTCTTTTTCGCCATTGTCTAAGGTACGAATACCCCGTGGCTGACCAAAGTAAATGCCACCGGTTAGCTCACGAACAATCATAATATCTAAGCCTGAAACCACCTCAGGCTTAAGGCTAGAGGCATCGGCTAGCTGAGGGTATAAAAGTGCTGGGCGTAGGTTACCAAACAACTGTAGCTCTTTACGAATACCTAATAGGCCACGTTCTGGACGCAGGCTAATATCAGGCAGCTTATCCCACTTAGGACCACCCACCGCACCTAATAAAACAGCATCGGCAGCTAAGGCTTTGGCGAGCGTTTCAGGCGGTAAAGGGTGACCCGCTGCATCATAACCTGCACCACCGACAAGCGCTTCTTCCCAGCGAATATCCACACCAAACTCATCACGGCAAACTTCCATTACTTTGACTGCTTGGGCGGTAATTTCTGGACCAATACCGTCACCGGGTAACACTAGAATATGTTGAGTCATTACAAAATCTCTATTTAAAAGAACTGATACAGTTTACA
>CANQLY010000134.1 GCA_947624795.1 uncultured Marinospirillum sp.
TTCTAAACACTGGTAATCAGCCATTTCTAAAGCCATAACTAGCATTTCACGAATTGGCGCTTCATCATCAACAATTAATATTTTTTTAGTTGTCATCACCTTTTACCTTCTAGGCTAATTAAGTTTTTTCTAGCCTATTACAGCTGCATGACAAAATGATGACATTAGTATTAAAGTAAACAGCAATGTTTAAATTTTATACCACTACCGCAGGGGCAGGTTTCATTACGGGCGGGCTTTAAAATGGATTCTTTAGGCTTGCCACTTAAATAATACCAATGCCCATCTTCAAATATAAATTGTGATTTTTCTTCTAAATAGCCCCAGCCTAAATTTAGCTTATAAATGGCTTGAAAATGGACTTTACCAGTGGTTAATTTTTGATTGCTTTCAATTATGCGTAAAGATGACCAGTAAGGATCATTATTTAAATCCAATGTTACTGGTCGGGTGCTAGGGTGATGCGTTGCAAGTAGGTAATCATCAAGTTTTAGCACAAATGCTGTATAACGTGAACGCATTAAAATTTCAGGCGTTGACGCTATGGCTTTTTTTTGATGGTAAGGTTGGCAGCAATCAATATAGTACTGATTGCTGCAACAAGAACACAAAAAGTTAAGGGTTGTATTTAGCATTTTAATAATCACTTAATTTTTAGCGTGAAGTTTAAATCTTAGGAACCCCCGTTTAAAAAAGCGGGGGGTAGTGCATTAATTTAATGTGGTTTTTAGCTTTAGTGCTATAAAATTGCTAAATAGCACGTGCTACTTTTTCCATTTTTTGCCCCGCTTCTGCTACTGCAGCACTTTGTTCTGTTACACCTAGGGTTTCATCACGTAAAACAGCCACCGCTTCAGCCAGTTGTCTAATATTATTATTGACCTCTTCCATGGTGGCTTGCTGCTCTACCGTTGTGCTGGCTATTTGCAAGTTCATCTGCTCTAACTGACCAACAGCCTGTTGAATATCAATCAGTGATTGTTCGGCTTCTTTAGAGTGCTCAACTGTTTCAATTGCTTGTTTGGCACCAATATCCATTGTGTCAATGGCATGCACAATGCGTTCACGCAGCTCTTTAATAACACCTTGGGTTCTTTCGGTCGATTGGCGTGTTTGCTCGGCCAATGTGCGCACCTCATCAGCAACCACTGCAAAGCCCCGCCCGTGTTCACCTGCTCGTGCTGCTTCAATGGCTGCGTTAAGTGCTAACAGGTTAGTTTGTTCTGCAATGCTTGTAATGCTATCTAGCACCTCACCTATCTGTTCACTTGAATGGTGCAGCTGTTGTAGCTCTTGTGCTGCATTACTGATGCGATCAGAAAGTGCGCTAATTTGCTTTTGGCTTTGCATCAGTGCCTCATAGCCTTTGTTTGCTTGTGCTTTAACACGCACACTTTCATCAGAAGCTAGTTGTGCATGGTGGGCAACTTCTTCAAAGGTGCTAGTTAATTCACTGGCTGCTGAAGCGACTTGGTCCATTTCTTGTGATTGCATTGCCACTTGTTGGTTTAATGTAGAACCGGTTTGTTCTAATGTTTTAGATGCGGCTGTTAAACCTTCTGCAACTTGAATAATGCTTTCAACTGAACGCCCTAGCTTATCCATAAAAAAGTTAAAGTTCTGAGTAACAACCCGTACTTCTCTTGGGCCTGATGCCGTTAGACGAGCGTTAATACCACTGTCAGTATTGGCTACATTTTCCATCGCCTTAGCAAGTTTAGCAATGGATTTAGCCTGAGATAAGCTTGCAAGAACAACCAACACAATCACTATAAACAAGCTAAATAGCATGATTAATACTAGTTTGCTAGAAAGCTGATTGGCTGTTGCATACAGCTCTGTTGTTGGAACTGACATGCCAAAAGTCCAACCAGGCGTGCTTTTAATTTGTGAGAAAATCATTGTGACTGATTCACCCTGAATATTAAGGATGTCACCAGTACCGCTTTCACCTGCCACCATGCGCCTACCATGTTCATCCAACCCCTTAAAGCCATCTTTATCAGAGTTAGTCACGTTGGTGGACATGCGCGCTTTTTCAGAAGGGTGTGCAATGATTAAACCTGTTCCATCAACAATCCAAGCGTAACTTGTTTTAGTTAGCTTTGCTTTGTTGGTAATTGTGCTTAGCACCTCAAGTGTTACTGTCATGGCTAATGCACCAATAACTTTGCCTTCACTGTCTGTTACCGCTTTTGCAAAGACAGACACGGGTTGCTTGGTTGCGGTAGAAACAACAGGGTTTGTAACAACCTCTGAAATACGTCCACTTAAAAGCTCTTTTACATAATGACGCTGGCTAAGGTCTGCTTGCCCAAGCTTCCCCTCACTTGAAAAATAAGTGGCTTGAGAATTCTTATCAATAAAAAACAGCATTTCAGCAAACTTCATCTCAGATATATTGCTTTTTAACCAATTAGGTAAAGCAATGGCTCGGTGTTCTGCTGAAGTAAGCATTGGCGTGGTTGCAATAATGGCTATTTGTTCTTGTAAGCCGGCTAAGGTTGCACTAACCTCGGCTGCATTACCTTGCACAACCTGCTCACCTGAATGCAGCATAATTTCAGAAGTTTCAGACTTAATTTCATTGTAAATTAAGAATGTAAGTATACTCATTAAGATAACAATGGGTAACATTACAGTTAAAAGCATCTGGGTTAAAAGCGGGGTACCAGATGTGGCATGCAAGCTTTTGGTGGTCATGGGGTATTACCTCCTCAATTATTACTTAAAATTATTCTTTTTTTGGGCTGTTTATGTGATTTTACCAGTAAATACCCCGCTTCATGCACTTCTATTGGCTCAAATCCATGATTTAGCAATTAAAAAATAATACTAAGTTTAGCAACTCTGCTTATTGGCCGCTTAAGTGCTTATTCACCCAGCTAATTAAATAACGCAAAATTGGTACTTTGCTGTACACAAATTCACCGGCATCCCAATAATCTATGTGTGAGATAACGTGTTGCTCTTCATTGATAATGATTTTACTTAAGCCAATTATTTGCTGCGCCTTACCTTCTGCTTTTAATTTAAAATCAAACTGCCAATGCAAATACCCTGTGTCATTTGCACCTGCTGTGTGCAGTACGGTAAATTTAGGTTGGTGTAACTTAGCAAACATCTGATAAAAAATTGCCTGCACCTTGTCTAAACCATAGACTTCATTGAATGGGTCTTTAAAGTGCACCTGCTCAGAAAAAATAGCTAAAAAATCATTTTCTACCACCTCAATAGACAAGTGCTCAAAGAGTTTCTGGTAAGTATTTAATACCTTGTCAATATTCATATTGAGTCCTTCAGCATTTTTTTTGTTAGTCGTAACGCCCAAGCATAGGGCAGGCATTTAAGCAGGCATTTAAGCAGGCTTAAAACTAGGCGTAATCGCTTAGGGAAGCGCAGCTCAAAGTGTTTGTTTTTTTCTATACCGTTAACTATTAATTTAGCTGCCGCCTCTGGTTCAAGTAAACCAGGCATAGAAAAAGCGTTTTTAGCGGTTAAACGGGTGCGAACAAAGCCATGATTGACTAACTGTAGCTTAATACCCTGCTTTGCAAGTTCTGGTTGTAAGGCTTCTGCTAAATTAATTAAGGCTGCTTTGGGTGCAGAATAAGCACCACCATAAGGCAAACCAAAATAGGCTGCCAAGCTTGCATTCCATACCCAGCGGCCTTCACCCTGCTGCTGAAACAGCTTTTGCAATGGCAGCATTAATGCCACCACCCCCAAGTAATTGGTTTGGTTCATGGATACAAAACTTTCCCAATCCCACTGATCTGTTGTCATAGGCTGGTAAGTGCCGACGTTATAGAACCAAAGATCTAAGCCTTTAAAAGCCTGCCAAGCTTCTTCAACCTTTTCTGTACAAGTATTTGGCTGACTTATGTCAATATTCAAACAAACCAACTGGTCTTGGTATTGCACTTTCAACAAGGCTAACTCAGCAGATTCTTCAGCTTGCCTAGACGAGGCTACTACCCTATAGCCCATGCTTAGCCAGAGCTTAGTCAGTTCAAGGCCGATGCCTTGCGATGCCCCAACTAACCAAATACGCTTCTGTTGGTTAATGTTTTTCATCCTTACCCCTTGTACATTTGTATAAGTTATGTATAAATAATACAGTATATTAGTTCAGAGTAGGATAAGAATGTTTCAAGCCAATCAAAAACATAAGGTTGCTGTCATAGGCAGTGGCATTAGCGGCATAAGTAGCGCGTGGTTTCTTAGCCAAAAACACGACGTCACCCTGTTCGAGAAAGAAAGCACCTTAGGTGGTCACACTAATACCCGTGATGTGCAGCTAGTTAACGGTGAAAAAACAGCGGTGGATACAGGTTTTATTGTTTACAACGAACCTAATTACCCACTTTTAACCGCCATGTTCGATCATTTAAAGGTAGCAACCTATCCGACCAATATGAGCTTTGCCGTTTCGGTTGATCAAGGCCGTTTAGAATATGCAGGTAGCAACTTAGCTGAAAATAGCTATAAAGGCACAGCAGGCGATGTGGTTGGCCCTGCTTATGGTAAAAGCGCTGGTGCTGCTTTTAATTGGCAATACACTTTAGACTTGCCTTATAAAAACAGCAGTATTCACGTAAAGTTTGACGATTGGATGTTCTTACAAACCGATAAAGTGATGTTGAACAAAGCTAAGGTTACTAAGTGGGGTTTTACAGTGGGTGAGGTAACTTTATTTTTTACCAAAGATGATTAAAAAATCTAACCTGCCTAGCAAGGTGTGCCCAGTTTGTTTACGGCCTTTTACTTGGCGAAAAAAATGGGCTAAAAACTGGCCTGAAGTTAAATACTGTTCTAAACGTTGCTCAAGTAAAAAACTAATAGCACCTTGTAACAGCTAGTCCTACGAATACACCCCTTCCAAAGGCTGGGGTGTATTTTTTTATCAGTCTTTACTACGTTTATTATACAATAAACAAAGTAAATTCAGATCTGTAGAAAAATCACCCCATTGCCTACCACTAGGCTTGCTAAAAAATAAAAGATAAAAAACTAAAATTTAGCACCCTAGCACTTTCAAAATAAGCTACTATCTATACAAAGAATTTTTTTATTATAGGTGAATTATGAAATGGGCATTTATTGATTATGAAAATATTAACAGGCTAGATAAATTAAACTTATCTGCTTATAAAAAAATTATTATTTTTATGGGGCATAATCAGAATAAAATAAATTTTAGAGAAACTCGTTATAATGAAAATATAAATTTAACTATCATTCAAGTTAATGGGGTTAGTAAAAATAATTTAGACTTTTATTTATCCTACTACCTTGGTTTTTTTAATGAAAAAGCACCTAAAGAAACTATTTTTCATGTAATAAGCAATGATAAAGGTTTTAATTTTTTAGTGGACCATATCAATAAAACCATTAGACCTTGCCGACAAATTGAAATAATTAACAACTTGGATTCAACTTGCTAGTGCAACAGCCTGTAATTCTTCAAACAATACTTCATTTGGTGTTTTCATTCCAAGCTTGGATTCAACTTGCTAGTGCAACAGCCTGTAATTCTTCAAACAATACTTCATTTGGTGTTTTCATTCCAAGTGTT
>CANQLY010000135.1 GCA_947624795.1 uncultured Marinospirillum sp.
GCTGCTTCGCCTTCTTTCATGGAAATGGAGTTAACAATCGGCTTGCCTTGCACACACTTCAAGCCCGCTTCTAAAATTGACCATTTAGAAGAGTCCAACATAATCGGAACTCGGGCAATATCTGGCTCACCAGCAATTAGGTTCAGGAATTTCACCATGGCGGCTTCTGAGTCCAGCATGCCTTCATCCATGTTGATATCAATCACCTGAGCACCGTTTTCTACCTGCTCTAAAGCCACTTCTAAAGCGGTGTTGTAGTCTTCAGCAATAATTAGCTTTTTAAAACGTGCCGAACCAGTAATGTTGGTTCTTTCACCCACGTTCACAAACAAAGAATCAGCGGTGATATTAAAAGGCTCTAAGCCGGATAAACGGCAAGCAGGCGCAATGACCGGCACTTGGCGCTGGGGTATGGTTGCAACGGCTTCAGCGATTTTTCTAATGTGTTCAGGTGTCGATCCGCAACAACCACCAATAATATTCACTAGGCCAGCTTGAGCAAATTCAAGCAAAATTTCGGCCATTTCTTCAGGTGTTTGGTCGTATTCACCAAAGGCATTCGGTAAACCAGCGTTGGGGTGAGCTGAAACGTAGGTATCTGCAATGCGTGAAAGTTCTTCAACGTAGGGGCGTAAATCTTCAGCACCCAAGGCGCAGTTTAAGCCCACAGAAATAGGGCGGGCGTGACGGATACTGTTCCAAAAAGCTTCGGTGGTTTGACCGGAAAGGGTGCGGCCAGAAGCATCGGTGATGGTACCGGAAATCATAATCGGCAGCTCATAACCCTGCTTAGCAAAGACTTCTTGAACCGCAAAAATTGCCGCTTTAGCGTTTAAGGTATCAAAAATGGTTTCGATCATGATTAAATCGGCACCACCACGAATCAAGGCTTCGGTGGATTCTATGTAGTTTTCTACTAGCGCATCAAAAGTAACGTTACGAAAGCTAGCATCGTTTACATCGGGCGAAATAGAAGCAGTACGGCTAGTGGGGCCAAGAACACCGGCAACATAACGGGGCTTTTCTGGTGTAGAATGTTCATCCGCTGCTTGGCGTGCTAAACGTGCACCGGCTTCGTTAATTTCAGCAGAAAATTCCTGCATGCCGTAATCGGCTTGTGAAAGGCGAGTCGAGTTAAAGGTGTTGGTTTCAACAATATCAGCACCGGCAGCAAAATATTCACCGTGCAAACGACGAATTAAATCGGGCTGAGAAAGGACTAAAAGGTCGTTATTGCCTTTAACATCGCTAGGCCAATCAGCAAAGCGTTCGCCTCTAAAATCGGCTTCTTCAAGTTTTTGATTTTGTATAAGCGTACCCATGCCACCGTCAAGAATAACGAGGCGTTGCTCTAGGCTTTGTTTAAGGGTGGCAATACGTGCCTTGGCGGCGTTAGCAAGGGTATTCATTGAGGCGACTGACTCCGAAATAATAATTTGCGCTAGTGTAACAAAAAGCGCTTGTTGAGGTCATATAAAAAGACCCATTAAAACACTAGGGTATTGTCCTTCAGGCTTGATTTATCATAAGATGTTCACAAATTAAGCCTTATCTCTACAGAGGAAGCAAAACCAATGAGCGAGTCAGAAGTCATTAGTAAGCCATTAGAAATTACTGCCAGTGCACAAAGCTACCTTGCAGAGCTACTTTCTAAGCAAGATGTTGAAGGCATGTCGGTAAGGGTTTTTATTACTCAACCTGGTACGCCCTATGCTGAAACCTGCTTGGCCTATAGCCGCCCCGGCGAAGAAGAGCCAACCGATGAGCTAGTTCAGCTAGAAAAAATTAAAGTGTATTTAGAAAAAAATAGCCTAGCCTTTTTAGATGAAGCGGTGGTTGATTTTAACCCAGACCGCATGGGTGGCCAGCTCACCATTAAAGCGCCTAACGCTAAAATGCCTAAAGTGAGTGCCGATAGCCCCTTAGCAGACCAAATTAATTACATTCTTTACAGTGACATTAACCCAGGTTTAGCCGCGCACGGTGGCGAAATTAAGTTGATAGAACTGACCGAAGATAATGTTGCCGTATTGCAGTTTGGTGGTGGTTGTCAGGGTTGTTCAGCGGTTGATTTAACCCTAAAAGACGGCGTTGAAAAAACCTTATTAGAGCGTTTACCCCAGCTGCGTGGCATTCGTGATGAAACAGACCACACGGTTACTGAGAATGCTTATTATCAATAAACCACTGCCTACCCTTCTTTTTAAAGGTGGTTTTTCTTATTTTTAACAAAAACTGCACAACTTCCTTGTCCCACTAGGGGCAAGGAGCAGTAACCTACTAAAACACCTTGTCGAACAGTTGGCTAGTAGATGAAAAATTATCTGTTTTTCCAGTACTGGATTTATTTGATCTAAATCTTTGCCTTATATTAAAAAGTACCACCAGCTTATCTGCCAATGATATTCGCTTGATTCATAGCTTTTTAGATGTCTATCGTAACTTTTGCTTATTAATCGAAGACGTTCAAACGGATCAGCTGACGGGGCTTTTAAATCGAAAAACATTTGAAGAAAACCTTCAGCGTATCAGTGAAGAGCCACCACCTGAACCATCTAAAATTGAAGCAAAGGATCGGCGTGCCACCGCACCAGCAGGGTTAAATGGTTATTGGATGGCAGTGGTTGATATTGATAATTTTAAAAAAGTTAACGATACTTTTGGTCACGTATATGGTGACGAGGTTCTTATTTTACTTGCACGCCTGATGAAAACTTGCTTTCGCACAAATGATTTGCTTTATCGCTTTGGTGGAGAAGAGTTTGTTGTTATTGCCCAATGTAACGGTTTAGAAGGTGCTTATTTTGCCTTTGAGCGGCTGCGAAAAACCATAGAAAACTATAACTTTCCACAAATAGGGCGTGTAACAGTAAGCATTGGAGCTGTACAGTTACAAGCAGGAATATTAGTTACTTACCTATTTGATCAAGCTGACCAAGCACTTTATCACGTCAAAGGCAATGGCAAAAACCAAGTGGAATTTTATCAAGAACTGGTTAATCGTGGAATTATTACGCCTACGCCAACACTGTCGGGCGACATTGAATTATTTTAATAATAATAGCAACAGAAGCTTTTATACCGTCACTTCTTGTTTTTTTAGTGGAATACGGCCACCTTTACAAGCCAACTGATTAAAAAAACAGTGCCTACTGAAAAATCTAATTTCTATACTGAATATTCATCCACTTTGTGCATCTCACCATTTAATTGAAAATCACCTAGTTAAAGCAAGGTGATTTTTCAAAGCTACCTTTCACATTGTCCTTTCTGTTATTAGTGACACCTGCTATCCGTAACCCAACCAGACTGGCTGCAAGTTTGCCACTTTTTATGATTTAAGTTTTATTTCTTTTTGTTTTAACAAAAACAAGGTTCAGATAGAGAGTTTATGTGAATATTACGCATTAAAATGCTCTACTTATTAAAATGTACCTTTTAAAAAGTAGAGCCGCTGTAGTAAGATAGTAGGTGAGTTGCCTGACACAAGGCCGGTACTTTGCAAATTTAATTTAGACTGTAAATTTTGCATTTAACCCCCAGTTTTAAGGTATGCACCAACAGAACAAAGGTTTTTAAAATGAGTAGTAATTCAGATAAGCAACAACAGACTATTTACAACACCGGCGAGTTTCTACCGGCCATTAAAAACGCCCCAGAAGGACGCTCTATTGAGCTGGTGACAAATTCACCTGAATTTCAGGCTATTCAAAATAATCCAGCCATAGTCTATTTAATGACACTAAGCTCTAAAAAAAGTCGACAAACAATGCGCTCCTTCCTGAATACCGTGGCAAAAATGGTAGGATTTCAAGGAATACAAGATTGCCCTTGGCATACTTTGCGTAGGCTCCACGTTCAGGCAGTGATTGAAATGCTTTCCGATGCAGGCAGAGCGCCGGCCACCATCAATATTTATTTATCAGCATTAAAAAGTGTGGCCCGTGAAGCTTGGTCAATGAACCAGATTGACACCGATAGCTACCAACACATTAAACACGTCCGATCGGTGAAGGGCACACGATTACAAAAAGGTCGGGCGTTAACACGCCAAGAACTAGAAACTTTGTTTTTTACATGCGAAAAAGATACGACAGCTAAAGGGGTTCGTGATGCGGCAATCTTTAGCATTATGGTGGGTTGTGGGTTGCGCCGATCAGAGGTTGTGAGTTTGAACTATGAAAGTATAGTTCAACGTGAGCAAGCCTTAATTGTTATGGGTAAAGGTAATAAAGAACGCATGGCATACATGCCCGATGGCACTTTTAAAAAGCTACAAGCATGGATAACAGAGGTTAGGGGGCATGAACCTGGGCCTTTATTTAATCGCATTCGCCGGTTTGATGAAGTCACTGATTCACGCTTAACTGACCAAGCAATTTATCATTTGCTTGATACAAGGCGACTAGAAGCCGGTTTAGATAAATTTGCCCCCCATGATATGCGCCGCACCTTTGCTACAATCATGCTTGATAATGGCGTAGACATTGTGACTTTAAAAGATGCAATGGGGCACAATGATATAGCTACAACCCAAAAATATGACCGCCGAGGGGATGATAGACTTAAAGCCGCGAGTTTTAAAATTAAAATATAATACAATATGGGTAAATAGCGATATATCTATTATATTATTTATAATTTATACAACAATTAATTATTACAGGGTTTCTTATGACTACAACGCTCAATACCTCAGGCCAACTAATATATAAATTAAAAATAGCGATTGAAAAGCTATTTACAACAAAAACCCAGTGCATTGAAATGTTGAAAAGGACAGGGATTCCTACGCCTAGACGGCTATATCCGACCGCAATAAAGTACTTAATCCAGTATAAGTAAGTTTTTCCGGTTTTAATGGCGTACCCTTTTTGGCGCATAGCCATGTGTATAGAACTTAAAAATGGACTTTTCAGCATAAGAATCGCCTCACCTTAAAAAACTGGTTTTTTATACAGTCTATTTTAGTTGGGGTTTTAAAATATGCCTGCTTGAAACACTAACCTTGCTCACTTGTTCTCTACTTTTTTATTTAAAGTTATAAAAATCAGAAGGTTGGGGTTTGAAGAGGATGAAATAGTATGCATGCCATTAGCAGGATAGGCGGCATGCTTGATTGTTACCAAAGACTAGCTTGTTTTTACTGGTAAAATCTTTAGTATTCAGGGTTATACATTAATTTTTAGTAAGCAAGCCAAAGCGACAAAACGAGCATGCCTATTAATACGCTGTTAGACATCATGAGGGACGCAGTGATCGCCGAAATTTCGACACAACTGTTAGAGGTGCTTAGTGTCATTGAGCGCCATCTGGAGCCGACGTTGCTGGCCGTGCATTTGTACGGCTCCGCAGTGAATGGCGGCCTGAAGCCATACAGCGATATTGATTTGCTGGTTACTGTGACTGTAAGGCTTAATGAAACAACGCGGCGAGCTTTGCTCAACGACCTTCTGGAGGTTTCGACTTTCCCCGGCGAGAGTGAGGCTCTCCGCGCTATAGAAGTCACCATTGTCGTGCACGACGACATCATTCCGTGGCGTTATCCAGCTAAGCGAGAA
>CANQLY010000136.1 GCA_947624795.1 uncultured Marinospirillum sp.
GGCCATCATCACGGTATAATTGGCTGCGGAATAAACGGTTAAGCTGTTCAATCGTGCCTTCGTGCAAGTTTTTGTCTTTCATCACCTTGTAGACCAAAGCAATGTATAAAGGCATTACCGGAATAGCGGCCGAGGCTTGAGTTACCACTGACTTAAGCACAGCAACATTGGCCGTACCGGAATACTTATCGGCTAGCATTTTGTTTAGCTCAGCAGCAGCGCGGTCTAAATCTTCTTTAGCTTTACCCAAAGCACCGTGCCAATAAATCGGCCAAGTAATTTCTGTGCCAATATAACTAAAGGCGGCAGTTTTAACGCCTTTCGCTAAAACGCCTGCTTTGTCTAGGGCGTGGATCCATAATTCCCAATCCTGACCACCCATTACTTCAATGGTGTCGGCAATTTCTTGTTCGGTTGCGGGTTCAATTTCAGCTTCAATAATAACGTCTTTATTGGTGTCTATAGCGCTTGAACGGTAAGTTTCACCAATTGGCTTGAGTACCGAACGCTTTACTTCGCCGGTAGTTGGTAGTTTACGCACTGGTGAAGCTAACGAATAAATAACTAAATCGACTTCACCTAAATCAGCCTTAATGGTTTCAATCGTTTTAGCACGCACTTCATCAGAAAAAGCATCGCCATTAATGGATTTAGCATAAAGCCCAGCCTCTTTAGCTTGTTCTTCAAAAGCCCAAGAGTTATACCAACCGGCAGTGCCTGGCTTGCGCTCAGTGGCTGACTTTTCAAAGAAAACACCTAAGGTGTCTGCTTGGTAACCAAAGGCGGCGGTAATACGAGCTGCAAGGCCGTAACCACTGGAAGAGCCTATTACTAATACTTTTTTTGGACCGTTAGCTTTTACGCCTTGCTGCTTGGTAATTGCAATTTGATCTGCAACATTCTTCTGGCAGCCAATAGGATGGGTAGTTGTACAAATAAAACCACGGTACTTGGGCTTAATAATCATGCAGTTGCCTCAATTAAACTTTTTTATCTTCTAAGGTCTGATAATTCAGGAGGAAACCATTATAAACACCTTCGCAGTAAAGACCTAGGTTGCTTGTCAGCTTCTAGGGTTACAATGAACACCTAGCAACTGATTCTTGTTGGCTAGCTTACTGAAATACAATGGTTTATAACAGACCTATCAATTTTAAAAGTATAGATTTGTGAATATCACAAGCAAGGATTTAACATGCTAAAGCGTCGTTTTTGGTTACCTTTTTTATTCTTAATTGCCATGGCAGTTCCTTTGCATGCCAAAGCGCTACCTGACAATTTTATTAAGCTAACACCAGACACCTCCTACGAAGGCCAGCTTAACCCTAAAGAAGTGCTGCGATTTTATTTTGTGCTTGAACGGGGTATGGATGTCATACTTGAAAGCCATACTTCATTAAAACGAAGCAATAACGTTTACCCAGGGGCCGTGCTGTTTCATGCGGATGGCAGTGTGATTGCCAGAGACTGGAATGGTGGGCAGGGGCGCAACTTTAAAATCAGCAAAAGCCTAACTGCTGGCACTTATGTGCTTAGGGTAGAAGATGAGCGTGGCTGCGGTTCACTGCACGGCTGCCCAGAAATTATTAAAGACTTCACCCTAACTTTTGAAGTGCAAGAAACATCGATTTTTTAAAAAAACTTAAGGAGTTATTGATGGGACGTATTTTAAAATGGGTAATCGGTAGCTTGGTTAGCCTGATTTTTTTAGTGGGTTTGGTTATTTTTTTATTAGTAAGCTTTATAGACCTTAATAGCCTAAAGCCCCGCATAGAAACACTAGCAAAAGAAAAAGCAGCAATAGACCTACGTATACTTGGCGAACTGAGTTGGAGCTTTTACCCTTACTTAGGAATAGAGCTAGGCGAGCTGCAAATTCGCCCCCTAGCAACACCCGATGCACCAGCACTGGCATCCATACAAAAAGCCGCCGCTGGGGTTGCTATCACCCCTTTACTTAAAGGTGAAATCAAGATTAAACAAATTCACCTAATTCAACCTGAAATTTACTTACACCGTAATGCTCAGGGTGTTGCTAATTGGGAGCTTGTTCAAAAAAGCCTAGCCAGCACAGTCACAGAAGACGAAGAAAAAGGCATAGAAAAAGACACAACGAAAGTTGAAAGCACAACCGATAAACCAACCCAACCCCTAGATTTAAACCTAGCCATTGCTGATATTTGGTTAGATAGAGCCGCCATTCACATTGAAGATGAAGTTGAAAATTTAGATTTACAACTAACCGATGTTTCTTTACGTGCTAAAAATGTGAGCTTAGATAGCACCTTTCCTATTGAATTATCGGCCAAGCTAAGCCTAGCAGAACCTGCAACTCATTTAGATTTGAATCTAACCAGTCAGGTAAAGTTAGACCTTAAATCTGAGCATTATGGTTTAAACCAACTTAAAGCAAAACTTATTGCAAGCTACCCAGAAATGCTAGCAACACCAATAACCCTAACGCTGGATGCCCGTATTGATGCACAACTTGCCAAGGGTGAAATACACGCCCCTTTAACACTTAATTTAACTTCGCCAGATTGGAAAGATTCAAGCCTACCAGCCATTGGCCCCGTTAAACTACAACTAGATTCCAATCTAGATTTAAACCAGCAGCACTATTTTCTAAACGACTTAACCCTTTTATTTGATGCCACTCAATTTAAAGGCAATGCCAGCGTTAACCTAGGTAACCAAGCTATTGTTGCTCGCCTAGCAGGTAATCAACTTGATGCTGACCGTTACCTGCCTGCAACAACAAAAGAAGCAACTGGCAATCAAAAAGAAAAACCAACAGAAACAACAGATGAAGAACGCTTACCAGTTGAGCTGCTAAAAACACTTAATTTAGACCTAGGCTTTACGCTAGATCAACTCAAAATTAGTGGCCTAACCATTGAAAATATTGATTTAGCTTTAATTGCTAAGAATGGCTTAATCGACTTAAAAAAAGCGAACCTTGATCTTTATGAAGGTACTTTTCGTAACCAAGCTCAGGTAAATGTGCGCAAAAACCCAGCCCAACTTAGCCTAACCACTCAACTAAACGATTTAAACCTGCGGCCTTTGCTTGACGATTTAAAGCAAGAATCTTTACCATTACGTGGCAGACTTGCTGTTAACGGTAGCTTTACTACACAGGGAACACGCCTATCAGAATGGCTAGCCCAATCCAATGGTAAGGGAGATTTACGCCTACTAGAAGGGGCAATAACAGGCATGAATATAAGCAAAGAAGTGTGCCTTGCAGCGGCGGCCATTGAAGGGCGTAGTAGTAATAAAGTTTGGTCTGAAGACACAGAATTTACTAGCCTTCAAGCTGACATCGACCTAGTTCAAGGCAAGCTAAATAATAAAGAGTTAACCTTGGGCATTCCAGGGTTTGAAGTATCAGGCTATGGTTTTTATCACTTAGTTTCTGCCAAGCTTTTATATAATCTTGGCGTAAGGTTTGATCAAAATGCAGACCAGCAAAGCTGCCCTGTTAGCTCTACTTTAGCTGAATTTCGCTGGCCGGTAGAATGCAAAGGTTCACTTGCTGGAGAAACCCCTAGCATCAAATGTCGACCCGATACTAAAGCCGTTACGCAGTTAGTTGGCCAAAAAATTAAAACGGCGGCCAAACAAGAAACTGATAAATTTAAAGAAGAAGCTGAAGAGAAAATAAAGGCTGAAGAAGACCGACTAAAAAGAAAGCTAAAAGAAGAAGCAAATGAAAAGCTTCGCTCTTTCTTTAAGTAAACTTTAATCACTAAGGCAATAAGCAACTAAAACAATACCAACTAGAACAATGCAAGCCAAAGTGCCAAAGGAATAAATACTAGGCTAGCAAAGTTACCAGCAAGAACAATAGAGGCGACACGCTGTGGTTCTTGTTGGTATTGTTCAGCCAACATAAAGTTTAAAACTGCCGGTGGCATAGCAGCAAAAACCAGTAAAATACCCCACTGCTGATCTGGCAAAGTTAATAAAGGAGCAACTAAATACGCCAGTAAAATACCAGAAACAGGGCAAGCAATCGCTCCTACCATCCCTAATCGCATATCACTTAAATCCACATCAAGTAGCCTAACACCCAAAGCAAACAGCATAAGAGGAATGGATACCTGCCCCAGCATTTCAACTGGCAGCGCTAAGGAACTTGGTAGATGAAAATTAAAATAACTAAAAACTAAGCCTACTAAAGATGCTAAAACAATGGGGATTTTAAATAAAGATGATAACCGAGTACGCCTGTCTAAAATGTATAAACCCAGCGTAAAATGCAGCAAAGTGACTGTAATAAAAATAGTCACAGCAGCAGGCAAAGCTGCTTCACCAAAGGCCAACACTAGTAAAGGAATGCCCATATTACCAGTGTTGTTAAACATCATGGGCGGTAAAAAAGTTTTAGCACTCACCTTTAATGGCTTAACTAATGGCCATAAAATAAGACCAGAACCTAGCACCACCACCACCACGCCCAAAGCTAGGTGCAGATAATTTATCAGCTGAAAGTCGCTGCTTGAAAGCACTGAAAAAATAAGGGCTGGAATAAACACATCCATATTTAGCTTATTAACCCAGCGAATATCAGGCTTGAATTGGTAGGAATAAAAAGCCCCTACAGCAATAATCAAAAAAACAGGTAAAATTATATTAGCAAGGGTAAGAAACATGACCTGTCCTTTAATTTACAACTGCATTAAAAAATAAAGGGGTACTGATTCTATTCAGCACCCCTTTTTTGTTAGATTAAAAATCTAAAATTCATTACTCAATGCTTTGTAGCCTTTTACTAAATTATTATTAGTGGTCACTACCTGCTCTGAAAATTCACTCTCAGATGCTTTAACACGGGGCACTTTGTCTAAGCAGGAGCCCTTACTAAGCTGCATAGTAGAAGGGACATAGAAGCCAGCAGGCAAGTCGCAACCATCAATCACAGCGTTATGGCGTACAGCGCAACCATCGCCTATCTCACAGTTAAAAATTACACTATTAAAGCCAATAAATACATTATTACCTATTTTGCATGGCCCGTGAATAATCGAACGGTGAGCAATCGAGGTGCATTCACCTATATCGACCAAGCCACCATCTTTAGAGTGAATAACCACACCGTCTTGAATATTAGAATTGGCTCTAATTATAATTGGTTCCATTTCACCATTTGCATCGGTTTCATCGGCACGAATGACAGCATAAGGGCCTACAAATACATTGTCTTCAATAATAACTTTGCCGCAAATAATTGCAGTGTTATCTACATAGGCACCCGGGTGTATTTGTGGCATGTCGCCGTTAGGATTGCGTCGAATCATCTTGGAACCTCAGATTTGTATTTCTAACTAGACTAATAGAGATTTGGATTTTAACAGATGAATCAAACTTAGGCTTTTTTTTATTGTTATTTTTATTGCTTTTCTAACTAAACACTTTGGCTAAGCTTTTTAATTAAATTCTGGGCATAAAAAAACCCCCAGCCGTTTGGCTAGGGGTTTATTTTATAAGTGCCTGACGATGACCTACTTT
>CANQLY010000137.1 GCA_947624795.1 uncultured Marinospirillum sp.
GCAGTTTGGCAGGGCTTAGTGGCTGCCAATTTAGCCAGAGCCAATATTAATACCCTGACCGATAGCATTGTTTGCCCCGGTTGGGACTTTTGTGCGCTAGCAAATGCTAAAACGCTGAATATTAATGAGCAGATTAACCAAGCTTTTGATGATTTAGATTACCTCTACGATTTAGGCGATATTCAGCTGAATATATCTGGCTGTATTAATGCCTGTGCCCATCACCATATTGGGCATATTGGTATTTTAGGTGTCGATAAAAAAGGCGAAGACTGGTACCAAATTACCTTGGGCGGTTCTGCGACTGAAGAAGCCCGTTTGGGCAAGGTGTTAGGTAGAGCCGTGCCAGCCGAGGCTGTAGCTGACACGCTTAAAACCATTTTGGCGACCTACCTTGCAGTGCGCAAAGCCGATGAAAGCTTTATTCAAGCCGTAGATAGGTTGGGTATTCAACCCTTTAAAGAAGCCGTTTATCACTAGGCTTTAGGAGTGAAAAAAATGCCATTAATTATAAATCGACAAATTCAAACCCAAGATGCTTGGCAGTGCAACCAAGCCCTTGTGATTCCAGCAGAAAAGCTAGCCGAAGTTGCACCAGAAACTTTAGTACAACTAGGTGCAGCTAAAAAACTAGGTGCTTCTTTAACGACTGAACAAGACCATGAGTTACTGCTGCCTTACTTAGGCAAGCTGGCTTTAATTGCCATAGAATTTTTGGTGTTTCGTGATGGGCGAGGTTTTAGCCAAGCGCGTTTATTACGCCGTGCAGGTTTTAAAGGCGAATTAAGAGCAGTAGGGGAAGTGGCGCGTGACCGCTTAGCGCATTTAGAAAGTTGTGGTTTTGATGCGTTTGATATTCCAGAAGAACGCTTTAAAGCAGAAGATTTAGCCGCCTTTGTTGAAGTGGGTGTGAGTTATCAGCAACCTTTAAAAAAGGAGGTTGCAAGTGACTTCGCTTGAAGATTTTTTAGCTGCACCTGAAGAACAGCCTAGCCAACCTTTAACACCTACACTCGAGCAAAAACTTCACATCACGCTGGAACGCTTAAAAACAGCCCTTGCTGACTATGGTGAAGGCTTAACCTTTGCCAACAGTTTGGGTGCAGAAGATGCTTTGCTCACTGGCTTAATTGGTAATTATTTAACTACCGATAAGCAACCAAGCATTCAGCAATTTGTATTGGATACAGGGCGCTTGCCAGAAGAAACCCTGACTTTGTTAGCCAAGGTACAAACTAAGTGGCCGCAGCTGAACATTAAAATTTATTACCCCAACAATGAACAGCTGCAAGGTTGGGTCACTAAAGAAGGTGTGAATGCTTTTTATCGCACTCAAGAGTTACGCCAAAGCTGCTGCCAAGTGCGCAAGTTAGAGCCTTTACGCCGTGCGTTAAAAGGTAAAACAGCTTGGATTACTGGGCTAAGACGCGAGCAATCGGTAACCCGTGAAGCTTTAGACTACAGCCAGTGGGATGCCGCCAACGGTTTGCAAAAGCTTAGCCCTTTATTTGATTGGAGCGAAGCCGAAGTTTGGGCAGTGATTCACGCCTTAAAATTACCTTATAACAGCCTGCACGATAGCCATTATCCAAGCATTGGCTGTGCGCCTTGTACACGTGCGGTTCAGCCAGAAGATGACCCACGCTCAGGTCGTTGGTGGTGGGAAAACCCTGAAACACGGGAATGTGGTTTGCATTCAGCCGCTAGGCTTATTGCGGTGGAAGGCTAAGCATGGATTACCTACCCTTATTTTTTAACTTAAAAAACCGCCCTGTGTTATTAATTGGTGGCGGTGAAGTGGGCTTGCGTAAAGCACGTTTATTAGTGCGTGCTGGCGCTAGGTTGCAAGTAGTTAGCCATGAAGTTCACCCTGAGCTAGAAGAATTATTAGCTGCTAGCCAAGGCAAGTTAGTAGCAAATGATTACCATAAAGACCAGCTAGAAGGCGTAGTGTTGGTGGTGGCTGCTACCGATGATGAAGCTGTGAACCAGCAGGTTCATGCCGATTGTGTAGCAAGAAACTTACCCGTTAACGTGGTGGATAACCCTGCTTTATGCAGCTTTATTGTGCCTGCCATCGTTGACCGTTCGCCCGTGGTGATTGGCATTTCTTCTAGCGGTAAAGCACCGGTTTTAGCACGTTTATTAAGAGCTAAGTTAGAAAGTATTATTCCCACCCGCTACAGTGATTTAGGCCAGCTAGCAGCGCGTTTTCGTAATGCTGTAAAAACACGTTTTAGCGATATCAACCAAAGGCGCAAATTTTGGGAAACGGCTTTTCAAGGCAGTGTTGCCGAAAGGGTTTTTAACGGACAAATGCCAGAAGCTGAAAAACTCTTACAGCAGCAGCTAGATGCCAGTGATACCAGTCAGCCCGTAGGCGAAGTGTATTTAGTGGGCGCTGGGCCAGGCGACCCAGAACTATTAACCTTTAAAGCTTTACGCTTAATGCAGCAGGCCGATGTAGTGCTTTATGATCGGCTGGTGTCGGCTGAGGTGTTAGATTTATGCCGCCGAGATGCCGAGCTGATTTATGTCGGCAAAAAACGTGATAATCATGCTGTACCTCAGCCAGATATTAACCGTTTATTAGTTGAAAAAGCCTTAGCAGGGCAAAGAGTAGTGCGCTTAAAAGGCGGCGACCCTTTTGTGTTTGGGCGGGGTGGTGAAGAGCTAGAAGAGCTAAAAGCCGCTGGCGTACCTTTTCAAGTCGTACCGGGAATTACTGCCGCCAATGCCTGTTCTGCTTATGCGGGTATTCCCTTAACCCACCGAGATTATGCCCAATCGGTCAAGCTTATTACTGGACAATTAAAAAACCGTACCAGCGATTTAAACTTTGCTGAAATGATAGCGCCTAATCAAACCTTGGTGTTTTACATGGGGCTACACACCTTAGAACTTCTGGTTGCTGGCCTAGTAGAAAAGGGCAAACCTGCCAGCACGCCCATAGCCTTAGTTTCACAAGGCAGCACACTCCAACAAAGGGTTTTAACTGGCAGGTTAGATGACATAGTCGCTAAACAAGCGATTGCACAATTACCCGCACCGGCGATTATTATTGTCGGCGAAGTAGTGGCACTGCATGACAAATTGGCATGGTTTAATACACAAGAAAATACAAAAGAAAGTAGAGAAGAAAAAGTTGTTTGATCAAGTGGTTATTTAGTTAATTTGGCAGCCTCAATTAATGCTTTTTTAGCTTTTTCAACTCTAGCTTTTGCTTCTTCATCTAGCCTAATCTCTAAACGTGCACTAGCCATAACTTATTCCCGTTTGGCTTTGCGCAAAGATGGCTAGTGTGTGGTTGGCCCAGCGAGTAAGGAATGGGCTGATGCTTGTCCTTTAGAATAGAAAATTAATACAACGAATTGCGGTTTTATTGAACAACTTGAATTAATGCTTCTTGCGCAAGCGTGTTAATACTTTTTCCTGATGCTTGAGCTGCAATTGCAATTTTTTCGTGCAAGTCAGCAGGAATACGAAGATTGAACTTACCAGAGTAATGACGCCTAGGCTCAATATTTTTTTCACGGCAAACTTCTAAGAAAACAGTTAAAGAGTTTTTAAACTCAGTTTTTAATTCTTTTGGCGTAGAGCCGTAGAAATCAGCACTGCCATTTAAACCTAAAATTTCACCTCGAAACATGTCTATATCTGAGTCGTATTCAATTTTTGCATGATAACCATCAAATTCCATAGTATTCATGGGCATACTCCGTACTGTTTTAACCAATTTCTAATACTTGCTACAGCACCTTTATCAGTATTAGGGCTAGGATGAGGACGATGAAAAATACGAATTTCACCAAAAAGTACTACGGCAATTCGACTACCTTCTCTTTCACTTATTTCTGCACCTAAAGCAGTAAAAAGTGATTCAATATCACGCCATTGGATATTGGCACTTGTTGGGCGCAGGAAGATAGCCTCTAGTATCTTCCGATGTTTTTTCTTCATAAGAATTATGGTACTTGATTTTAGTACTAATTCAAGTTTTTATAAGCCCTGAGCCTTTTTGCAACAAAAACTCTGACTCTTATTTAGCGTATCCATATTCTTGGAAGTATGGATATGTAAGGGGTTTTATATGAAAACTGAACAAGCGATGGTGAGTTTTGCTAACAAAGCCCGTTATCAGTTTCTGGTGAATTAAATCTTCGCTCTATTCAGAGCAATGGTTGATGAAGCCGAAGACCAGTTATGTGTTTAACTGGCTCCCTTCTAGCCTTCAACAAAAAAGTTCAATACTTTACCGAGTAGATTGTTTACAATAAGTAACTGGAAGTAATTTTTTGGGTGTTTTGTTGATAAGAAGAAGTTGTCATGAAGGCTATGTTTGCACTAGGTGTCGCACTATTAAACCGTTTGCGCTATCCACATAAGTTTTTATTGATTGGTACCTTGTTTCTTGTGCCGCTCTTGCTGTTGGGTTATCTGCTTATTCAGGAAGTAAACGAGCGCATTAACTTTATGGAGCAAGAGCGCCCAGGCATTGAATACATAGCTCAGCTGCGTGAAATCATTCAACCCATGCAACAACATCGGGGCATGTCGGCAGCAATACTGGGCGGTGATAATCGCTTGCGTGACGAGTTGACTAAACAAGCCGCTAATATTGACCAAGCCTTGGTTAAATTACAGCAGCTAGACCAACGTTATAGCTTACGCCTTGAAACAGGAAGTCGTTTTGCTAGCTTAGAGCGTGATTGGTTGGCGATAAAGCAAGGATTTAACAGCCTTAGCCAAGCACAAAGTTTTCAACGCCATACCGTGCTGATTGCTAGTATGCTGGAATTTATTCACCACCTTGCCAATACTTCCAATCTTATTTTGGCATCTAAAATGGACACCTATTACCTAGTTGATACGCTAGTGAACCATTTACCTAAACTTGCAGAAGATACCGGCCAATCGCGTGCGCTAGGTTCAGCTATTATTGTTGAAGGCAGGTTTACACCAGAGAGCTGGCAGCGCCTTTTAGGTGCTTCGCAACGTATAGCTGAGGCAGAAAAAAACCTATTACGTGGTATACAAGCTGTATTGGATGAGAACCCTAGCTTAACCAGTCGCTTACAACAGCCCGCCGATAAAATGTTTCTTGCAACCAGCACTTATAACACTAGCCTAAGAAATATGCTGGAAAAAGATGAAGTAACGGCTAACTTAGATGTGTTTTTTAACCAAGCAACTCAAACAATCGACAACGTATTTCATTTATTTGATCTAGTTGCACCTTCCCTTGATGGCTTATTAACCGAGCGTATCGCCGATTACAAACTTATTCGAACCCTTACGCTTACAGTTATGTTGCTTGTGCTACTAGGCATTATTTATATCTTTATCTCTTTTTACTTATCGGTTATGCAATCCATTACCGAGTTGCGTAAGGGTATAGAGCAGCTAGCCACGGGCGATTTAACTACTCACATCAAACT
>CANQLY010000138.1 GCA_947624795.1 uncultured Marinospirillum sp.
GCTGGTACTTTGCTCACCCTAGCAGCAAGTATTTTAACTTGGGTAAAATTACCCGTGACCAAGTGGAATCAGCCGCTGAGCATAAAGGCATGGCTGCCGATACTTTAGAACACTGGTTAATGCCTGCGCTTAGCTATGACCCTGACCAAACCTAGTTAGCTGCTAGTACACCATGCCACAGCAGCGCACACAAAGAATTCTGGCCTTAGCCCTGCCCATTATGGGTGGGATGCTAAGCCAGAGTTTGCTTAACTTGGTCGATGCTATTTTAGTGGGCAGTTTAGGTGAAACGGTATTAGCGGGCGTGGGGGTGGGTGGCTACGCTATTTTTATGTTATCTGCGGTGATTGCGGGTTTAAGTTCGGGCGTGCAGTCACAGGTAGCACGGCGTAACGGGGCAAGGCAATTCACGATTCGCGCCTTGCCGCTGAATGCTGCTATCTTGCTGGCGGTGTTGGTGACTCTGCCACTCACTTTACTGGGCTGGTTTAAAGCCAGTCTGCTGATCGCACTCATTAACCCAACCCCTTTAGTGCAAGCCGTAGCGAATGACTATTTTCAGTGGCGGGTGATTGCCCTTCTGCCCATTGCG
The DNA here is from genome assembly GCA_947624795.1 of uncultured Marinospirillum sp. Taxonomy (GTDB): domain Bacteria; phylum Pseudomonadota; class Gammaproteobacteria; order Pseudomonadales; family Halomonadaceae; genus Marinospirillum. The sequence goes on from CANQLY010000138.1 coordinate 593, forward strand.
CTAACCCTGTGCTTTAGGGGCTATTGGCACGGCATTCAAAAAACTGGCCTGTATTTGCGCATTATTATTTTTACCCATGCCTTAAATATTTTACTCAGTGTTTGGCTGATTCATGGTGGTTTGGGTGTGCAAGCCTTGGGCGCTACCGGCGCTGCTTTAGGAACCAGCCTTTCCATTACTGCTGGCGCTTTGGTTTGGGGTTGGCTTACTTGGCAACATGCTCGACCCAGTGGCTTTCTTGTTAAATTACCTAGCCTTAGCTTACTTTGGCAAATCCTGCGCCTTGCCGGCCCTAATTCTTTGCAGCAATTTTTATTTGCCGTTAGCTACGCTATTTTATTTTGGTTTTTAGGGCAAATAAGCACTGCCAGCGTTGCGGTGGGCCATGTATTAGTACACCTGTCGCTATTATTAATCTTACCCGGTGTGGGTTTAGGCATGGCAGCCATGACCTTGGTTAGCCACAGCTTAGGTGAACAAAAACACGAAGAAGCGCACGGCTGGGGTTGGGCAGGTATGCGCCTAGCAGTCGTTATACTGGCCGTTTTAGGTTTACCTATGTTGCTTGTACCTGAAGCCATTCTTAGCTTGTTTTTACACCAAGAAAGCTTAATTGAACTAGGAAGAATCCCTTTAATGCTAACCGGCATAATGATTACCCTAGATTCGGCTGCTTTAGTTTTTAACCAAGCTTTGCAGGGTGCTGGCGCTCATAGGTCGGTTATGCAAATCAGCCTCTTTATGCAGTGGCTCATTTTTCTTCCGAGTGCTTGGTTTTTAGGTATTCATTTAGAAGGCGGGTTATTAGGTATTTGGCTAGCCCAGCTGGTTTATCGAGCCATTAATTCAGCTGTATTTATTAAGGTTTGGCAGCTTAGGCGTTGGCAGAAAATCAGTATTTAAAAGTGAAAGCAAAGCTTAAATCTAAAAAGCTTAGACCTAAGTAGTATAATTATAAATTATCAAAAAGCATCCATTTGATAAATAAACAATTGATTTTTAAGCTTGAACTGTTATCCTTGTTGGCATCTTAGACAGAGACCCAAGCTTTTATGCCTTCTAAAAATCTGAAGATTAGAAAACCTAATGCCAATGATGGCGTAGCAATTCATCAGCTTATTGAGAATTGCCCCCCTCTTGATCTTAATTCAACTTACCTTTATTTACTGCAATCTACCCACTTTGCTGAAACCTGTGTGGTGGCTGAAGTCGACGGCCAAGTGGCTGCTTTCCTTTCTGGCTACATTAAACCAAGCTCGCCCAATACCTTTTTTTTATGGCAGGTTGCCGTAGGTGATTTATTGCGCGGCCAAGGTATGGCTAAGCAACTAATTGATGAAGTGCTAAAGCGTGAAGCTTGCAGCCAAGTTGAGTTTTTAGAAACCACTATAACGCCGGACAACCAAGCTTCTTGGGGCCTGTTTCGTAGCTTTGCTAAGGAACATGCTGCCCAACTCGTTGATGAGGTTTTTTTTACTAGCCAACAGCTAGGTGGTAATCACGAGCAAGAAGTTTTGGTAAAAATTGGTCCTTTTTAATTCATTGATACGATAGGTAAACAAATGACAACCCCACATGTAAATTCAGAATCATTAGAACGTTTAGAATCAGAAGTACGTACTTATAGCCGTTCTTTTCCAACTGTATTTACCCGTGCCCGTGGCGCAACGCTTTACGATGAAAACAACAAAGAATACATCGACTTTTTAGCCGGTGCTGGCACATTAAACTATGGCCACAACAACCCGAAGCTTAAAAAAGTATTGCTTGATTACATGATGGACGACGGCCTAACCCACGGTTTAGATATGTGGACAACGGCAAAGCGTGAATTTCTAGAAACCTTAGAGTCGCTTATTTTTAAACCCCGTGGTTTAGAATACGTAGTGCAGTTTTGTGGCCCAACGGGTACTAACGCCATTGAAGCAGCTTTAAGAATTGCACGTAACGCCACAGGCCGTACTAACGTGGTTTCTTTTACTAACGCTTTTCACGGTGTAACCCTAGGCGCTTTAGCAGCAACGGCTAATAGTAAGTTTCGCCATGCCGCTGCTATGCCAACGCAGGGCGTTTCTTTTATGCCCTACTGCGGTTACATGGAAGGTGATTCTTCTAGCTTAGCTTTCCTTGAAAAAACCCTGACTGATAATTCAAGTGGCGTTGATTTACCTGCAGCTATTTTGCTTGAAACAGTGCAAGGTGAAGGCGGTATTAATGTTGCTTCCATTGAATGGTTAGAAGGCATTGATAAAATCTGTAAAAAGCACGGTATTTTACTGATTATTGATGATATTCAAACCGGTTGTGGCCGTACTGGTAAATACTTTAGTTTTGAACATGCCAATATTTCACCTGATATTGTGACGACATCTAAATCTTTATCTGGCTATGGCTTGCCTTTTGCTGCGGTATTTATGAAGCCTGAGTTAGACCAGTGGAAGCCGGGCGAATACAATGGTACTTTCCGTGGTAATAACTTAGCCTTTGTGACATCAACGGTTGCCATGCGTGAATACTGGGCGAATGATGATTTAGCCAAAGAAGTGACCCGCAAAGGTACCATTGTTGAATACCGCTTCAAGCAGTTAGCGCGTGCTTACCAAGAAGTGGGCATTGAAGCCCAAGAGCGTGGCCGTGGCTTAATGCGTGGTTTAGACATTGTTGATGGCAAACTAGCCGATGCAATAGTGACTGAATGCTTTGAACAAGGTTTAGTCATTGAAACCTGTGGTCCTGCTGGCCAAGTCATTAAATGCTTATGCCCTTTATTGATTACTGATGACGAGCTAAATGCAGGTTTAGATATTTTAGAAGCAGCGGTTAAGCGTCAAACAGAAAAGTTAGCTGCTGATCAAGTTAAAAAAACTGCCTAAGGATTTTAATGTATGTTTGTAAGAAACTTAGAAGAAGCACGTAAAGAAGGCCGTATGGTTACCGCTGAAGGCGGTAACTGGGATTCAACCCGCTTAGTTTTAGCCGAAGATAAAATGAACTATTCGTTTCATATCACCCGCATTTATGCCGATACTGAAACGCCGATTCATTATAAGCACCACCTAGAAACCGTTTATTGCATTGAAGGTGAAGGCGAAGTTGAAACCCTTGCCGATGGTAAAATTTGGCCGATTAAGCCAGGCGATGTGTATGTGTTAAATAAGCACGACCAACACCTGCTAAGAGCCAGCAAAACCATGACTTTGGCGTGTGTTTTTTACCCTGCTATTACCGGCAGTGAACGCCACCGTGAAGATGGCTCTTACGCTCCGGCGGACGAAGTAGAAAGCTAGTCAATAAATAGCTAGCTACTGCCTCGACTGATGCCTGTTCCAAATAGGGGATTTCCCCTAAACATGGAGCAGGCATTTGTTGTTTTAAGCTAGCAATCATTGCGTCCCAGCCTGCACAATTAGGGTCACCCTGATTAGCCACCCAGCCTGCAATTTCTAAACCATCATTTCGTATTGCTTCGGCGGTTAAAAGCGCATGGTTAATGCAACCCAGCTTTATTCCCACCACTAAAATAACGGGTAATTTTAAAGCTTTGGCTAAGTCAGATAAATATGCTTTGTCTGAAATAGGTACCCGCCAACCGCCCGCCCCTTCAATTAAAGTAAAGGCTGCTGGCTGATCTAAAATAGCCTGCGCTGCTGTGATTAATTCATCTAGCTGAATACCTTTGCCTGCTGCTTTTGCTGCAAGGTGAGGCGCTATGGCCGGCGCAAACGCATAGGGGTTAACTTCTTGATAAGGGCGCTGAAGGCTGCTTTGTGCCATTAAAGCCAGTGCATCGGCATTGCGCAGACCTGCTACGGTTAATTCACAACCAGAGGCAACCGGCTTCATTGCTAAGGTGGTTAATCCTTTTTGCATTGCTGCATACAAAAACGCCGCTGCAACCGTTGTTTTGCCTGCATCGGTATCGGTACCCGTAATAAAATAAGCCTGTTTCATTTTTTTAATGCTCGTTATTTCTTAAAACACCATAAACAATTTGCCAACTAGCCGGTAAGCCTTCGGGCTGGCGGTAACTTTCATAGCTTTTTAGCAGGCGTTGTAAACTGTTACGCCCCATTAGCCCAGAATTTCTGCCGGTTTGAATAGAATCTGCACCCAGCTTTTTAAGCTCTTGGGTTAAATGCTGCACTTTTTGGTAATAGCAGGTGTGCTTTAAGTTTTGGGCTTGAATAAGCTCTAAATCGCTTTTTTCTAGCAGTGTTTGATAGGCCTTAAAGGGGCGGAAATTGTTTACATGCTGAGTTGAATCAACCGCTTGCCAGCTTTGGTTTAATTCAAACAAAGAGCCTTCGGCCACGCTGCTAAACAAAAACAAACCACTAGGCTTAAGTACTCGCTTAACTTCATTTAAAACACCGCTTAAATTAGAACACCACTGTAAAGCTAGGCTGCTAAACACTAGGTCTTGGCTGCTGGTGGCAAGGGGTAATTGTTCAGCATCGGCGCATAAATAATGCACCTTAGGGCAACGGGTTTGGGCAAATTGCAGCATACCTTGGGCAAGGTCTAAACCTATGCCTTTAGCCTGTGGCCATCTGCTTTCTAATGTTTGGCAAAAATAACCGGTGCCACAGCCTAGGTCTAACCAATTTTCTACAGGCTGCATTTGCTGTAAAGGGGTTTTGGCCAGTTTTAGCAGCTGTTTGCCTACCGCCCGCTGCAAGTGGGCTACTGGATCATAAGTGCCAGCCGCTCGTGAAAAAGCCGCTGCTATTTTCTGCTTATTAACTTGTTGCTTATTAACTTGCTGATCTTTAATTTCAGGCGCTTTAAATTCAAGCATTGGCAGATTCCAAAATAAAAGTAGCTAAACGC
>CANQLY010000139.1 GCA_947624795.1 uncultured Marinospirillum sp.
GCCCTTCACCGCTTTACCACGCCGAGCGTTGGTCTAAGCATTTAGGTGGAGCACAAATTTGGCTAAAGCGTGAAGATTTAAACCATACTGGCGCACATAAAATTAACAACACCGTAGGCCAAGCTTTGTTGGCTAAATATTCGGGTAAAAAACGCATTATTGCTGAAACCGGCGCAGGCCAACACGGGGTTGCCACGGCCACAGTTGCGGCACGTTTAGGTTTAAAGTGCCAAGTGTACATGGGCGCAGAAGACGTGCAGCGCCAAGCACCTAACGTGTACCGTATGAAGCTGTTAGGCGCTGAAGTAATCGCAGTAGAGTCTGGCTCTAAAACCTTAAAAGATGCCATGAACGAAGCCATGCGTGACTGGGTGACTAACATTGATGATACCTTCTACATTATTGGCACTGTTGCCGGTCCGCACCCTTACCCTATGTTAGTGCGTGATTTTAACTCAGTGGCTGGGCGTGAAGCACGTGAGCAATCACTTAAGCAGATAGGCCGTTTACCCGATGCGCTTATTGCTTGTATTGGTGGCGGTTCTAATGCTTTAGGTTTGTTCCATCCCTTTATTACTGATGATGAAGTGGCTATGTACGGTGTTGAAGCAGGCGGTGAAGGCATAGCTTCGGGTCGCCATGCGGCACCGTTAAATGCAGGCCGTCCAGGTGTATTACACGGCAACCGCACCTATTTAATGGAAGACGATGCAGGGCAAATTACCCCGACTCATTCCATTTCTGCCGGTTTAGATTACCCAGGCGTTGGTCCTGAACACGCTTATTTAAAAGATGTTGGCCGTGTTAAATATGAGTTAGCCACCGATGATGAAGTGATGGAAGCTTTTGGTGATTTGTGTTCTTTTGAAGGCATTATTCCTGCCTTAGAATCAAGCCATGCTTTGGCTTTTGCCAAGCGTTTAGCGCCCACTTTAGGCACAGATAAACACTTAATTGTAAACTTGTCTGGCCGTGGCGATAAAGACATCATGACCGTTGCTAAAATGCAAGGCATCACCCTTTAACTGCGTCTGATGGAGAAAAAGCATGAGCCGTATTAAAATCACCTTTGCTAATTTAAAAGAACAAGGACGCAAGGCACTCATTCCTTTTATTACCGCTGGCGACCCTAAGCCCGATGCGACACTTGTTTATATGCACGCTTTGGTTGAAGCTGGCGCTGATATTATTGAACTGGGTGTGCCTTTTTCAGACCCGATGGCCGATGGCCCTGTGATTCAAAAAGCCTATGAAAGGGCTTTATTGCACGGCACACGTTTAGTTGATGTGTTAGGTATTGTGGCTGAGTTTCGTAAAACTAACAGCACCACGCCGGTGGTTCTAATGGGTTATTTAAACCCAATTGAAGCGCTGGGTTATGAAAATTTTGTTAACCAAGCGGCTATAGCAGGGTTAGACGGTGTGCTGGTGGTTGATTTACCACCCGAAGAAGCCGCGGAGTTTTCTGCTTTATTAACGGCTCAGCAGATGGACTCTATCTTTTTGCTGGCGCCAACGACCACGGTTGAGCGAGCTAAAAAAATCTGTGCGGCAACTACCGGTTACCTATATTATGTATCCATTAAAGGCGTGACAGGCTCTGCAACCTTAGATGTGGCTGCAGTGGCTGAGCGCCTAAACGCGTTTGCTGGCATTACAGAGCTGCCCATAGCGGTGGGTTTTGGTATTCGTGATGGTGCCACTGCTGCTGCCCTAGGTGCTATTTCTGATGGCGTTATAGTGGGCAGTGCGCTGGTTAGTAAAGTTGCTGAATTTTTAGATCAGCCAGAAAAAATTGCGCCAGCAATGAGCCTTGTGTTAAATGAAATGCGCCAAGCCTTAGATAAATTACCACGCTAGTTAAATCCTAACCTAGGCTTATGTCTAGGTTAGATTGCTAAGACGACATTTAGATTACAGAGTTTATTATGAGTTGGTTAAATCGAATTGTTCCATCCATTATTCGTTCAGAATCACGTGACCGTAAGGCTAATGTGCCAGAAGGTTTATGGCGTAATTGCCCTAAGTGCATTTCAGCTATTTACCGCCCTGAATTAGAAAGTAACCAACACGTTTGCCCTAAGTGCGATCACCACATGCGCATTTCTGCACGCAAGCGTTTAGAAAGCTTTTTAGATGAAGGCACAACCAGCGAGTTGTTTGGTGATTTAGAGCCTGTGGATCGCTTAAAATTTCGTGATTCTAAAAAATATAAAGACCGCCTAACGGCTGCTCAGCGCATGACAGGTGAAAAAGATGCCTTAATTGCCATGCGCGGTGAATTAACCGGAATCTCTGTTATTGCAGTCGCTTTTGAGTTTGGTTTTATGGGCGGCTCGATGGGTTCAGTGGTGGGTGAAAAGTTTGTTCGTGCCGCAGAACTTGCATTGCAAGAGTGCATCCCTCTGGTTTGTTTTTCTGCATCTGGCGGTGCTCGCATGCAAGAAGCGCTGTTTTCATTGATGCAAATGGCTAAAACTTCTGCGGCATTAGAACGCCTTAAACAAGCTGGTGTGCCGTATATTTCTGTATTAACCGACCCGGTTTATGGTGGTGTTTCTGCCTCTTTAGCCATGCTAGGTGATTTAAACGTTTCTGAGCCTTTTGCGCTTTGTGGTTTTGCAGGGCCACGGGTTATTGAACAAACTGTGCGTGAAAAACTGCCTGAAGGCTTTCAACGTGCCGAATTTTTATTATCACACGGTACCGTTGATATGATTATTCATCGCCATGAATTGCCTACAAAACTAGGTGGTTTGTTACGTAAAATGACGCATCAACCTGCTGCTTATTGAATAAAAAACGTGATAATTAAACAACAGCTAAGTGCCTCTACTAGCCTAGACGCTTGGCTTAAACATTTAGAAAACCTGCATTCCCGTGAAATAGACATGGGGTTAGGCAGGGTAAGGGCAGTAGCAAAGCGCCTGAATTTACCTTTAACCTTTGAGCAGCGCTTGCATCAGGTTGTTGTTTTTTCAGGCACTAATGGTAAAGGCTCGACTCTTGCACTAACTGAATCCTTAGCGCTTGCCCAAGGCTTAAGTGTGGGCAGCTACACTTCGCCGCATTTTTTGCACTTTAATGAACGCATTAAAATTAATGGCCAAGCGGTGAGTGATGCCACAATAACTGCAGCTTTTTCCCGCATTGAAGCCGCACGCCTAACGCCTTTAGAAGGCACTATTTCTCTCAGTTATTTTGAATTTGCAACCCTAGCGGGCTTGCTAGTTTTTCAAGATGCCGGTGTTGATTTATGGTTATTAGAAGTGGGTTTGGGTGGGCGCTTAGATGCCATTAATATTGTGGATGCCGATTTAGCCGTGCTAGTAACGGTGGCGCAAGACCATGCTGAGTATTTAGGGGCAGATTTAGAAGTGATAGGCCAAGAAAAGGCCGGTACTTTTCGCCAAGGCCGCCCTGTGGTTTTGGGTAGTAGCAACTTGCCTACTAGTGTTTATAACTTAGCGGAACAGCTAGATTGCCCTGTATTTCAGTTAGGTAAAGATTTTCAGCGTGGTGTTGAAGCTGAAGGCTTGTGGGTTTGGCAGGGTTTAAATAGCCAGCAACAAGGCGTTAATCTAACCCAATTACCTAACACTTCTTTGCCTGCCGATAATGCCGCTACTGCTATTCAAGCTTTGCTTTTACTTTACCCTAATTTAACTGAACCCGTTATTAAACAAGGGTTAGCTAAAGCCAAGCTTATGGGGCGAATGCAACGTGAAGGTGCTTGGTTGTTAGATGTAGCACACAACCCAGAAGCCGCGCACTATTTAGCAGCTAGACTAGCTGAGCAGGGCAAGAAAAAGCGTTTAGGCCTAGTAGGAATGATGGCAGATAAAGACATAGAGGCCACTTTATTACCCCTTTTGCCTTGGGTCGATGCTTGGGTGGTGACAAGCTTACCTTTGCCCCGTGCAGCTAAAGCCCTAAAACTAACGGCTTTATTGCAAACTTTAGGCGCTCAAGTTTTAGCCACAGATTTAGACGACCAAGGCAACCTAGCTTTTGCAACTGCAAGCCAAGCGTTAACAGCAGGCTATGATGAGGTTTTGGTCATGGGGTCTTTCTTTACGCTGGCTCAGGCATTAAATCAGTTACAAAAGGGCGTAGTTTAACCATGCGCTATGGTTTAAAAGAGCGCTTGCTCGGTGCTTTGGTATTGATTGCTTTGGCAGTAATTTTTGTACCGTTTCTGCTTGAGGAAAAACGCCCAGACATCTCTATTTCTGATAAAATTATTACACCCAAGCCTCCTGAACCCATAAAATCTATTGTTGAAGTGCCTGTGCCGCCCACCTTGCCTGCTAGTTTAAACGATGAACAAAAACAGCAAGCGATAGCTAGCAATAAAAAATCAGCAGATTCAAGACTAGTACTCAACCCTGAAGGTGGAGTGGATGCTTGGACAATACAAGTAGCAACCTTTGGTGATGCTTCAAATGCTAAACGCCTTGTGGCTGAACTTGAAAAAAACCAATATTCTGCTTATTGGCGTAAAATAAATGCTTTAACCGTGGTATTTGTTGGGCCTTACCTTGATCCGCAGCAGGGGCGAGAAGACCAAGACAAACTTTTGCAGTTGCAAGGGTTTAAAACTTTGCTGACACGTTATGTATCTGAGCATGAGGCACGGGTTCAGGGTAGTTTATCTGGCAGTAATAACTGACTGTATTTTAATAAGGCGAGCTGCTAAGGAGACGCTCTATGAATGCCATTGATATTGGTATTTTTATTATTGTTTTTACATCCATTATATTGGCTTTTTGGAAGGGTTTTATACAGCAAGCCATTTCTTTGGTGGGCTGGTTGGCTGCTTTGTTTGGTGCACGCCTATTTGGCCCTGAATTAGCACCCCACTTTGCAGGCATTATTGCAGAGCCTAGTATACAGCTAGCTATGGCTTATGTGGCCGTTTCTGTTGTCATTATTTTGGCAAGTAAAGTGCTTTCTAGTGCCTTTGGAACCCTAATACAAAAAATTGGTTTAGGTACAGTCGATAAATTTTTAGGTGTGTTTTTTGGCTTGTTTCGTGGTTTAGTGATTGTTGTATTGTTGGTTGCAGTAGCAAGTTTAACTGAATTGCGTAACCAGCCAATTTGGCAAGAATCGCAATTCATGCCGTATATGGAGCAAATTCGCGACTGGACCGCTGGGCATTTAGACGATTATTCAAAAAAATAGGTGAAAGCTTCATGTGTGGAATAGCAGGCATTATGGCTCATGAGTCAGTAAATCAATTACTGTTTGACAGTCTGACCGTGTTGCAACATAGAGGCCAAGATGCCGCCGGTATCATGACCTGTGATAAGGGGCGTTTTTTTCTACGTAAAAGTAATGGCTTGGTTAGGGATGTTTTTCTTTTACAGGGCAAAGGCAAAGGCGATAAACTCGATCGCCC
>CANQLY010000140.1 GCA_947624795.1 uncultured Marinospirillum sp.
CCCTAGCCAGCGGTGAAGACGGTACCATTATGCTAATGGGCGATATGCAAAGCGGCACAGTGCAAGTAGCCGGTACTTTAGATGCCAGTGCACCTATTAGTGGTAAAGGCGGTTTTGTAGAAACCAGCGCGGCTAAGGTAAAAGTGGATGATAGCTTTAGAGTTAAAGCTGACAAATGGCTTATAGATCCAGTTGATTTTACTATAGCTGCAAGTGGTGGAGATATGACAGGTGCGACTTTGTCTTCAAACTTAGCAACTGCAAATGTAGAGATAGAAAGTGTAACTGGAACTATAAACACAGATGGTAAAGGTGATATATATGTCAATGATACTATCTCATGGAGTAGTGATAAAAAACTCACTCTAAACGCTCAAAATGACATCTTCATAAACAAAGATATAACATCATCTCATGCAGATGGAAAACTTGAACTTCTTTATGGACAAAAAGCCGTAGCTACAGGAAATACAGCTGATTATTATATTAATGCCCCTGTTAACTTAAAAGCTGGTGATAATTTCATTACAAAGCTTGGAAGTAATGGAAATGCAATTACTTGGACAGTAGTAACAGATGCAGCTGCTATGCAAGCTATGACATTAGAGAATAATAATAAAAATTACGCGCTTGGTAACAACATCACTCTAACAGGAACTAATAACTGGACACCAATTGGTGTGAAACATGACAACGCATTCAAAGGAAATTTTGATGGTTTAGGCCATAGTATTTCTAACTTGCATATCAATAAAAATGACAACGACCCTAATGGACTTTTTGGATATATAAAAGGATCAGCTATTAAAAACATTGGTGTATTAAATGTTAATATTAGTGGAAAAAACTTTGTAGGTGGATTAATTGGTAGTGCTACAGATACAGCTATAAAAAACGCTTACTCCACAGGCGTAGTTTCAGCAACAGAAGGCTTTTCTGCAAATATTGGTGGATTGATTGGATGGAACAGCAACTCTAGTATTAAAAATTCTTATTCTACCAGCGAAGTTAATGGCCCTAGCATGGCAGGTGGGTTAGTTGGCAAAAATTATCAGTCTAATATTGAAAATTCTTATGCTACAGGTAAAGTAGCAGGAGTTAACAATATAGGTGGTTTAATCGGTGAAAATAGTGGCGATATTAAAAATTCTTATGCTACAGGGGATGTAACTGGAACAGGTAGTCAAATAGGTGGGTTAGCTGGTAGCCATTTTAACAAAAATATAGAAAACTCTTATGCATCAGGCTCTGTTACTGGTACTTATGATGTTGGCGGCTTAGTTGGCTCGAATACAAATGGAACTATCACCAACTCTTCTTATGACAAAGAAAAAAACACTGCTGTTATGGGCGATAGCGCCACTTATGGTAAAACCAAAGCTGAAATATCAGCATCTCTTTCGGGTGTGGCCGGTTGGTCAACCATCGCTGGCGGTGCAGCTGTTGCGGGCTATGAAGTAACACTACTTCCCTACCTTACCAGTGCCACAAAAAATGCGGATAAGTCTGGAGTCACTACGCTTTTTGCAGGTGGAATGGGTGTCGATGGCAACGCCTACACCATCACCAACTGGAATCAACTGCAAAACATTAATCATAGCAATATCCTAACTCAAGGTTACTATTTTTCACTATTAAATAATTTAAGTTCACTTACCGATGGCTACGCCACACAAGTAAAAGATGGTGAAACCCTCGCAAATATTGGAAACGGATGGAAGCCTTTAGGAACCAATAACGCAAATAGTTTTTCAGGCACTTTTGATGGCAATAACCACACCATCTCCAACTTAAAGATCAATAATACAAGTAATAATCTTACAGGGCTTTTTGGAATTACTGATGGCGCCACCATAAAAAATATCGGAGTAGTCGATGCTGATATCCAATCTTATTACCAAGCTGGGATATTGATTGGATACGCCCAAAATACAACAATTGAAAATTCTTATACTACAGGAAAAATTACAGGTACTCATGGATCAATAGGTGGTCTAGTAGGATACTTCACCTCAGAGGGTGATAACCACATCGAAAACTCTTACTCTTCTGCAGATGTAACTGGAACAACTGATATAGGCGGTTTAGTGGGACAACTTTTAGCTAAAGCTGCTGCAACGGCAAGCATAAGTAACGCTTACGCAACAGGAAATGTAACTGGAACTGATAATGTAGGCGGTTTAGTGGGACAACTTTCAGCTTATGCTATGCATGGAGATGCAACGGCAAGCATAAGCATAAGTAACGCCTACGCAACAGGAAATGTAAGTGGAGCTAATAATGTAGGCGGCTTAGTGGGAGAGCTTTCAGCTTATTCTATGGAGGGAGATGCAACGGCAAGCATAAGTAACGCTTACGCAACAGGAAATGTAAGTGGAGATAATAATGTAGGCGGTTTAGTGGGACTGCTTTCAGCTAAATCTATGATGGGAGTTGTAACGGCAAGCATAAGTAACGCTTACGCAACAGGAAATGTAAATGGAACTGATCGTGTAGGCGGATTAGTAGCTAATATTGATGGCGGAACTATCGCAAACTCCTGGTATGACAAAGACACAAACACAGCGACTATGGCTGATAGCGCTAATTATGGTAAAACCAAAGCTGAAATTTTAGCAGCCTTTGCAGGAAAAGATGGCTGGTCAACAGGCGGTGGCGCAACAGTAGCAGGCTATGAAGTAGCAGAACTCCCATACCTTACAAAGGTTACAGCAGATGCAGATAAGTCAGTCACAACACTTTTTGCAGGTGGTATGGGGGTCGATGGAGACGCCTACACCATCACCAACTGGACACAACTGCAAAATATAAATAACGCCAATATTCTTACAAAAGACTACTTTTTTAGCTTGCTAAATGATTTAGGGGCTACAACTACTGGATATACTATACAAGTAAAAAATGGAGCGACCTTAGCCAATGATGGTAAAGGCTGGAATCCTATTGGCTACTTTAAGAGCATGTCAGACCAGTCTCTATTTGCCGGTAATTTTGATGGGCTTGGCCATACAGTTAAAGATTTATTCATAAATAGACCTGATGATCAGTTTAATGGTTTATTTGGTTATATTGATAATAGCACTATTAAAAATATAGGTGTAGTTAATGCAAATATACAAAGCAACAATATTTTTGGAGGGGTTTTAGCTGGTGGTGTACTAAATAGTACTATTGAAAACGCCTACTCAACTGGCATTTTAAATATTTCAGTAGATGATAATGATTGGGGTACAGCTGCAGGTGGATTAGTAGGAATACTAAATGACTCAACAATTAACAATAGTTATTCTACAGTAAAAACAACTGGAATATCTAAGACAGGTGGATTAGTTGGATATTTATTTAATAGTTCAACTATAAATAACTCTTACGCAACAGGAGAAGTTACTGGAACAGGTAATAATATCGGTGGTTTAGTAGGTTATAATGGTGGTGGAACTATCACCAACTCATTTTATGATAAAACAGTAAACTCTGCAAATATGATTGATAGTGAAGCCTATGGAAAAACAACAGCAGAGCTTAGAGATTTGGCTGCACAAAATTGGGATGATACTGTTTGGGTATTTTCAGATGCAACACAAGAGGGGTTTGGAGTTTATGAAAGACCAATTCTAAAAGATGTTACGACAGAGGCGGATAAGCCTGATACATTTACACTTTTTGAAGGTGGATTAGGTACAAGTGATAATGCTTATGAGATAACAAACTGGACACAACTGCAAAACATTAACCATAGCAATATATTGACTCAAGGTTACTATTTTTCTTTATTAAATAATTTAGGTTCATCTACCGATGGCTACACCACACAAGTAAAGAATGGTGAAACCCTCGCAAATAGTGAATCAGGATGGAACCCTATTGGTAACCAAAGCAATACATTCACTGGCACTTTTGATGGCAATAACCACACTGTTTCTGATTTGATAATTAATCGCAGTCATGACTATGTAGGTCTGTTCGGCTATACCAATAATGCCGCCATTAAAAACCTGGGTATCACTGATGCCACAGTTACAGGCTCAAGCTACACCGGGATTTTGGCTGGTCAGGCTAATAGTTCAACTCTGCAAAACTTACACTCGTCTGGGACGGTGACTGGAACAATCAGAACGGGTGGTCTGGTCGGTTTTCTCAACTCTAATACTTCCAGCCTTTCTCGCTCCTATAGCACAGCAGACGTTACAGGAACATCTTTTATGGTCGGTGGCCTGGTTGGTGCCAGTGGTTACGATGGAAGTGGCGGCTCAATCTTATCAGACGTTTATGCAACCGGTGCAGTATCGGGTACAAGCAGCGTTGGTGGGCTAGTCGGTGATAACAGCGGCAGCATTGAAAGTTCTTATGCCACCGGAGATGTTACTGCTAACTCACAGGTTGGCGGTTTAGCTGGTGTGAGTAGCTGGGGTTCAGTCAAGGACAGTTATGCAACGGGCAGTGTTACTGGAGGCAACGATAGCAGTGGTCTGATCGGTCAGTATGCTAGCAATGGAACAGGTGAAATCACCAACAGTTTTTTTGCCACAACCGATGTAGATAGTAATGTTATTAACCAGACTAATGACTCAGGCAAGGGCGAAGGTAAAACCACCGCTGAGATGCGAACTGCCAGTACCTTTGCAGACTGGGATTTATCCACTACTGGCGGCTCAAATAAAGTTTGGCGTATTTATGAAGGTCACAGCGCTCCACTACTGCGTCACTTTATGAAAGTCGCCACCGTAGCCAGTGGTGAAAATGCCACAGCGACCAAAACCTACGATGCCACGACCGAGGTCGACAATAGCCTGCTCGATCTGACATGGAGCGTGACAGATGGCACTTATGATCCAAGTCTCGTTCAAGGTGATGGCTTCAGCCTTGATAGCAAAAATGCAGGTTCTCGTAACCTCGTCAATGGGTTCCACTCAGGTCAAACAGGCTACGACATTGTTGTTGATACCGGCCTTGCAACCTTTGAAATCACTGCAAAAAACTTAGAAATCACCGGTCTGACTGCAGAAAACAAAACCTACGATGCCAACACCGTTGCCAACCTGACTGGCACAGCTGACGTCACAGCTCTGGGCAGTGATCAGGTGAGCCTGGAAGGCACTGCTACGGGTGCATTTGCTGACAAAAATGTCGGTGAAGACAAGGCTGTGACGGTGACCGGTTTGACGCTGACCGGTGATGATGCAGGCAACTACACGCTGGTCGCTCCCAATGGCCTGACCGCCAGCATCAGCAAAGCCAACCTGAATGTGACTGGCCTGACTGCAGAAAACAAAACCTACGATGCCAACACCGTTGCCAACCTGACTGGCACAGCTGACGTCACAGCTCTGGG